>NZ_JBIAUG010000002.1:66836-165543 GCF_042892575.1 Streptomyces sp. NPDC001744
CTGGTCCGGGTTCCGGGGTCGGTCCGGGTTCGGTCTCCGGTCCGGGTTCGGGGTCCGGGTTCGGGCGGTGGTCCGGGGCTGGTCCGGGTTCCGGGGCTGGTCCGGGTTCGGCTTCCGGTCCGGGTTCGGAGGCCCGGACCGGCTCCTCGTTAGGCAGGGGGCGGGCGACGCGCTGGTGGATCTGCCGCATCAGCACCCCGAAGGCGAGCATGCTGGCCGTGGGCGGGACTGCGGCGACCACGTAGTCCAGGTGCGGCACCGGACCGGGGGTCGCACCGCTGACGCCGAGGACGTTGAGAGCGATCGATCCGATGGATCCGGTGGCGGTCACGCCGATCGCCCACCAGTCCGTCCGTCGGCGCAGGCCCGCGCGGAACATCAGCAGCTCACCCGCCACGATGAAGGCGTCGAGGGTTGCCGGCCAGGCCCACTGCCGGATGGGCGAGCTGTCGAGGCCGTGTCGTGCGGCGACTTCCGCCAGGTGGGCGTAGGAGAGCCAGAAGCCGGACCCTGTCAGCACCGCGATCACCATCACGGCTGCGGTCAGGGCGTATCGGTCCGCAGTCTCCTCGGTCAACAGGTACCTTCCGTTCGGCGTGGATGGAGGCGGGTGAGGTGGGGCTGAGACGGCTCATGCCGCCTTCCGCAGGGCATCGATCAGGTCATCCGTCTGGGCTTGCCGGGGGACCGGGCAGAACGTTTCTTCCGTGGCGTCGGCCTCGTTGTCGTCCGGGTCCGCCGGCGTCCAGTAGCGGTCGCGGTCCGTGATGGCGTGGCCGGCGTCTCGCAGAAGGTCGCGGGCATGGTCGAGGTCGACGGCGAGGACGTAGGAGAGGCGCTCGGGGGTCCACTTGCGGACGTAGGCGTGGCGGGCGACGGCGTCTCGTTCGGCGGCGGTGAGGAACACGTCCCGGCCCATGATCGCGGCGCGCACTCGGGCGTAGTCGAGGCGCTTGGCGACCTTGGCGTGCCAGGGCCGGCGCTCGTCTCGGGTCAGTCCGCCCCACATGCCCCAGCGGATGTCGTTGTCGAGGGCGTGGGTGAAGCAGTCCTGGCGGACGGGGCACCGGTGGCAGAACGACTTCGCCTCGGCGATGTCGGAGAGGGCGCGCGGCGCCGAGAAGAACAGCCGGTCGGCCTCGTCGGCTTCCAGGTCCCGGCAGGCTCCGCGGGCGTGCCAGGAGATATCAGCGATGCCTCGTACGGGCGGGGTCGGGCTGCTGGCGTTGGTGGTGATGTGGCGCATGGGTGTCTCCAGGGGATGCCGCCGGGCAGGCAGGAGCGGCGCGGCACGCGAAGGTGGTGGTCGGCGCGCGGCTGGGGCGGGCGGCGAGAAGCAGGTGAGGGGTTCCGGGGCCGTCAGGCGGCGGCGCGGAAGCGGCGGTCGGGGCCGCCGAGGTGGACCGGGGTGCACATGCCGGACAGGCGGGAGAGGACGCGGTCGCCGATCTTGTCGCGCAGGACAGGCTGGCGAGGGTCCATGTGCTCGGTGCGCACCGGCGGCAGGTTGGTCGTGATGATCGTCGGCCGGCGGTGCTCCGAGCGCCAGTTGAGCAGGCGGAAGGTGATCTCCTCCGTCCACTCGCTGCTCTTGGCGGCGCCGAGGTCGTCCAGCAGCAGCAGCGGTACGCGGACGATCCGGCGCAGCAGGTACTCGGGATCGAGCCCGTTCCGGGCCCGCATCGCGCCGTAGAGGTCCGCTGCGGTCGTCGCCTCCCACCGCACCCCGCACCCCGCAGCGGTCAGCGCGCGGATCGCCCCGTACGCCTCGTGGGTCTTGCCGGCGCCTGTGGGCCCCCACAGCAGCAGGCTGCGGCCGTGGGTGATCTCGCGCTGACCGGCCCGACCGACGTGGGGCGCGAGGGCGTTGGCGGCGTGGCCGACCGCCGCGTCGGCGATGGAGCGTACCCAGCGGGCGACGTCCGGATGTTCGGCCTGAGCGGCGCGGTACTCGTACGGGATGCGCTCCTGGGCGGCTTCCAGGGCCGGGTTCGGCTCAGGACGTTCGGCGAGCGGCGCAGTGACGTTCGGGTCGATGCCCCGCTCGGCGAGCTTGCGCTGCATCCAGGCCATCGCCGGGTTGTCGGCGGCCGTCTGAGGGTCGTCGAGGCGAGAGCGGATCACAGGGCGACTCCGAAGGTCCCGGTCGGGGCGGTGGGATTGAGGTACGGGGTGTAGGCGGCGGCCCAAGGGCCCGCGCCGGAGGCGGAGGACGGCGCCGAGTTGACCACCTCGTTGACGAGGCTCGGCAGGACGCTCGGGTGCAGGCCCTTGGCCCGCAGGCGGTCGAGCGCGGGTCGCAGCGAGCCGGGCTCGAAGCCCTCGTCCAGCAGCTGGCGGATCTCCTTGCCCAGATGGCCGAGGAACGTCTTCGGCGGACGGCGGCTGCATCCGCGGAGGTACTCCGCCATCAGCCGCTTCGCCGACCACTCGCCCGCCTCGGCGGACTCCAGCACCTGCTCCGAGGAGGGGACCGGCGCGGGCGCCTCGCGCCCCCTACGGGAAGATCCAGGATCCAAGATCCTAGATCCAGTACCGGAACCCTCAGTGAATGTGACCTCCGTCACGTCACCGGATCCAGCGACATCGCTCTGACCTGCGACTTTTTCGGATCCTCGCCAGAGAGCAAGCCCTTCCGGCGAAGTGGCCTCCATCACGCGAGGGGCTGAGGGAGTGATGGGGGCCTCTTGGGCGCCAGGGGCCGGCGGATCAGCCAGCATGAGGTCGTCGTGAGGGCTCATGAGGGCGGGCGCCACCAGGTCGCCCTCGCGGCGGCCGAGGTGGCCCTGCGCCGGGCACGCGCGGGTGCCGCATTCGCCGCACGGCTTCTTGGCCTCGTGGAGCGGGCAGCGCGGCAGGCGGGACACCGAAGGGCGGTTGATCTTCTGGTGACGATCCCACGTGACGATGTGCAGCCACGTCTTCCCGTCACATCCGGTGTAGCGGCAGATCAGGCCGCGTTCGGCCAGCTGCTCCAGGTCCTGGGCGACATGTGCTGGGGTGTGGTCGGGGCGCAGGGCCCACAGCCGCCCGGCGATCACGGCTGGCAGGTCGCGGTGCCGGCCCGCGTCATCGGCCTGGGTGAGCAGGCCGATGAAGGTCAGTACGGCTGTCACGGGGACGGAGGCGAGGTCCTCCGACTCCCAAGCCTCTGGCTTGATCGTGCGGATGCGGGCCATCAGACCTCACCGCCGTGCCGGCGTGCCGGACGGTTCGTGACAGCCGTGACAGCCGTGACCGCGGTGGGCTCCACGGGCCCGGTCCCAGAGGACGGGGTTCCGCGCAGGGCCGTGCTCATGCAAGACTCTCCTTGTAGTACAAGCCGCTCCGGTGTTGCCCCGTAGGAAGGGCCGGTGCGGTGGTGATGGGTCGCCTGTCCGCCGTTGGCTCGGCGGAAAGGTAGGACTCTTCGCATTCCGGCGCCCGGGAGTTGGCTCTCCTGGGCGCCGCGGCGTTTCTAGGTGCTTGCTCGGATCCTCATATCGCTCTTTCGCCGGTCGCCGGGCTGCCCGGCGGGGGACGACGAACATACGTAGAGCGCCGGCGCAAGTCCATACTTTGCACTAGTTTTCGTCACTGTCCGTGTGGGTTGCGGTGCCCCCAGGTGAGGGGTCAGGGTCGTAGAAGCCCGTCTCTGTCTGCCGCTCAACGGAAATGATCTTCTTTCTCCTTGCCTCGACGACGGGGCGATCACGCCGCCGATCTGGTGATGTCCAGGATTTAAGCCCGCTCGGGATTCATCGTCAACGCCATCTCAAGCCGCGTTTACGCGCGTAGAAAATGGTGCTGACGGGAGGCCCTGGGGAGTGATCTGACCCCCAACTTGCCTTTCCTGTAAGGAGGGATGGCGGGAGGGTGTCCGTCGAGGGTTGGTCGTGAAGAGGTCGTAAAGGTGCCGAGGGTGCGTGGAGAGAAAAAACCGGCAATTAATTGCCGGTTTTGGAACCGGAAAATCCTTGCCGGTTTATTGTCCGATTCGGGCGGATCGCGTCTCTATTGCCCCTGGGGCTCTTCCCTACGCGAGCGTAGGTAGATGTGGGGCGCGTCACTCTGTGGAAGGAGGTGATCCTGGCCACCGAAAATGATCTCGTACTCTGGAGTAGAGGCAGGGGAGGGCCGGCGCGTATCGCGCAAGGTCCCCCCTCTTTTTGTTGCCTCCGCTCGGGGAAGGTAGCCCTCAATGCGAGGGGAAGTACACGATGATCGAGGAGAGCGGATGGGCGCGACTGAGCCCCTCCACCCGGGCCCCGGGAGCGGCGGGGAAGGCGCGGAGCGGACGGCTGGCAGGGAGCGCGAAGGGCAGGAGACCCCGTGGGCCGGACAGGTCATGGGCTTCGCCGGCCAGCTCAAGACCTGGCGCAAGGCGGCTGGGCACCGTCGGGGGCGGAGAGTGACCCAAGAGGAGTGCGCGACCGCGGTCGGCAGGTCGGAGAGGTGGTGGCGAGCCCTCGAACGCGGTGACGGCCGCAATCGCCTCGACCGCTCCCAGTGCGACAGCCTTGCGGAACTACTCCAGCTGGATCGGGATGAGTACATCGCCCTGCTGCTCTACAACAACCTGACCATTGCCGCTGCTGACAGCGGGGCCACGGCAGATCCGCGTGTTCGCAGTGGTCTGCGCCTGCTGATCGACAAGCAGATGCCGGCTCCCACCTACCTGTGCGATGCCCACTGGAACATCATCGGATTCAACCCGGCGATGGCTCAGTGGTGGCCCTGGGTCCTTGAGCCCGGCGCCAATCTCATGAGGTGGGCGCTCACGTCAGGCGAGGCGCGCGTCCAGTATCACGACTGGGAACGTCATGCTCGCGAGTACGTCCGCATGCTGAAGTTCGCCCTCGCCCGCGGGAGCGACTCGGCCGAACTGATTGAACTGATCGGTGACGTCTGCAAGGACGAGGATGTACGGGGTATCTGGGAGACGACGAACGAGCTGACGGAGAACCGGGACGGGCACATCTTCCGGATGTCTATCCCGGCGATGGATTGGGAACCGATCGACGTCGTCTCCCACGTCTTGTATCCGGCAGCACTTCCCGACTGCCGCATGGTCGTAATCACCTGGTGGACAAACGAGGATGGCGAGGAGGAGGCGCGCGACGTGGACACCGCACTCGGCGCTGCAGGAGAAGAGTCGCAGGTTCAGCAGCCGGCTCCGCCGGCCGCCGCAGCTCGACGTCGGATCGCTCACGCGATTACTGGACGGATATCCGTTCCCACGGCAGAAGAAGCAGCCGCGCTGGCCGGGGCTGACGCTGTTCCCCTCCCGGTGCTCAGCCGGCTCATGGGCGACGGGTGCCAGCTCACCCTGTCCCCCTCTGCCCAGTCGGTCATCTGGGCGGTGAAGGAGGAGGACGGAGCCTGGAGCGTCTCGGAGGTCTCGGTCTACACCGCGATCGTGAAGCTTCCTCACGCTGCCACCGAACCCGAAGCCCGGGCGGAGATGAAGACCTTGGTCAGGGCCAATCTGCCGGCCGACCCCAAGGAGGCGTCGGGACGGATCCAGGAGCTGCTGCCCCAACTCCGTAACCGAATCCACTTCCTGGAGCAGATCGGTCGGGACCTGTACGAGCAGGACCCGACACTCCCGTACATCTGGGATCCGACCGACGAGATCTGAGCGGGCCCGTCGGGTCGCCGGAGGCCAGCCTCAGTCGGAGGTGGCCTCCGGCGTTCTCCGACCTTCGCGGACACGAGTCGTCCTCAGAGATCGGCGAACCGTGCCTGTCGGGGACAGTCGAAGTGGGGCGGTAGGGCCAGATGGGGCAGAGGCTGCGCATCGACCGGCACTCCCGCCGCATCGACATCACCGCGCCCGCCTCGCCTTCTGCTGCGTCACCCTCGATCGCCTCCCCGAGGGCTGGGCCGCCGAAGCGGCCACGATCACCACCGCCTGGCGCCCGCCGACGCCTCAGAACCAGCCCGGCTCCACGATCTCCTCGCCCTCACCCTGAGGCTCCTCGAACCGCACGAAGAAGTCGTCCAGCGCCTCCGGCGTCACGACGAGCGCGTTCGCGTCCGCCCGCTCGTTGCGTTCCGCCAGCCGGCGCAGCAGCTCGTCCCGGGCCACGGGGAAGTACAGCAGCCGCCACCGCCCGCCGGCCGACTCCACCAGCGTCTTCATCGCCTCGCGGTCCTTGCGCGGCCACAGCCCGTGGTCCCACACCACGTCCCGGCCCTCCGCGACCAGCTCGGCCAGCCGCTTGTGCAGCTCGGCGACGACCGGAGCCTCCTTCTCGAAGTACGCGTTTTCCGGGTAGTCGACGCCGTACCGGCCGTACCGCGCGAAGACCACCTCGTCCACAGACAGTCGCACCGCCCCCCGAGGCTCCAGCACCCGCTGGGCATAGGTCGTCTTCCCCGAGCCCGTCAGCCCCACCAGCAGGAAGACCGTCGGAGCCCCGCTCTCGACCACCATCAACTCCTCCCCACATCCGCCTCGTTCCCGGGAGTCTTCCACCGTCGTCCCAACCCTCGTACGTCGTGGGGGCCGCGGTGCCGCCGCTCGCGCATGGATCTTTATCTTGTTCCAGCCGTTCAAGGACTGCCCGGGGTGGTTACAGGGAGAGAGCCTCGGTGTACACGCTCCGCAGGCGCTGCTGGAGCCCGGGGTGGGGAATGAGTGCGAGCGCGTGCGCGTAATCGGGCGTGGTGGTCGCGAGCAGTCGGCGCTGCTGGTCGAGGTAGCTGGCCAGGAAGCGGTGGATGGCGGGGTCACTGGTTTCGGTGAGGACGCGAGCGGTGTAGATCATGGTCAGGGGGAAGGCCCAGCAGGCGTGGAGGAAGCCGAAGGCGGGCCTTTGGGAGTTTCGCCAGGGGGAGTGGAACGTGGCCGCCTCGTCGAGCTTGCAACCGATCGAGGCCAGGGCGTCGTTGAGCCAGTTGTGGCCACCTTCGTGAATCAGGTCGCGGCCGAGTATGACAGGGGCGTCGACGTGATCGGTGTAGACGGTTCCCGGAAGTCGCGTGATGGCCCAGCTGACGAGGGTGTCGCCGAGCGCCTTGCGCCGGAGCAGACAGGTGACCACCGCGTGGTCCGCCAGCAGATCGCCGAACCCGTGCCGAGCTGCCGTGTCGAAGGCGGTTGCGGTGAGGGCGAGTTCGTCCGCCGAGGCGACGGTGGTGTCGGGGCCCAGTACGTAGTACGCCGTGTCGGAGATCGGGGACCGCGGCATGAGGCCCGGGTCGGGCGAGACGACGATACGAGGGCCGACGGCGGTCGGTGTGGTCAGAGCGGTCCCGTTCGCGTCGGGGTGGGCCTGGTACCAGTCGAAGGAGGGGGTGTCGCCGGCGCGGGCGGCGGCCTCGGCGCCTTCGAGGGCGTGATGGGCCAGACAGTAGGTGTCGGCCGGCCGCTCGGTCTCGCCGACGGCGGTCCGGAAAAGGCCGTGAATCCGCCGG
The DNA here is from genome assembly GCF_042892575.1 of Streptomyces sp. NPDC001744. Lineage (NCBI taxonomy): Bacteria > Bacillati > Actinomycetota > Actinomycetes > Kitasatosporales > Streptomycetaceae > Streptomyces > Streptomyces sp. NPDC001744. Next base: position 74,238 of record NZ_JBIAUG010000002.1, read on the forward strand.
GTACGGTCCTGGTGCAGGTCACGGATGGGGGAGAACACGAAGTCGAGGGGTGTGGGCACGAGGGTTCCTTCCCGGGGCTGGGCCTGGGGCCGACCCCGTCGGGGCCGGCCCCAGGATGACTACCGGCGGGTCGCCGCCGGCGTCAGATGGGTGTCTCAGGCGTCGGCGCCCTCGGGGGCGACGGAGGTCGGCTCGGTGGCCGTCCAGCCGTCGGCGGAGACGCTGGAGGTGTGGGCGGTGGCGCGGACGGTGTCCTCGTCGGCGCGGAGGGTGTCCACAGCGGTGAGGAAGGACTCGGGGGTCGTCTGCTTCTCGGTCATGGTCGGTCTTGCCCTCTCATGGGTGGGGATGGTGGGTGTCGTGTACTCGGGCCGGGCGGGGGTGCTCGGGCGGAGCGCACCGCAGGCCCTCCTTCCAAAGGTGGGCTAGTGCCCGCGGCGCGGCTGCGGCGCGGAAGTCTGGTCGGCCGCCTGCCGGAGGCCCTCGTGCAGGTCCGCCATCGTGGGGCGGTCCCTAGGCTCCGGTGCGAGTGCTCCGGTGAGTAGCGGGTGCAGCGGGGCCGGCGCGGAGTCCAGGCGGTGGGTGCCGTGGCGCGGGATGTCGCCGTATGCGAAGCGGTGGACCAGGACCGCGAGGCTGAACACGTCGGCGGCCGGGGTGGCGGTGTTGTAGGAAGAGGCGTACTCCGGGGGCCAGTGGACTTCCGGGCCGCGCCCGGCGGGGCCTTTGGCGGTGGTGGTGAGCCGGGCGGCGCCGAGGTCGGTGATCAGGCCGTGGCCGTCGTGGACGAGGACGTTCTCCTGGTAGACGTCGCGGTGCACGATGCCGCGCTCGTGCAGGTGGGCGAGGCCGGCTGCGACGTCGGCCAGGATGCCCAGCCCGGCGGCCGTGGTCTCCTCGTCGCGCGGGGTCGTGAGCCAGGAGCGGAAGGAGCCGCCGGGGCAGTAGGGCATCGTGTACCAGTCGAACCGGTCGGTGGTGCCTTCCTCCAGGAGCGGGACGACGTGTCCGGCGCCGGTGGCGGTGCGGGCGACGGCGATCTCGTGGCGGAAGTCCTCGCGGGCGAGGGCACGTTCGGCCGGGGTCATCTCGGCGTACCAGTAGAAGCCGTACGCGGCCGGGCGGTCCTTCTCGTCGAGTTCGGCAAGGACGTGGTTGCTGCCGAACCCGGCCTTGAGGACCACGGGCGCCGCCTCGTCCCGGCTGACGAGGGCCAGGGTGCTGGCGCGGGTGAAGGAGAGCAGGTTGTGGACCTGCCATCCGTCGGTGCCGAGCTGGTCGAGGACCCAGGCGGCCGGGTGCATCGGATGCAGACACATGTTGGGGCACTCCTCCTATACGCGCGCGGTGGGCGCGGGGGCTTGGCGTATGGCGCTCAGGCACATGGCGGTCAGGGTGTCGAGGTCGGAGCCGGTGCTGCAGGGGTGGCGCAAGACGGGCAGCCCGGTCACCTCGGTCCAGGCCGTGGTCGCCTGGTCGTACAGGTTGGTGAGGCGTGCCGCGGTGTCGGGGTCATCGCCGAAGCGACGTTGCGTGGCCCGGCGTGAGAGCCGCTCAAGGCACAGGCCGGCCGGTGTGGTCAGTAGGACGGTCAGCTTCGCGCGTGCGGCGGGCACGTGTGCGAGCTGTCGGACGCAGTCGGCCACGGGCAGACCGTGGACCAGGGCGAGCTGGCACGCGGTCGACAGGGTGAGCCGGTCGGCGACGACGTGCCCGCGGGCGAGGGCAGGAGCCAGGTTGTGGCGGCCGTGCAGGTCCAGGTCGAGGCGTACTGCGGAGATCGCTTCCGTGTTGTCGGCGGCGCGGAGACCGGAGCGCATGCGGACGATCGTCCGGGTGGCGGGGAGCGACAGCCAGGAGAACTGGCCGACGTGCCCCAGCGGCAGGCCCTCGGCGAGGGTGGCATCAAGGAGCCGGTCGCGCAGGGTGCTCTTGCCCGCCCCGGAGATGCCCTCGATGGCCAGCAGCATCCCCTTCACCGCTCGCCGGCCTCGGCGGTTAGCCAGCTGATGAACTTCGCGCATCGCCCGCGGACCACCGGCTCCGTGCCGTGGGCGAGCTGGGAGCCGTAGAGCAGGGCGGTGCCCCGGGCGGCGCTCACGGTCCAGCGGGTACGGGGCATCTGCGTGAACCAGTCGGCGGAGTGGTCGGCGCCGTCGTGCGCCAGCCACATGCCGGGCGCGTAGCCGCTGCCGGGAGAGTGGCCGAGGCGGGTGTCCCACAGGCGGCTATCGGAGGAGGTCTCGACGTAGAACCCGCCGCCGTTCTCCGCCTCGCTGATCACCACGCTGATGCCGGCGATCTGCCGGGGCCAGGCGAGCGGGTCGGGGGCGATGCCGTCGAGGTGGGAGGTGATGTGCTGCCCCGGCCCGTACTCGACGTACGTCCACGGACGGCACGTCGTGATCGACGGCATGACGCGGGACAAGGCGGGGCGGGCCCGGTCGAAGGCGTCCTGGAGCAGCTGCTCGGCCTGCTCGGGGATCTTCGGGATCTCCACTCGCCCGGCCGGCTCGTACACGGCCATCGCCTGCTCCGGGGTGTGGCCGGGGATCTCGTGGATGGAGCTGCTGCGCTGCTCGCCGAAGTGGCTTCGGCGCTCGGAGGTGAGGAAGGCGCGCATCAGGGCGGCGAGCTGGTCCCGCTCGCCGTCGGTGAGGAAGCCTTCGACGCTTCCGACGGCGACGGTCTCGGCGATGTGGATCACGACGGGTTCCTCCTTGATTCGAGCACGCGGCGGACGTCGCCTAGGCCCCCGGTGCAGTGGTTAAGCCAACTGACCACGGGCGCCTGGGTGGTGGCGGTCGGGTCCGTCCACAGGGCCAGTAGCTCGCCGGTCAGCGGCAGCTCGTCCACACCGGGCAGGGTTTCGGGGGCCGGCGGTTCGGCGGCGAGCAGGTCCAGGGCCGCGCACTCGGTGGCGTACCGGGCGGCGAAGACCCGCCCCACCCGGCCAGCCGCTGCACGTCCGCAGGCATCCAGGAGCCCCGGTGCCGGAGAACGCTGGTGGTAGGCCCGGTGCTCGGCCGCAGCCCAGCCGCTCCCTATCGCCGCCGCTGCCGCGATGACACGACAGGCCGCGCAGCACGCGTTGGGCGTGCGCGGGCAGGGACGGTGGTGGTCGGGCAACTCGGCCGCGACCTCCAGGAGCGCTCCCCACGCGGAGCCCGCCAGCACCGTCTCCGGCGACCGGGAGCCGGGAGCCCGATGGCGGCAGCAGGCCGGTCCCGACACCGGCGGCCGATCGGAAGCCTGCAGATCGGGAGCGATGAGCAGGGCGTGGAAGTACACGATGCGCCCGAGTAGCTGGTGGACAGTCAGCTCGTCGAGGGCCCGCTCTCCGCTCACACCGGCACCCCCTCACGAAGGGACACGTCCGGCGCGGGGACGGGGCAGGCGCACCGGTAGCCGGTCGGCTGCTCGCCGCCGAGGGCGGCGGCGACGGCCCGGGTCGCCTCGTCCACGGCCGCGAAGTACTCCGCCCAGCCGTGGCCGGGCGCGGGCAGCAGAACCAGGTCGACCACAGGGACACTGCGCCCGCTGCTCTCGCACTCCAGTTCGGCACGGCCCACCGTCACGTGAACCGAAGGGGGCAGGGCGGGGGCCGCAGCGGTGGCCGCACGGCACAGGGCGGCGGCCACGCGGGCGTACTCCGCGCGGTCGCGTGGCAGGACCCCGATCCGGCGTTCGGTGGGGAGCATGTCGAGGCCGTGGTACGGGTGGCCCTCGCAGCTGTCGTACGTGACACAGCCCCATGGGCCGGTGACGGCGTCGACCAGTGGACGGACGCCGGCCTCGATCGCCTCGTTCCACTGCGGGTGGCCTGGGTCGAGGTCGTCGGCCTCGTGTACGCCGGGTTCGCCGACGGTGTTGATGTTGCCGTACGCGCTGGTGTGCAGCCGCACCGGCGGACGTTCCGTGTCCGGGCGGTCCCACCGGGAGAGGAAGGCGTCGATGTCCCGCATGCTGTTCGGGGTCTGCGGGCGCCAGCGGGCGGTGCGGCACCAGGCGCCGTCCGGGTGGGCGGGCTGGGCGAGGAGGGCCGCGATTCCGTCGATCATCCGCATGCGATAGTCGCAGTAGGCGTCAGGGTCGCCGGCCTTCTCGTAGCGCCAGCGGGTGGCGATACACCCTCCGCCGCACGCTGAGCGGTACGAGCAGCCGGAGCACCGCTCCATCAGGTCCTTGCCCTGGTTCAGCAGCGGGAGCCGGCGCTGGGCGGCGACGATGTCGGGTTCTCCCGCGGTCTGGTCGAGGCGGGTGAGCTGGGCCTGGGGCCAGGGGAGTTCGTCGCAGCTGCCCAGGCGGCCGTCGGGGTAGAGCGTGAAGACGTGATCGCACTTCAGGTCGGAGAAGTGGCAGAAGCCGGTCCCCAGACCCCGAAGCCGGCGGATCGTCGACACCGCCGGTTCCAGCTTCAGCCGGGCGAAGTGCCCGCCCTCGATCCACCGAGCCGTGGCGGCCAGGACGAACTCGGCGTACTGCGACGGACTGATCGCCCAGGCCGGGCCGCCTTCGGCGCCGACGGCCGCCTGCTGGAGCCGACGGCTCGCCGGAACCCGACGGCCGTAAACGGCGGTGGGCCGCCGCACGGGGGTGTCGAAGCACGGCACGAAGCTGACGGCGTTGACCGCCTCGAACCCGGCCAGGTGATCAAGGACCTCCTCGGCGCGCCCGACCACGGCCGGCGTGACCGCCGCGATCACCCCGGCCTTCCACCCGCGAGCGGCCAGGAGCCGGAGGGCGGCAGCAACCTTCGCGTACACCGGCGCTCCGTCGTACCCGACCCTCCAGGCGTTGCCCTTCGCGTCCCCATCCAGAGACACCCCGATCCGCAGCCCCGGGTAAGCGGACTCGAAGAGGTCCAGCCACGCGTCGTCCAGCAGGACACCGTTGGTCTGGATGGAGACACGGATCACGGACGGCTGTGCGGCGAGCTCGCGCAGCACCTCGCCGATGTGCTCGCGGCCCGCGGTCAGCGGCTCACCGCCGTGCAGCTCGATCGCGAGCCGGCGGCCCGGGAAGATCTCGGCGAGCCGGCGCACCTGCCCGGCGTCGATCCGCGCTCCTCCCGGGGCCTCCTTGCGCTTCTCGTAGCAGTACAGGCAGTCGATGTCGCAGGTCTCGCCGCGCACCTTCAGGATCACCGAGACGGCGGCCGCACCGTCGTCGGCCGTCAGGCCGCGGTACAGCTCGTCGATCGGGCCGTGCTGAACGGGGCTGCTGTGCATCGGCTGCCTCCCTGATGCGGGTCGGGGCGGATGGGTGGGTCAGACGTCCAGGAGGCCGAGGAGCGCGCCCTGCCCGGACTGGAGCACGTGCGCGGTCTCCAGGGGGATCCAGAAGCACTCGAACCTCGTCGGCTCACCGTGCCCGTCGTGGTCCTCCTGGCTCGGCCACCGCTCGGGCGTCGGCTCGGTCAGCTCCATCAGGAACGTGTGCCGCTCCTGGATCTCGGGGCGGTACGGACCCATGTCGTACGAGGTCACGCCCAACTTGCGCACGATCTTGAAGTCGCTCAGTCCGGTCTCCTCGCGGGCCTCGCGCAGCGCCGCCGCCTCGGGCGACTCGCCATCGCGGATGCTGCCGGCCGGGACCTGAATGCCTACCTCCTCCCAGGGGAAGTCGGTATGGCGGTGGACCAGCAGTCGGCCGTCGCGCACGATGTAGCACAGCGCTTTGGCCTTGATGGTCTTCTCGGACACGCGGTTCTCCTCAGGAGTCGTCGGATCACGCCCGCCGGCCACAACCCGAGGTCGGGCAACGAGGACCGGTCGGGACGGAAGCGCTGAGTCTAGGTCTCGCGAGGAAGCTCCCGATGGAGCCCGCAGAGGCCGAAGAGACCTGCCACATCGGGCTGTCATCGCCACTCGTGCAGGACTTCGAGGATGCGACAACTGTCCCTTCCTGCAAAGGGGTTGCCGGTAGTCCCCCGGTAGTCCCCTTCGGTCGAAAGAAGGGACGGAGGGCGCGGCCCGGTGCTTGTATATCGGCGTGGACCAGTTCACCCACCCGCTCGCCTACCGCCGGTGGCAACGCGGACTGACCGGGCCTGACCTCGCGGCCCGGGTCCGTACCGCCGCAGCCCGCCGCGGCCTGCGCTCCGGCGCGGACAAACAACGCGTGCGCAAGTGGGAGCGGGGAGCCGTCCCCGAGGCCGACACCCAGCACGACATCGCCGAGGCCCTGGGAATGCCGGCCGACGACGTCGACCCGGACAACTGGCCGAACTGGCTCCTCGCCGGCGACGCCGGCGTCGTCCCGCTTGGCCCATCCAGCACCGTGCCCGCCCTGCGAGAGGCCCTCACCAGCACCATGGACCGACGTGCGTTTCTTTCCGCTTCGGGCGTAGCCCTCACGGGCCTCGCCGCCACCTGGGCAGGCTCGGGTGCCGTCGTCCTCCCCTCCGCGAAGGGCCCCACGAACGTAGGGGGCGAACTGGTCACCCTCCTCGAAGACAGCACCCGGCGCCTCAGCTCGATCGCCACCGAGCAGCGCCAGCACCTCACCGCGCTCCTCGACGGACACCTCACCACCGTCACCGACATGATCCAGCACGGCCGCTACGACAAACCGACAGGCCGGCGCCTCCACCACCTCGCGGCCTCCCTCGCCCAGACAACCGCCTGGCACCGCTTCGACCGCGGACAGCACACGACCGCCCAGAAGCACTGGGTCGCCGCCCTCCACAGCGCCCACGCCACCGGAGACCGCGACATGGGCGCCGCCATGCTCGGAGACCTCGCCTATCAGGCCGCCTGGTGCAAGGACCACCCCACCGCCGTCGGCATCCTCACCCACGCCATCACCCGCACCGATCACCCCGCTGCCCGCAGCCTTCTCCACCTCCGCCTCGCCCGGGCCCTGGCGGCCCAAGGAGACGAGCGGGAGACCCGACGAGCCCTCACCACAGCCGAACGACTCCTCGCGGCCTCGACCGCGAAACCCCTGCCGGCCTGGTGCTCCTGGTACGGCGAAGCCGATCTCGCCGTCGATACCGGTCAAGCCCTCCTCGACCTCGGCGACACGGCTCGCGCCCACCAGCTGATCACCGAAGGGCGTGCCCTCTTGCCCCCCGAGCGAGACAAGACCAAAGGGGTCTTCCTCGCCTACCAGGCCAAGAGCCACCTCGAACTCAAGGAGCCGGAGATCGCCGCCCGCACAGCCGGGGAAGCCCTTCGGCTCGCCCGCCGCATCGGAGCACCGCGCTGCGAAGCCCTGGTCCAGGACCTCGTCCCCGCCTTCCGGCAAGTGTCGGCCGCCGAGGGCGTCCAAGAGTTCCTGGCCCTGGCCGCCGGTTGAGGAAACCTGGAGAGCGCGCCTGCACGCCGGTCCTCTGCCGCGTGACTCCCTGTTCGCCCGCACCGTTTTTCACGCCCCTTCGCCAGGCGGCGTCCTGGTGTCGCCGTCCAGGTCGAAGAACCTTGCGGCCTTCCGGGCGAGCAGGGCTTCGAAGAAGGCCGGAGCCTCGTCACCCAGCATCCGGTGCAGGGAGACCAGGCTGGTGATCGCGGCATCAGCGACCTCTTCCTGGACGTGGCCCCAGGTATGGCTCTGCCCTTTCCGGGGGTTGGTGGCCCAGGCGCCGATCACGGCCTGGGCCGACTCGCCGACCTCCTCGGTGAGTTTGAGGACCTGCAAGGTCCACTGCTGCTCTGCGGGGATCCCGCGTTCGGTGTCGAGACGGGTGAAGAGCTCGGCCAGTCGGCCGATGGTCTCCCACGGGACAGTGCTCACAACAGAACTCCTTGGTCTCTGCAGGGGGAGCGTCCGCCAGCGGAAGCGCTGGCGTGTGTGATGGTGGGCTGGGTCATATGAGTCCCTGGCGCATCGCGTAGGCCACCGCGTGAGACCGGTTGCGCAGTTGCAGCCGGGTGATGACGCCGTGCAGCACGTGCTTGATGGTGCGTTCGGAGTACGAGAGCTTCGCGGCGATGTCCGCGGTGTTGTAGCCCTCCGCCACCAGGCGCAGCACGTCGATCTCGCGGGCGGCGAGGCCGGTGAAGTGCAGGCCGCGCGGGCCGAGGACCTGGCCCTGGAGCCTGCCGACCTCCTCTAGGAGGCGCCCCACCAGGTCGGAGGGGAGGTGCCCGGCGCCCTTCGCGACCGTGCCGATCACGTGCACCAGGTGCTCGGGGGTCGCCTCCGCGCGCCGGATCACCCCGGCGACCCCGCACTCCGCCGCGCTCACCAGCTTCTGTTCGTCGATGTCGGTGGTCACGAGGACGGGGCGGGAGGTGCTGGTCCGATTGATGTGGCGGAGCAGCCGCAGAACCTCTTCGTCGACCGTGTCCACCACGAGGACGACGACCTCGGCCTCCGGGACGGCGTCCTCGGGCCAGTCGGCGATGGTGATCTCGGGACGGGGCCGCAGCTGACTGATCACTCCGGCCTGGGAGATCGGGTCGGGTGCGCGCAGCGCGACAGTGATTCGGGTGCTGGTCACGGCGGCGATCAGCTGTCCGGAGTCGGCCGTGAGTCGGGCGAGAGGCGGGTGTCGTAGGGCTGGAAGTCGGCCGGCGGGTGGTCGAGGGGGAGGTCCTGGTTCCAAGCCGTCAGGCATTGGCTGCTCGGCTCGAAGAGGGGCTGGGGCAGTGCGTCGAGGCTCCAGAATCGCCACGAGCCGATCGTTCTCTCCAGCTCCCGTGGCGTGCCGGACCAGCGGGTGATCAGCGCGGGCACGGTGAGCCGGAGGACGCCGCCAACGTGGTCGAGAAGCGTGCCGAGCAGCTGCACGTCGGCCGGCTTCGCGGTCAGCCCGGTTTCCTCGGCGAGCTCTCGGATCACGGCCTCGACGAAGGTCTCGCCGGGCTCCAACGATCCGCCGGGCAATTCCCACGTGCCGCGCCGGTGGCGCCCCAGCAGGGCACCGTCCGGGCCGTGCACGATGATGCCGACCCCCAGCGCCGCGTGGGGCGCGGGCGGCGCCGACGTCCGGGGCCGGCTGCGGATCCGTTCCGGGCGGCGAGCCGCGTACAGCCGGTACGACAGCGGCTGGTCGGCCTGCGGGGAGTCGATCGTCGTGACCGTCTCCATGACAAGGCCGTGGTCGACGAGGAGGTCCTCCCACAGCTGCGGTTCGAGGACCCACATGTGCATCTGGTGCTCGATGTCCGAGCCGGGCAGCCGCAGGATCTCCGGGCGGGCCGTGACGGAGTCGGACGGACCGTCGCCGCAGGAGCTGGTGTGCAGCGCGCTGAACACCAGCCGCCCCCCGGGCCTGAGGCCGTTGGCCAGGGCGGGCATAAGGCGGTGCGGATCCAGGAAGGGCATGCCGCTGACGGAGTAGATCAGGTCGTAGGGGTCGGCTTCCCGTAGGTGGTCGACGGCGTCGGCGCACACCAGGCGCAGGCCGGGGGTGTCGGGGTAGCGGGCGAGGGCGCGCTGGTGCTGGGTGGGGGAGGCGTCGACGGCGGTGACGTCGGCGCCGAGGGCGGCCAGGTGGGCGGCGTGTCGGCCGACTCCGGATCCCAGGTCCAGGACGCGCAGGCCGGCGACCTCGCCGAGCACGCTGATTCCGGGCCCGGCCTGCGACATATCCCAGGCCCATTCGCCCAGCTCAGGCAGGTCGAATGTACGGCCGAGCTGATGGCGGCCGTAGAGGGTCCAGATCTTGCCGATTTCCTTCTCGACGTCCAGCACGAGGGACTTCCTTCCGTTCGCGGGGCCGGGTGGTCAGGGGCGCAGGGCGTAGCAGCGCAGGACGTCGAGGTCGGCGGTCCGCGCGGCGGACCAGCCGGCCGCGAGCAGTTCGGCGTCCGCCGGCGGGATGCCGAGGCCGAGGAGGCTCGGCTCGGTGGTCGTGCGGCGGCCGGCGATCTCGGTGACGACCCAGAAGGTGCCGCCGGGCGCGAGTAGGCGGCGGACCCGGCTGAGGAAGCCGGGCTTGTCGTCCATCCATCGGTAGACCAGGCGGCAGGTGATGAGGGCGTAGGCCGCGTCCGGGAGCGTCGTGAGATCGCCGGTCGCGATGTCCAGGCGCTGCCACGTCGGCCCCAGCCCGGCGTCCTGGGCGGCGGCGAGCGTGATGGCGCTGGGGGAGCAGTCGATGCCGGTCGTGCGGTAGCCGAGCTCGTGGTGGAGGTGGCGGGCGAGGCAGCCGTCGCCGCTGCCGATGTCGAGGGCGGGACGGCCCTCGCCGGGGCCGAGGTGCTCGGCCATCAGCTGCTTCTCGGCCTGACACAGCGGCCGGTAGCGACGGCCGCTGTGCCACAAGGGCTCCCAATAAGCTGGGGTCGCGGTAGATGCGGTGGCGGTCACGAGGTTCCCTCTCGGGCGGGGCGCGGTGAGGTCGGTCAGCGGTCCTGGGAGAGTTCCAGGAGTTCGGCGAAGGTTCCGCCGCCGTGGGCGAGGTCGTCGTACCGGCCCTGTTCAGTGATCCGGCCGTGCTCCATCACGATGACGTGGTCGGCGATCTTGGTGTTCTCCAGGCGGTGGGTGACCACAATGGTGATGCGGTCCGCGGCGATGGCCTTGATCTGCTCGAAGATCTGGTGTTCGCCCCGGGGGTCCATCTGGGAGGTGGGCTCGTCGAGGATCAGGAGTTCGGGCCGGCGGTACAGGGCCCTGGAACACGCGATGCGCTGCCACTGGCCGCCGGAGAGTTCCGTGCCGCCCCAGAGGTCCCGGGCGAGGAGGGTGTCGAGGCCGGCGGGGAGGTCATCGACGGCGTCGCGCAGACCGACCGCGTCGACGGCCTCCCACACCGGTGCGTCGTCGTCGGTACGCGGCTGGCCGAGGGTCACGTTCTCGCGCAGGCGCAGCGGCCACTGCCCGAAGATCTGCGGCACCAGGCCGGTCAGGCGCCAGACCGAGGCCGGGTCGGCGTCGGCGAGGTCGGTGCCGTTCCACGAGACCGTGCCCTTGTCCGCCAGGTAGATGCCGGTCAGCAGCCGGGTCAGGGTGCTCTTCCCGGAGCCGTTCGCCCCGACGATCGCGAGGATCTGGCCGCGCCGCAGGGTCAGCGAGACGCCGTCGACGGCGGGCTTGTCCTTGCCCGGGTACTGGTAGACGACCTCTTCCAGACGGATCTCGTCCACCGGTGAGGCCAGACGGCAAGGACCCCGCTGGGGCGCGCGGTCGGCGGCCTCGTCGAGGAAGCTCTGCATGTCGCCGAGGTACAGGCTGGTGTGGAAGACCGCGGCGCCGCCGGTGACGACCTGGGTCAAGGCGGCGAGCATGGTCTGCACCGCGATCACGGCCGTCGCGGCGACGGCGAGGTCGATCCGGCCGGAGACCGCCAGCCAGGCCAGTGCACCCCACGTCGCCGCCAGGCAGATGCCGCCGGCGAGCGCGGACAGCAGAGCGATCCGCAGGGTTCGTGGCGCGGCGGCCAGGGTGCGCCGATCGCACCGGTCCGATAGAGCCCGGTACCAGTAGACGAGATAGTCGACCATGGAGTTCGCGCGGACCTCGTCGCTGTACTTGGACTCGGTGGCCCACCAGCGCATCATCCCGCGTACGTTGCGATCCGCGATGTTGCCGTAGTGGATCTCGTAGTCGACCCGCGCGCTCAGCACGGCCCCGACACCGGCCGGCAGCACGGCGAGCAGCAGCAGCGGCAGCATCAGCGGGTTCAGCACCGACAGCACGCCTCCGGCGGTGACCATGCGGATCACCGCCGACACGAACTGCTGCGCGTCGGCCACCATCACGTGGGTGCGCATCACCCCCATCTCGGCCGCCTCACGCCGGTCGGAGAAACCGTCCTCCGCGTACGCAGCCGCCTCCACTCGGCACACCGCCTCGACCAGCGCCGAATCCATCTCCGTCGTCAACCGCGGCGTGATCCGCCGCCCCGCGTACGAGGCCACCGCTCTCGCTGTCCGAGCCACGGCGGCGGCGACCGTCACCACGAGCAGCGCCGGCAGGGCACCCCGCAGGCGGTCTCCGGCGGACCCGGGTCCGAGTACGGGTTCCATGGCGCGGGCGGTGGCCGTCAGCAGCACGGCGGCCGAGACGCCCGTGACCAGCTGGCAGCCGAGAAGCAGCTGCACGGCGCCCCGGTCGATCCGCCAGGACAGCCGCGCGATCCGGCCCAGGACGGCGGGGATCTGCGCGCACATCCGCCGGAAGGACACCTCGGCGAGCGGGTTGATGGAGTACTGCCCGGTGTAGGTGATCTCCGCCGGCGGGGGAGGAGGCGGTGTGGTCTTGTGCTGATCGTTCACGGGAGTCGAGGTCAACGGCGGTTCCTCCTGGACGGTCGCGTGGGGCGGTCGGGTAGCTCAACGACCGCGCCGGGATATCGAACTGGTGTCTTTCGGTCTCAGTGGGATCCCCGAGATTCGGCGCGTGTCGGAGCGTGGACAGTGCATCGACCCGCCTGCAGCAACAGGGCTACTGAGGAAGGAGGTTGGCCGAAACGCCGCCAGCGAGCGCTTCGGCGTGAAGATGAGCGCGTTGGCGTACTGCGAATCCCGTGCGACTTGTAGAGTGCGAGCCTTCCCGCCCCGTACGCCTTCGCTGGAGTTGACTTGTGGCGATCACGGACACCGACATCTCGGACGCCCTTGGTGCCTATCTGCAGCACTACCCGGACGAGGTTGAGCAGCTGTCTGAGCCTCTGCGTCTCTTGGGGCAAGGCCAGGACTTCGCCTCCCGGTTCACCTTCCCCTTGCATGTGACCGTCGGTGCCCTGGTTGTCCGCAGAGGCGCCGAGATCCTGCTCGTCGAGCACCGCGCCTACGGAATCACCTTGCAGCCGGGCGGCCACGTCGAGCCGACCGATGCCACGCTGGTCGAGGCGGCAGCGCGCGAGCTGGCGGAGGAGACCGGTATCGACCCCAGCCAGGTCTCTGCCGTCTCGTCGGCTCCCGTTTACGTCGAGTACGGCTTGGTGCCCGCCCGGCCTCAGAAGGGCGAGCCAGAGCACTTCCACCTGGACCTCGGCTTCGCCTTCACCACGGTCCGCGGCGAGGTGGGGCGTCTGCAGGAGTCCGAGGTGACAGGCGCTGGTTGGTACCCGCTCGATGTCGCCGAACGCCTTGTCGGAAGCCGTATCGCCCGAGCGATCTGCGCGCCGACGCAGGTCAACTGACTTAGAGGCGGTGCGCGGGGGCACTGCGCCCGCCGTGCGCTGCCAGTCCTTGGGGTGCGACGCATCACCCGATCGGGCATGGATTAAGGCGAGCTCGAAGGCGAGCCGGTCCATCAAGCGCGCCAGTAACACCCCTTTGTGTACCTTGAGTTTGCCTGCACCCGGCTGGTCCGGTTGATTTCCAGGGTGTGGGGAGACGCGCCCTGCAGGCCGGCGCGCGACTCGCCCGACGAAAACAGAAAGTGACCGACTGTGACGACTGGTCATACTGCTGTCTCTGACTTCTACTGCCACCAGGCGCTGTCCGGCCTGGCGCCGATCGAGATCGTCGCGGAGACGGACCGGGCTCTCGCCTTCCACCACACCAACCCCGCGCACCCGGTGCACATCGTGGTGATCCCCAAAGAACACGTGCCGTCGCTGACGGACCTGGGCCACGCCGACGCGAGCCTGCTGACGGAGGTCGTCGGGCTGGTGCGCGAGGTGGCTGCGGGGGTCGAGAAGGAGCACGGGTCGTGCTCGGTGACCACGAACCTCGGGCTGTACCAGGAGTCCAAGCACATGCACTGGCACGTGGTCTTCCGGGGCGAGAGCACCAAGCAGATCCTCGACACCTACGGTCACCACGACGGCTGAGACCAGCCTCGCCGACGTCGGGAGGTTCGCGCGTCCACCGCGATCCACGCGTCTCACGCCGCGGCGGCGTGCACGTGGTCTCGGCTTGCCTTCGGAAGGCGCGCACCGGTCAACGGGGCGAGAGTCTCGCACGCCTTCGCCGGCGAGCCCCTCCGGCGAGCCGGTCATCGCCCGGGACAAAACGGCACCGGTCCGGTCGCTGCGCGGCGTACGTAGCCGGCCGTCACCAGGGTCGGCCGGGCGGCGACGGCGCTCCGGAGGAAGCTCAGCTTGGAGTGGAAGGTGTGCTCGACCGCCCAACCACGGCTGGCGACGTAGTTTCGGAGCCAGCCGTTGATGCGCTCCATCTCGCCGAGGACTTCGTCCTGGTCCTGGGCGAGGACCCCCCGCGTGCGCAGGTACTCCAGCTCGCACTGCGAGAGGATCACCGTGGGGTCCGCGAGGAGAGCGCAGCGGTCGAGGAAGATTCCGTAGACGTGACCGGTGCGCATCGACTCACACTGGATGTCGTAGCGGACACGCTCGAAGGGCGGCATAGCCCGTACCTGGAGGCCCAGTTCGCTACGTAGGTAAGCCTCGAAGCTGTCGGAGGTGACGTTGATGCCGTACACCAGCTCCTCTCGGCGGGCGAAGGTGTCCTTGGCGAACCACTTCCGCTTGAGCACGTTGCCGGCTGTGACCGTGGGAACGAAGGAGGCGTAGCCGACCTCCGGATCGGGGCCGGTGACCTCGAAGAGGTAGTTCTCGGTGTGGTGGATCTGGAATTCCTCCCGGTACTCCGGCCGGCAACCCTCCAGCTCACCGTCGCGCAGCGCCTTGAGGAGTTCCATGGAGGCGGCCCAGATGTCGGGCGCCGGGTCGAGGGTGTACTTGTACTCCAGCTCGGTGCCTTCAAAGTGCTTGCGGAAGTATCGGCGGTGGTTGTTGAGTGCCGTGCTCGACACGTGGTGCGCGGCCAGGACCGGGTCGAGCCAGCGAAGGGCCTGAACCGGTCCGTGGCCGATCGGCTCGCTGGTGGTGCGCACGAAGCAGGCATCCTCGGGGTGGAACCGGATCTGCGCGTAGGCGTGGTAGCCATCGGGGTATTCGGCCAGGTAGCACAGGGGCACCAGGCTCGCGGCGGCCTCGGCACCGATCAGCCCGCGCAGGGCAGTGCCGGCGATGGCGTCGGGGAACAGGTCCTCACCGTTGATCCGGGCCGAGCCGATCCGGATGCCGTCGCTGCGGAGCGCTTCGGCGGAACATGTTCCGAGCGTGTCCCAGCGGATGATCACGGTGGTGCTCGGCCGGCTCACCTCCTGCGGGGTGACCCGGACGAGGACGAGGGGCTCGATTGCCCGACGTGGCAGGGTGCGGTTGAGGAGATGGACGCCGCCGAGGACGACCCATGCTCCTGGCGCCATCGTGCTGGTGTTCATGTCCTGCCTTCCTTTCGTGAAGTGGGCACCGCGCTTGCCGCCCCGCTGCCTTTGCGACACAGGGCCCCTGGTCAGGCACGGTCGTCTGTTCGGCGGGCCAGTCCTGCGCCGCACGGGTGGGGTGTCGGCCTAGGGTGGTGCGGGTGAGTCTTGGTGAAGCTGTTCAGGTGGTCGTGGACGAGGCTGTTGCGGATGCCGGTCTTGCCGCGCTGGAGTTCGACGGGGCGCGGGCCTGGCTGGAGGAGGCACGCCGGCGCCGGATGGAGCCGTTGGCGGCCGAGGTGTGGGTGACCGATCCCGCCTTCGAGTACGTGCTGCTGGTCAAGCACCGTGTCCGCGGATGGGTTCCGCCCGGCGGCAAGGCAGAGCCGGGGGAGACGCCGCGTGCGGCAGCCGTCCGTGAGCTGCTGGAGGAGACCGGCCTGCGGGTCGAGCTGCTGGCCGAGCCAGCTGCCGTGGCGGTGCGGTCCTACCGGTCCGACTGGTCCCCGACGCTGGGCCTGTCCTACGCCGCGATCGTCGACCGCGAAGTATCGCTCGCGGCGGAGCCGGGGCAGCCGGCGGCGTGGTTCCGCCTGGACGAGGAGTGGGAGAGCGTGTTCCCCGACGACCGCGACCGCATCCGTACGCACGCCCGGCGCCTGGCCACCTCGGCGGCTCGCGCCCGCTGACCGGGTGGTTCGGCGGCCGTTCACAGGACGGTGTCAATCCGGGCGAGGGCGGACGGCGGCAGGGTGATCAGCCGGAGGGCATGCAGGAAGTGGCACCACACCGGGGTCAGGCCGGGACGGCTTTCGAACTCGCTGCTGGTCAGGCGGCCTTCGGCGTAGTCGACGGTGCGCAGCGCGGTGTGCTGGAGCTGCTCGGGACGGACCCACTGGGGGGCACGTACCTCCCTGGCCGAGAAGCGCAGAGTTCCGCGGACCTCGGCCTGGAAGATCCACCACTGGTGCCCGACCGGGCCGCTGGGCGTGCGTCGGCAGTGGTTGGGGCGCCACTGGGTCAGCAGCGGGTGCAGGCGCGTGACGGTGAGCCCGACCTCTTCGGCCACCTCGTTGCGGGCGGCCTGTTCGGGGCTGCCGTGCTGGTCGATGTGGCCGGCGACCGGTGCGAGACCGGCTGGCGGCGTCGCCCGCTCGAACACCAGCAGCCCCTCCGGTCCGGGAACCAGCACCCCGACGCTGGTGTGGTCGCAGGAGTCCTCGGTGGTAACGGGGAGAGAGGCGGCCATGCTCATGGCGTGTCCACGGGCCGCTGGGCGACGGCGACGAGCCAGCTCGTCACGGTCGGGGTGTCGGGCGTGGTCAGGGAGTAGGCCGCGTCCAGGATCTCCATCCGCTGGGCGTGGGTGAACCCGCCGCCTGCCGGACGGGCGAACACGGGAATGGACAGCCACGCCTTCTTCTCCGCCATGGTGCCGTGCTGGGCGGTGACCTCTGTCTCGACGAGGGCCAGTCCGGCGGCGGCCAGCTCGGTGGTGACCGTCTCCAGCGGCAGTTTCGGTGCCGTATCTGTGGCCTTCGGCGGAGGGGTGTAGCCGTGATCGCGGGCGGCGACCAGATGGATGAGGGTGTTCAGCGACGGGCCGGTACGGACGGTGCGCTCGTCGGGGTGGTGCACGCCCGCGAAGCCGCCGCCGATGTTGAAGACGAACCGGCCGCCCGGGCGCAGGACGCGGGCGACGGCGGCGAAGACCGCCGCGACGTCGGCCTTCCAGATCGCCGAGTTGCACACCACCGCGTCCACACCGCCGGCCGGGACGTGTGCGGCGAGCTGCTCGGCCGGGGCGGTGATCCAGGACAGCCGGGGATCGGACAGGGAGCGTCGGCCGACACGCTGCATCGCGCCGGAGCTGTCCACGGAGACGACCCGGGCCCGGTCCGGGACCAGGCCGAGAATCGCGCGGGCGGTCGTACCCGCCCCGCCGCACAGGTCCACCACCAGACCGGCGTCGGCCAGCCCGGCTCTGCCGGCGAGGTCGAGGCTGGTGACGTTATACATCGGGTGGATGCGGGTGAAGGCTTCGTACGCCTCGGCGGTGGCGGTCTCGTCCCAGCCGGTCAGGGCGTCCTGGGGTGCCATGGTGGAGAGGTCCTCGCTTCACGGATCGGGGCCGCGGCCGGGGCCGGACCAGAGGCTTGAAGGGTTAGAAGAGAGCGGACTGCACCGCGGCGGCGGGGGAGGAGAACTGCGGCCCGAGGGTGATGCGGTGGCCCTTGAGGACGCCGAGGTCGAGCAGGTAGGGCAGGTCGTCACCGTCGAGCGTGGCCAGGCCCTGGGAGCCAACGCAGGCGAGCACCGTCAGGCCGTGCTCGCCCTTGCGCAGGTCGTGCGGGTACAGGGCACGCTCGGTGACGGGGGCACGGAGCAGGTCGCCTTCGGCGGGCGGCGCCCACGGCTCCAGCACGGCCGGAATGCTCATCTCGGACAGGGCTTCGGCCGCCCGGTCGAGGTGCTGCTGGTGGGCGGCGCGGACGGGGGCGAGGTCGCGCAGAGCCGCCAGAGCCTTCAGTTTGGCCGCAGCCCGAACGGTCTGCGTCAGGTCCAGGCGCCGGGAGAGAGCGTCCTCGACGAACCGCACCGTGCGCCCGTCGGGGCTCTTGGCCAGGTAGGTGGCCGCCAGGGCCCCCTGCTCGTCGAGGCGGGAGCGCTTTCGGGGTTCGGCTGCGGTGCCGACCTTGGTGGTGCCGTCGGCGAACGTCGCCAGGTAGAGCCAGTGCGGCTGAGCCATGTAGGCGGCCAGGGCGTCGGGGACGTGGCCCCCGGAGTGGAACTGGTGGGCGAAGCGGAATTCGTCCCGCGCGGTGCAGGCGGCGCACTGGCCGCCGGTCTCGGCCGGGGCCTGGTCGGGGCAGGCGACGGCTTCGACGCGGACGCGGTCGGCGAACCGGTACCGGCCGGTGCACCACCGGCCGGCATCGTTCACCTGGTAGGCCAGACGCCCGCCCACGACCTGGGCGTGAAGCAGGGGTTTGCCGGGCGGCGGGGCGAGCAGGAGACAGGGGGCTCCGTTCGCCCAGGTGATGCCGTGGCATACGTACGTCCCGCTGGTGGGCAGGCTCTGGTCCATGGTGGTTCCTCGCCGATCAGTGCGTGGGGTGGGTCAGACGGTCAGGTTCAGACAGTCAGCCAGGTTGCCGGCGGCCGTCTTGAAGACCTCGTCCCGGTCCAGGCCCGCGACGTCGAGCCACAGCCAGTCGCTGCAGGACGCCTGTTCGCGCATCTGGTTCAGGACGGTGTCCTGGTAGCGGATGAAGTCCTCGTCTCCGTCGCCGGAGTGGCCGGTCTCCAGAGAGGTGAACGAGCCCTTGCGGGCGAGGGCTTCGCGGGCGCCGATGTTCAGGAAGAACACCAGGTCGGGTTCGGTCAGATGGGCGAAGACCTGTTCGGCGAGGCGGGCGGGGACCTCGGGGTTGACCGCGTAGCGGGCGAGGATCTTGTGGTGGGCGTTGTCGAGGACCACGTGGGTGCCGGCAGCGAGCGCGGGCCGGATCACGAGTCGGTCCTGCAGGGTGTACCAGGAGGCCAGGGCCAGCAGCCAGTAGTAGTCGCCGCACGCCTGGGCGACGTGGGCGTCGCGCCGGTAGACCAGCTGGTTGAGGCGGTCGAGGTATGCAGACAGCTCCGGGTCCGCCGTGATGTCGGTGGTGTGCTTGCCGACGAGGATCGCCTCGTGGCCGGCGTCGGTCAGGGCCTGGTGCAGGCGGGTGGCGAGGGTGGACTTGCCGGCTCCGTCGCCGCCGACGAAGGTGATCAGCCGCCCGGGCTCAGGGGCGGACGTCGTGCTGGTCGTCATCGGGTTCCTTCCCCGGAGCGGGCCGGAGTGCCGGCCAGGCGGTGGGTGATGATGGTGCGGATCCGGTCGATGAGGACGGCTCGCCGCCGCAGGACGTCGTCGTGCCGCTCGTTGGACAGGTCGGCGGGGTAGTGCGCGGTGAGGTTGTTGGAGATGACGTGCAGGTATCCGAACCGGATCCCTGCCGTGTGGGCGGCTGCCCCCATCGGGCCGATCTCCGGGTCGACGAAGGCGTACGAGGGCATGTGCCGGGCCAGCCAGTCGGTGTCTTCCAGCAGGATCGAGGGCGAGGAAACGTGCAGGCCGCTCTGCACGCCGCCCTGGGCGGCGGCGAAGTCGCCGAAGAAGTCGTCCCAGGTCACCAGCGACCCCCGCAGCAGGCTGGTGTTGCCCGTCGCCAGCCAGGTGTTTGGCTCGATCCCGGGGGCCAGCGAGCCGACCTTGCCGATGTAGACGACGTCGCCGGCGCCGAGCTGGGCCAGCCGTGCGACGACCCGTCCGGCGACGTCGCCCCAGATGCTGTGGAGGAACCCGAGGTAGACCACGCGCCGTCCGGCTATCTCCGCGCGCTGCCAGGCGTAGCCGGGCCCCCGCATCCACACCCCGTTCGTGGGGGCGAGGTGCTGAAGGCCCCAGCCGACGATCACCAGATCGCCGTCCAGGTCCAGATCGAGCGTGTCGAAAGCGGAACGGCACTGTTCCTGCCCGGGCGGCTGGTAGGTGACGATGTCCGCCGGCCGCCCTGTCAGGGCCAGATAGGTGGCGATGATCAGCGCGTAGTGCTGGACGTAGTCGGCGCCGGGGAACGCCTGGAGGACCAGGTCCCGGCCCTGTACGGTCGCGGTGGGCCGCTCGATGTTGAACAGCTTCCCGGTCTTCTCGTATCGGGAGACCACCGCGGTGCGGTCGTAGCCGCCCACCACGCGGATGCTGTCCCAGTCCTTTTCCTGGATGAGGTCGTGGACCTTGATCTCCAGGTAGCGAAGCAGACGGCTGGGGCTCATGGTGTGCCCGTGGAAGTCGACCGGGCTCGCGTGCAGCAGCCCGGGGGCGGGAGCGGCGATCAGGGACGTCATCGGTTCTCCTCGGCGATCGTGACACTGCTGCCGGCCGCGGTACGGACGACGGCGATGTTCCGCCGGATCAGGTCGAAGCGGTTCGGGAGGATCGGGCCGAGGTTCTCGATGCGGGGCGTGGAGGGCTTCTCGTAGGGGCCTTCGAGTCGCAGGGCGATGC
The DNA here is from genome assembly GCF_042892575.1 of Streptomyces sp. NPDC001744. Classification (NCBI taxonomy): domain Bacteria; kingdom Bacillati; phylum Actinomycetota; class Actinomycetes; order Kitasatosporales; family Streptomycetaceae; genus Streptomyces; species Streptomyces sp. NPDC001744. The sequence goes on from NZ_JBIAUG010000002.1 coordinate 94,363, forward strand.
CCATCGCGCCGAGGATGACCGGCGCTGCGCCGTCCACGGAGGAGATCCACTCGTGCTCGCGCTGCTCGACGAGTTCCAGGTGCCCGGTCCGGCCCAGACCCAGCAGCCGGTAGACGATCAGGTCGTCGACCAGACCGTGCTCTTCCAGGTAGGCGGTCGCCAGCCAGCGGGTGCGGCACAGCTGCCCGTCCCGATCCGGACGGCGCGAGGCCGGCAGGGCGATGGCCCCGGCCCAGCCGCTGTTCACGAACGCGTCGTAGGTCCGCCTCCACTCCTCGTCGTCCGAGGCGTGCAGGACCGCGCACAGCCGGAAGGTGTCACCAGACAGCTCCCGGATCTCGCGCGCGGCCTGCTCGCTGGCCTTCAAGGTGGCGGCCCCGTCCCGCATGACGTCGGGCAGGATGATCTCCCGCGCCGACACCGCGAGCGCGGCCCGGACGAGGTCGGCGGCGGGCAGGGCGTAGCCGAGGTCGAAGAGCCCGTTGTCGACGATGATCTCGGCGCCGCGTACAGCCTCCCGGGCGAAGAAGTCCCGGTAGGAGAGGTCCGTCAGGACCCGCTGGGCGGCGACGTGGTGGACCCGGGCGGGCTCTTGGGCGACGAAGGCACGGAGGTAGGCGGGCGGGGCGATCACGGAGAAGTCGATGCTCTTGGCCATCACCGCCCTCCCCACTGCCCGGCGGCGATGGTGAGGAACTCCTGGGAGAGAACCGGGTCGGTGCGGAAACGGCCGCCCCGATGCACCGTCGTGGTGCGGGCGTCCTCCATCCGCACGCCACGCATGCTCATGCACAGGTGCACCCCGCGCACGGTGACCGCGACGTCCTCGCGGCCGAGGACGCCGACGAGGTGCTCGGCGACCTGGCGAGTGAAGCGTTCCTGGACCTGCAGCCGTCCGGCGGCGAACTGGGCGAGGCGGCCGAACTTCGACAGGCCCACCACTTCGTCGTCCGCCACGTATCCGGCCGCCACCTGCAGGTTCATGGGGAGCATGTGATGCTCGCAGAGGGACCACACGCTCATGCCGCCCACCACGACCAGCTGGCCGTCCAGATGGGACTCGGTGAAGCACGTGAGTGCGGGGGCGTCGGCCGGGGAGAGGAAGTCCCTCCACCAGGTCGCGACCCGCTCCGGGGTGCCGTTCAGCCCTTCGCGGGCGGGGTCCTCGCCCAGCTCGACCAGGAGGTCGCCGATCAGGGCAGCGACCCGGCTGGTGTCCACGCGCGGCATGGGGCGGCCGGGTTCGGTGGTACTGGGGACCATCGTGGTGGCGCTCGTCATGGGTGTCGTCTCGCTTCCGGGGACGGTGGAGAAGAGCAGATGAGTGGGGTGCACGGTCAGCGGCCTCGGGCGTCGGCGAAGGCGAGCACGTGCAGGCGCGTGGTGAAGTACCAGTGACGCGCCGCGACCGCGTCCGCGAGCTCCCGGGCCGTCGCGGTGATGGCCTCCGCGGTGGTGCCCTCGGGCATCACCCACACCGGCGCGAGCCCGTGCCGGTCCACCAGCTCGGCGATCCGGTCGATGTCGGCGACGGAGGAGGCGACGAACTTGAAAGCGGCCCGCTCGGAGGCGGCGAACGCCCGGAGCACGGACGGCACGATGCTCTTGGCCTCGTCCATCCCGAAGCTCGCCAGCTTCGGCGATACGTTGAACCGGACACCGTCGACCAGCAGCGCGGGGTCGGGCATGAACGTGCCGTTGGTCTCGAACTCGACCCGTCGGCCCGCCTCCAGCAGCCGTCGCACCAGGGGGACCAGGTTCCGCTGCTGGATCAGCGGCTCTCCGCCCGTGATGACCACGAGCTCGACCGGCGACTGCAGCGCCCACGCCAGGAGGTCCGGCACGGACTCGCGCGTCGAGACCTCCTGAGGCTTGAACTGGCTCCAGTCCCACGTCTCCTTCGTGTCGCAGGACTCGCAGGTCAGGTTGCAGCGGGACAGCCGGATGAAGATTGCCGGATGGCCGCAACTCGGACCCTCGCCCTGGAAGGTGGGCACCTCGACGCCGAAGCGCTCGGCGACGAGCAGCTGCCCCAGAGGCCCGTCCACGGTTGCTGCGGTGCCGGTCACGGGGTGGCCACGTCGAACCGGGCCCAGCTCCGCTGGGTCTCGCGGACGCGGACGGCGGCCAGCTGCCCGGCGATCCCCGGCGGCATGTTCGCGAGGAACCAGCCCGCCAGGTACTGCGCCAGCAGCTCGGACGTCGGCTCGAAGGCGAAGACCTCGTGCAGGTTGCGGTGGTCGAGCTCGCTGTCGAGGTACCGCTTGAAGGGGGCGAGGTCACCGAAGTCCGTCACGAATCCCGGCCCCTGGAGGGAGGACGCGGAGAGCACGACCTCGACCTGGTAGGTGTGGCCGTGCTGCCGGGAGCACTTGTGCTCGGGCGGGAGGCTGGCGAGGCGGTGACCGGCCTCGAAGTCGAACGTCTTGCCGATGGTGAACCTGCCGGAAGGCAGAGGAACAGGGGTAGTCTCCACGGGAGTCCCTTTCTCGTGACGGAGGGAGCGAGGGCGTCTGCGGCCCTCTCCGGCGCCTCGCTCGGGAGTCGCCAGTACCGGTACGGATTCCTGGGGCGCCGGCGGTCCCCGCGCGGCCGGCGAACGCGTCCCGACGAGTGCGTCCCGCACGATCCGCCTGCGGCCATGGGCTGGTCCGGCGAAATGGTGTCGCTCAGGGCAGTTGGAGCGCTGGTTCCTACGATGCGCCTCGTGCTGAGGGGCAGTCATTGAGTGTGTGCTGTAGGAACATTGACTGCTGCGGTCAAAGCCCGTCCGCATCCCGAGGGGTGCGGACGTGGCAGGGCGACGAGGGGGCGGACGGTGGGGAAGGTATCGCGAGCGCGGCGGGCGGAGATCCAGCGGGAAGCGACCCGGCTGCGGGCCCAGTGCCAGCGAGACGGCGACAGCCAGGAGCGCACCGTCACCGTGCTCCGGGCCGCGATTCCCGAACTCACGGCGCTGGAGGCGTGGCGCCTGGCTCTGGGATGGTCCCGAGCACAGGCGATCCGCGAGGTCGCTCAGGTCTACCTGGCGGACGACCTGCTGCCGCCGGCCTTGTCGCAGGCTCTGCTGTGCCGGTACGAGCATGGGCAGGCGCAGCCCGGCGACGAGTACCGGATCATGATCTCCCGGGCATACGGGGCACGCCCGGACCAGCTCGGGCTCGCCACGAACCACCTGTGGTGCAGTACGTGCGCGGCTCCGTTGCCGCTCGACTACGGTCGGCGGCAGCGTGAGGAACAGGGCATCGACCGAAAGGCATCCATGACGACCGAGAGCGGGCTGCCCGCCATCCGTGAATCCGTGCAGTGGGCCGTCCTGGACGCGCCCGAGGGCTCGCCGTCGCTCGTCGCCCTGGCCGAGGCCGCAGTGGAGCACTACGCCCTCAACTACAGCAAGCACCCGCCGTCCACCCTCCACGACGAGGTCCGGGCCACCCGCAACCTGCTGTCCACCGTGGTCGCCGCAGCCGACCGGGACACAGCCCGCGGCCTGCACCGGCAAGTCGGCTGGCTCTCCGCCCTCCTCGGAAACCTCGCCTACCACCTCGACGACCGCGCCGGCGCCCGCGCTCACCTGACCCTGGCGGGAGCCATCGGCAAGTCCACCGGCGAGACGGCACTCACCGCCTGGTCCAGCGGAGCCCTGGCCATGGTCGCCACCTCCCGACGCGACTGGGACCACGCCCGCGGACACGCCGAGCACGGCCTCCAGCACGCCCCCGCCGGCCTGCGCCGCGCCCAGCTCCTGGGCTGGGCCCTGCTGCCGACGCTTGCCGCGCTGGGGGACGCCTCCCGCGCGGACGACGTCGTCAGCGAGAGCGACGAGATCATGCGGACGGTCGTCGAAATCCCGGGCCGCTTCGGATACGACCGTGCCGAGCACCGCCTCCACGTCGCCGAAGCCCACCTCACCCTGGAGCGCTACGACCGGGCCGCCGGCGTAGCCCGCACGTCCATTGCGGCAGCCCCGGAGCACACCCCGGGATGGGTGGCGGCCACCCTCGTGCTCGCCCTCGCCGAAGCCCACGACGCTCCCGAGGCAGCTGTCGGCCGCGCGCTGAACGTGCTGGACCTCATTCCGCCCGCGAGGCTGCGGGCCACTGCTCGCAGCCGTCTTGCCCGCCTCACCCGACTCCTCGACTCGGCAACGACCGGTGCGGGCGCCGAACTGGCCGAGCGCCTGCGCGCCCTGCCCGCTCCGGTCCGGACGGACGGCACTGCCGCGTAGACGTCTGGCATACCCGGCCCCCTGCCGCCGGAGGGAACGGACCCGGGGCAGCACCGGGCTGGTCGGCCGGATCAGCGGGACGCTGATCTGCTCGCGGATGCCCTGGGCGCGGTGGCGGCCGGCCAGGAGAGGCCCGTCAACGGTCATCGCGCAGCTCCGGACCGGGCGTTGAGGCAGACGCTGCCGGGTGCAGGCCAGCCAGGGACAGGACCATCTCCGCCTGGTAGCCGGCGGTACGCGACAGCGGCATGGGCCGGGGCCGGAGGGCCTTTTCCGCCCGGTGGCACCAGGCGAGGAGGACGGCCTCGGTCTTCGCTCGCGGGGCCTGGAGCTGTTCGTGGTCCGGGGCGGCGGCGAGGAGCTGGTCGGCGTGCCGCAGGAGCATGCCTGCGGCGCGCGCCGGGACGAGGAGGACGAGGTCCTGGTCGCGGCCGGCCTCGGGGTTCTCCTGGATCTGCCGGATCATCAGAGGGGTGATCGAGCGGACCTCCTTCGCGGAGGCCAGGAACACGGTCTCTTCTTCCGAAGCCGCTGCAAGCTCGGCGATGAGGTCGCCGAGAACGTGGCGCGCGTCTTCGAGGATGCCGACGGCTTCCTGGGGGGAGAGCCGGATGGGGTCGGAGTCCCACATCGGTACCTCGGGGAAGAGGCCGAGGCCGCCGTGCCGGGCGGTGTAGTGGGCGCTGCTGGATCCGGCCGGCTCCCACTCGCGGTCGTCGCCCTTGCCGTGAGAACTGTCCGGCTCGATGGCGGCGGGAGGCGCCAGGAGGTAGGCGCCTGGTCCGAAGGAGGGCAGTCCGATGCAGTCCGACGGGGTCTGCTCGGCGCGCAGGCCGTACCGGGCCGCCAGGTCTCCCATGATCTTGGGGAGGGCGGGCTCGGTGCGGGAGGCCATCGCCCACACCCCGCCGGAGTCGCTTCCGTGGAGGGAAACGGTCAGCGCCGGCCGTACGGTGTCGATCACCCTCATGAGGGCACGGGTCTCCGGCAGGGTCGCGTCGAAGCCGGGGGCGGGGAAGGTCCACTCGGGCTGAGCGGCGGCCACGGGCCGGTACAGGCCGCGGTGGTAGTCCTCCAGCGTCGGCGGCCAGGTCTTCGACCACCAGTCCTGGTTGGCGGCGACGCCGTCGGGGTCGGCGCATCCCACGAGGTGCCAGGAGACGTCTTCCCGTGTCTGGGGGTGCTCGGTGAGGTACCGGGCCAGGGCGGCGATCACCGCGAGTCCGATCGGTTCGTTCGGGTGCGGGGCGCCGAGGACGAGGACGTGCTGGGGGCCGCCCTGGACGGTCAGCATCGTCATGGGCCTGCCCTCGCGGGAGCGGCCGATCTCGGACAGGACGCAGAACGCCGGGTGCTCGGCGGCGGTCTTCCGCAGCTCCTGGTCCAGTTCGTCCAGGGTGGGCGGCCGGTCGCCGATGTAGGGGGCGAGCGGGTCGGGGGTCACGACCAGCCCTCCCCGCGCAGAGCGCCGTGGGTCGGCGGGACGTCCTGGTGGACCGGCCCCGGCATGTGGGGCTCGTAGCGGTAGACGCTGGTGCTGGTGCTGGTGCTGGTGTCTGCCGTGGCGTTGGCCGCGTGCTGCGGCTGCTCTTCGGCGTGCGGCTCCAGGTCCGGCACGGACGCGGCGGCGAGCCCGCGGGGGCTGCCGATCTCGTCGGCGATCAGGCTTCCGGTCAGGGCGAGGCCGGCGGCGTTCATGCCGAGGAGCATGAGCCCGGGGACGGTTTCGAGGAGGTCGAGGGCGGACCACCCGATTCTGGTGGCGGGGGCGGGTAAGCGAGCCATGCGGATCACGGCAGCTGCTCCTTTCCGGAGGCGGCGGCGGGGGTGATGAGGTCGGGCAGGAGTTCCCAGAAGGCGACCAGGGCGATGAGGTGCGGGTCGCTGCGGGCGCCGCAGCGCTCACGCAGCTCGTCGACGCGGTCGAGGAACAGACCGGTGGGACGAAGGTCTTCGGGAAGGTCGTCCTCCGTGGCGAGGCCGGCGAGGACGCGCAGGACGGCGAGGTCGGTCTCGGCGAGGTCCGGGGCGAGCATCGACACCGGAGGCGGAGAGACGTGGCCGCCCGCGAGCAGGGCGGTGGCCCTGCGGGCAGCGGTCGGGGCGTCGAAGCGGCGGCCGATCGAGGTCAGGTGCCGGCGGACGATCCCGACAGGCAGGCCCAGCTCCTCGGCGATCTGCGCGTCCGACGCCCCGGTGAGCAGGAGTTGCCCGACCCTCAGCTGGGCCGAGGTGAGCGGGCGTGGCCTGGCCGGGGCGGCGGCGCGGACCGGCGCCGTCGCAGCGGTCGGCGGTTCGGCCGGCGCGGGAGCGGCGCGGGCGGTCAGGAGCCGGGGGTCGCGCAGCACGCGGTGCAGGTCGGCGGGCGAGGTGGAGCCCAGGCCGGGGGGCACGGCCCAGTGGACGTCCAGGCCGCCGGTCGTGGTCAGCGGGGGGATGCCTATGGACCTGCCCTTCGGCATGACCCGCACGCCGTGGGGCCAGTCGGCCGGGAGGACGGAGTCGGACGGCAGGAGGAAGTGCCAGGTCCGCGTCGTGCGGTTGGCGAGGACGGGGCCGGTGCGCGGCCCCAGTGCGGTCAGCGCCGGGCGGGCGAGGTCGGCCGGGACGCGGATCGCGGTGAAGTCCTCGCCGCAGCGGGCGGGCAGGGTCTGACTGCTGTCCGGCATCCAGTGGGGGATGTCCCAGCGGCTCAGGACCGGACGCGTTCGGGTCCTGGTCGTCACGACTCCGCTCCCGCCGGCTCGGCGATGCTGCAGGCTTCGAGGGCCGTGATTTCGGCGGTCGCGTCGAGGTGGGCGATGTGGCTGAACGCCTGCGGGAAGTTGCCGAGCTGGCGGCCGGTGGCGGGGTCGTACTCCTCGGCGAGCAGGCCGAGCCCGTTGCGGACGGCGAGCAGGCTGGCCAGAGCGGTGCGGGCGTCGTCGGGCCGGCCGATCCGGGCGAGGGCCTCGGCCAGCCACCCCGTGCAGATCAGGAACCGGCCCTCTTCACCGGCGAATCCGTCGGGCCCGACCTCGCCGCCGTGGGTCCGGTAGCGCAGCAGGAACCCGTCGTCGGTGCCCAGCTCGCGCTGGACCGCCTCGACGGTGCCGATGAATCGCTTGTCGTCGGCGGGCAGGAAACCGGCGAGCAGGCCGTGCAGGAGTGAGGCGTCCAGCTCCCGCGACCCGTACGACTGGGTGAAGGCGTTGCGGTCGGAGTCGTAGCCGTGCTCGCAAACCTCGGCGTGGATCTTCTCGCGCAGGCCCCGGAACCGGTCCAGCGGGCCGTCGGCGTGACCGGCCTCGATGGTGCGGACGGCACGGTCGAACGTTGCCCAGGCCATCATCTTGGAGTGGGTGAAGTGCCGTTCGGGCCCGCGCATCTCCCAGATGCCCGAGTCCGGCTGGTCCCAGACCTGCTCCAGTTCCGTGGCGAGCGTGACGACGAGCGAGCCGAGACGCCGGGACCAGCTGCTGTCGGCCAGGGCGAGCTCGTGGAACTCCATGGCGAGTTCGCCGTAGACGTCGACCTGGAGCTGGCCCGCGGCGGCGTTGCCGATACGGACCGGCTTCGATCCCTCGTACCCCGGCAGCCAGTCCAGCTCCCGCTCGGGAAGCTCCGTCTCGCCGCCGACCCCGAACATGATCTGCAGGCGGCCGGCGCTGCTGACGGCCTGCGCCGCCCACATCGCCCAGGCGAACGTCTCGCGCAGGTAGCCGAACCGGCGAAAGGAGCCGGCGGCGATGGCGGTGTCGCGCAGCCAGCCGAAGCGGTAGTCGAAGTTGCGGGTGCCGCCGATCTCCTCGGGCAGCGAGGTGGTCGGGGCGGCCACGATCGCGCCCGTCGGGGCGTAGATGAGCCCGGCCAGGGTGAGCAGGGAGCGGACGACGTCCTCGCGGTCCGGGCCGGTGTAGGTGCAGCGGGCCGCCCACTCCTCCCAGAAATCGAGGGTGAACCCGAGCAGGGCGTCGTCGACGGGGACGGGCGGCGGGCTGTCCACGCCCTCCCGCCAGGAGAGCCCGAAAGAGATCGTCTCGCCTTCGGCGACGGTGAAGTCCGAGACGAGATCGGCGCCTTCGACGCGCACTCGGGCGTCGGCGTCGAGCCACAGCCGGGCGTCTTCGTCCTGGGGGAGGTCGATCGCGTGCCGCCGGTCGAAGACGGCGATCCGGGGCACGGTGCGTCCGTAGTCCGGGCGGGCCCGCAGCAGCGACCGCATGGTCACCTTGCCGGTCACGCCGGTCACGATCCGCACCAGGCGCGGGGACCCGCCGCCGGGCACCATGAAGTCGCGGACGGTGGCCGTGCCGGTGTCGCAGACCCACGTGGTCTCAAGGGCAAGGGAGTTGCCCATGTAGCGGCGGCCCGAGCCGGGGACGGCGGTGCCCTCCATGAGGCAGGCGGGCGCGATCTGCCAGAAGCCGTGCTCCTCGGTGCCCAGGAGGCTTGCGAAGACGGCGGGGGAGTCGAAGCGCGGCATGCACAGCCAGACGACGGTGCCGTCCCGGCGGACCAGGGCGCTGCCCTGCTGGTCGCTCAGCAGCCCGTGGTCCTCGATCCGCGGGCCGGCGACGGGCGTGGGGCCGACGGTGTGCTGGCGGGGGATGTAGGGGAGGGCGGTCACGCGGCCACCGCCGTCGTGGGGCGGTGCGGGGCGATGATCCGGCCGTCGGGCAGCAGCTCGCCGGTGTCCTCGAAGAGCAGGACGCCGTTGCACAGCAGGGTCCAGCCCTGCTCGGGGTGGCTTGCGACCGGCTTGGCCGCCTCCCGGTCGGAGGATACAGCGGATGGGCAGGCGGGTTGGTGCTGGCACATGAGGCAGTCCTTGAACGAGAAAGAGAGGAAGGGGACAGAGGCGAGCGAGGCCGGACGCGGCCGGGGGTCAGGCGGACCGGAGGCCCTGGACCGGTTCGGCGTCGAAGCCGTGCCGCGGCTGGGCCGCCGCGGTCCGCCGGCCCCAGCTCACGCGGTACGGCCGGCCGGGCTGCGAGGGCTGCGTGACCCACAGGGGGGCGTAGCCCTCGCGGTCGGCGAGGAAGCGGGCGGCGACGAGGGCTTCCTCGCGGTCGGCGATGTCGAGGTGCCGGGTGGGGGAGTGCCTGGTGGCCGGGGCCGCCAGGCGGTAGTCGCTGAGCAGGGGCACGATCAGCCACCGCCCGGTCTCCGGCGGACGCGGGCGCTGGGCGTGCAGGGCGGCGAGGTCGGCGGCGAACGGGCGGGGGCCGAGGATCTGCCGCTGCCAGGCGTGCCGGATCAGCGAGGGTCGCGTCGTCGCCCCAAGCCTGGCGGAGGTCTTCTCCAACAGGTAAGTGGCCTGGTGGGAGGCCGTTCCCCGCTGGCGTGCGTAGGCGGTGAGGGTCTTGCCGGCGGCGAGCGTACGGACCAGGTCGAACGCGTCCGCGTCCAGGAGGAGCGGGTGACGCAGAGGGGGCGGTGGCACCGCGCCGCAGGCGTAGCCGTGGTGGACGAGCTGCGGCCGGACCACGGCCTCCAGACCGAAGTGGCGGGCGATCTGGTCGAGCCGGGACCGCACGCGCGTGACGGTCCCCAGTCCGAGCCGGGCCGCCACCTCCGGATCCCTGTGGCCTTCGGCGATGAGCTCCAGAACCTGCCGGTCCAGGGGAGGCAGAGAAGCCGTGACGAGCGAGGGGACGAGGGTGGTCATGCCGCTCCCACCGAGGTCTCGTCGATGGCGGGGTCCTGCTGGAGACCGGGAGCGCTCACGCGGGCGGCGGCGTCCAGGACGACGGCGCTCCCGCTGGCGCGGATCTCCACCAGCTTCCTCGCGGCCAGGTCCGCGAGCGCCAGGTCGACGTACACGGCCGGCACCCGAAGGCGCCTGGCCAGCGACCTGCGGGGAACTCGGGCGGCGGGCTTCAGCGCCCCTGCCCGGATGAGCCGTTCGATCTCGTTGGCGACCGACCCGACCGAGGGACAGGGGGCGAGCGTCTCCCGCAGCGCCCGCAGCATCTCCCGGCCCTGGCCGACGAGGACGCACGCCTGGGCGTAGGTGCCCCGGACCGACTGCTCGGGCGGGGTGAGCGCCGCGATCCACATGTCCCACCGGGCCCGGTCGGCCGGCGAGTCCGTCGTGTCGCGCCGGGTCCGGGCCAGACTGAGCCACGGCTGCGTCGAGGCATAGATGTGGTGGTGCGCCTCCGCGACGGCCGCCGCCGGCCAGGCGCGGCGGGTGGTCACCCGCCGCAGCGCGGCGAGGTCTTCTTTCAGCTTGGTCGCCGTCCGTACGACGGCCGGGTCCGCCGGTCGGCGGAGAGAGAAAAGAGACACGGTCAGGTCACTCCGAGGTCGAGCGGGGCGGCGGCGCGGTCGGCGAGGAAGCCGGTGCAGGAGGGAGACCCGTTCCGCCTGGTCGGGAAGGCAGGCGCCGGCTTCTTCTGTCTGTGCCGGGCGCTCGCACCCGCCAGGCCGAGCGTCAGCAGGGCGGCGATCACGGTGAAGGTGTCGGTCACGGCTCAGCCCCCGCTCGTGCGGCGGAGCCGACGAGAACGTGCAGCGCGCGCTCGACGGCGTCGGGGTACTCCGCCCACGTCCACCCGCCCCGGCGCATCGCCACCTGCAGATCGGCCAGGAGAAGAGCCTCCCGAGCCTCCCGGGACGGGTCGAGGACGTACGTCCCGGGCCTCTCGGCCGCCTGGTGGCGGCGCAGCAGCCCCTCCAGCGTGAGCTGGAGAAAGGCGAGCTGGATCGTCGTCCGTGACGTGTCGAGCTCGATGGCGAGGGACTGCTGGGGCGGCATTTGCTCGCCGGGCTGGTAGGTGTGGTCGGTGAGCCGCTTCCGGATCGCCTGCACGACCTCGTCGGTCGCGGTGCTGGTGCGGTGGGCCGGCTGACCTTCGGGCCCGAGGGCTCGCACACCGGGGAGCCCGTCGAGCGCGACCAGGCCCTCGTCGCGCAGGACACGGGTCACGGCCGTGGTCATGAGGTGGGTCTCGCCGAAGCGGGTCCGCAGGCCGGTCTGGGTACGCACCGTCCCGGGCCGCCAGACGCCCGAGCGCAGCTCCTCGCGCAGGGTGAGGAGCATCGGCTGGTCGGGCCCCGCTCCCTTTCCGCGGACGCGGGGGAGCTGTTGCGTACCGGATCTTGCCTGGCCGGGCGCGGGCATACGGGGATCCGCTGCGGAGAGCGCCGTGCGGGTGCTTCTGCGCATCGTCGAGGAGGGCCTCATGGTCAAGGCGCTCCCTTCTGGTCGTCGTGGGCGTGCTGGTCGGTCGGTGGTGGCGCTGTTCCCGCGTCGGCGCGGCGCCGGCCCGGCAGGCGGGGCGCGATCTCCACGAGGAAGAGGACCGCCCCGCAGAACCCGGCGACGAACAGGGCTCCCCACCAGGTCATCGCTCTCCTCCGTGTCTGCCGGCGCCAGCCGCACGAAGCGGGCGGCCAGAACACCGCCCCCGCTTCCACTGACGGTCATGTCGGTACAAAAGGGGTGCTTTGGGGGCGGGGGATGCCGTGCCGGCCCCGGGCTCCCGGTACCGGTGAGGGGGGAGGGCCGGCCGCGAGCTCCCCCATGGAGGTGCGGCCGGGGCGCGGACGGGTGCGCCGCCTCCCTCGGGCGAGGAAGGCCCCGGTTCAGGTCCGCGCCGTCAGGACGGCGCGGTATGCCCCCCTCCGCGTCAGGCGGCGGCGGGCTGGGTCTCGCGCTCGGCCGCCCGTACGGCTTCGTCCGCGGCCTTCTCCAGGGCGTCGTTCAGCCGCTCGGCCCGCGGGTCTCCCAGGGCCTCCTGGATCCGCAGGTCCCCGAACCGGTCCCAGTACCGCCGGGCCGTCTCGTTGCGCATGATCATCGAGGCGTAGAGGCGGAGCTGGTGCCTGCTCACGCGGCCGAGCCGGTCGCGCAGGCTGAGGGTGCAGATCATGTGGTTGGCGGACATCAGCCCCATGTACTCCTCGGGCTTCATGCCGGCGGGCGCCCACGTCGCCGCCACGGCGGGGTCCGTGGAGACCTTCTCCAGCCAGTCGAGCTGGTTGCGGGCGAGGGCGATGTCGACCCGCTCCCGCTGGTGCTTCGCCTCCTGGAGCAGGCGGGCCACGCCGACGCCGGCCACAGCCGCGCCCGCAAGCAGTACCGCCGTGGTACCGAACTTCATCGGAAAGTCCTTTCTCTCAAGGGGTGTTGGTGGTGTTTCCGCCCAGACCGGGCGGAGTGGAAGGGGCGGCGTCCAGGGCGGACAGCAGCCCGGCCACGAGGCGCGCGAGGTTCTGCGCCCGGCGGACGGCAGTGTCGGTCGTGAGGACGAACGGCGGCACCGCGGACGTCAGCGGCTGGCCGAGCCGCCTGTGCGCCTCGCCGAGGACGGCCAGCGTGCGGTCGGGAGAGTCCGGCCGCACACCGGCCCGGACCGCGTCGCGCAGACGCTCCCCGTACGCGTTGAGCTGGTGCACCGCGATGACGGCCCGGTCCAGCGGCGGCCGGTCCTCACCGTCCGGCGCCCACACCAGAACCTCCTCCGCGAGCGCCCGCGCCTTCTCCCGGAGGCTCACGGCTGCGTCCGGGGCGGCAGCGGCGGTCATGCCGCGCCCACGAGGGCAGCGGGTGCCGTGTCGCCGAAGCACGGGCTTGCTGTCAGGCGGTCGCGCAGTCTGCGCAGCGCGAGGCTGGCGGGCGGGAGTCCCACGGCGGCCCGGCGCGCGTCGAGGTCGCCGGCCGGGTCGGACACCGCCTGCCGCTGGGGCCCGTCGGGGCCGAGACGGTACTGGGTGCCGTAGAGCTGCGGCAGGTCGGCGTTCACGAGACACCGGTCGTAGAGGTGAGCCCACTGAGACAGGGAAGCGGTACCCCGGCCCACGGCGTCGTACATCAGCCGGGAGGCGAGCCGCTGGACGTCGGCCCGGGTATCGGCACGAAGAGCAAGGCGCCACGCGGCCCTCGCACCTTCCTCTCCGACGAGCGGCACGCCCGGCCACCCGTAGTCCGCGACGGCCCGCGCCAGGACCGCGGCGTTGCCGTGATCGATGTGGCGGGCCGCGCCGATCTGCTGGTCGGCCGGCTGCATCCGGGCCAGCCGGGCCCAGTGCTCGTCAGCCTCCTTCGCCCGGGCGACCAGCTCGCGCGCGAGGTAGGGGTGCATCGGGGCGGTACTCATCACGCTCCGGGTCTGGGGCAGGCGGTCGGCGCTCACGCGGCATCCCCCGCGAGGTCGAGGACGTCCAGGACGGCGGTGGCCACGCACGCCAGACGCCAGACCTCGATCTCCCGCTCCGCCGGCCAGTCGTGCAGCGCGGCGGTGACGGTGAACCCCAGGGCGGCGTGTGCGTCCGGGTCATCCGGGTGCCGGCGGGCGGCGAGAGGAAGCAGGTCCGCGGCGGAGGCGACCAGGCTCTGGCGCACCTCTCGCAGCGATTCGGCGTCGGGGGCTGAGCGGCGGTGCCACCAGACCTTGGCCCGGCGGCAGCTCTTTCGGAGGCCGGCGCGGTCGAGACTCGTACCGGACGGCGCCGCACTGCGCAGCCGCCCGACCAAGTCCTCCAGCGTGGGCGGCCCGCTCACCGGGACCGGCGGCACCGGGCGGACCACCGCTCGCCTGCTGTGCTGGACGGAGAGGTACCCCTCCTCGTGCAGCCGGCGCAAGGCCCGGCTGACGACCGACCTCTCGGCAGCAAGGAGCCGGGACAGATCCTGCTGGACGGGCAGGGGTGACATCAGAGGATAGACGCCGGTGGACACCAGTACGCGCAGCAAGTCGGCCGCGACGGTGACCTGGTCGTACGCGCTCCTGGGGCCCGCCACCAGGACCTGGTTCGAGTAACGGACCACGACCAGGCCGTCGGCCGCGAGGTCCTGGAGAGCGAGATCCACACGGGTTCCGGAGGCCGAAGTGAGCCCTGCGTCCGCCAGGATGCGCAGACGCGACAGCAGGGTTCCAGGCGGAAGGGCGCCGTCGGCAATTCCCCTGCGCACGCGGTCCGCGAGCTCGCTCACGCTCGGCCCCGGCAAGAACGCCTCCACCAGCCCCCGCAGCAGCGACCGCGCCGCCGAGCTCGCCGTCACGAAGTCCGCTTCGGAACTGGCGCGTACCTCGTCGATGAGGCTCCGCCAGCGGGCCTGGTCGGCGGACGAACCCTCCGCGGCCTGCAGGCGCCCCTCGGCGACCGGCAGCCAGGGCGTCACCAGCCGCAGCACGTCCTCTGTGTCACCGGACTTCCCGTCGTACTGCTTCCCCAGCCGCCTCAGCGCCGCCAGATCCGACCGGAGCCGGATAAGCGTCGGGTCGCCGACGGGCTCGGCGTTCTGCGGGTCGGGAGCGGCTTCGAAGTCGGCGGTCATGATGCTCCGGCAACGGGACGAGAGGAGGGAACGGGTGGGGTCGGCGAGCACGGGGAGAGGGGGCGTCATGGGGCGTCACCCCTCACGAGGTCCAGGAGATCCAGCAGCACCTGGGCGTAACGGCGCAGGTAACCGACGGTGTCATCGCCCTCGGGCATCCCCTGGTGGAGCGCACGCGCCTGCGCGATCAGCCGGGTCGGAACAGGCCGGACCCGGACCGTCGCTCGGTTGATGGTCGGCTCGGTCGCCCGCCTGAGCTGGAAGCTGATCCAGGCCACGTCCTCCTCGGAGAGCGCGCCAGCCTTCAAGGCGACCTCCCTACGACGGCGCGGTCGGTACGGGAGGCGGTCCAGAAAGGCGCCGGCCGCGGTCGGAGCCGCAGGGGACGTCGGTGCGTGACAGGGGTCCATGACAACGTCGATGGCGGCGAGCAGGACCTCGTCGTCGTCCGGCGGGTCATCCGCAACGGACTGGCGGAGGGCCGTCAACGCCCAAACCATCGTGCTCACGTCGCTGCTCGCGGCCAGCATCACAACCCCTCCGCCAGCACGGGCGGGACGTCCAGCTCCATCCAGACCGTCTTCCCTCGGCCCGGTGCTCCTGGCTGGACTCCCCAGTTCGCGGCCACGGCGTCGACCAGGATCAGACCGCGCCCCCCCTCGTGGTCCCCGTTCTCCGGCCGAAGGCGCGGCCATTCGTCCGAAGCGTCGTGCACTTCGACACGGACACGCCCACGCAGGTGAGAAGCCTTCACGGTGAACTCCCCTGCCGGCTGGCTGCCGCAGCCGTGTTCCACCGCGTTCGCCATCAGCTCCTGGGCCCCGAGCGCGACGTCGTCCGCGACCGAGGAAAGCCCGACACAGCACATCAGCCGGTGGAGCTCCCGGCGAGCCTCGGAAACGAGGGAGAGGTCCGCCGGGAAAACCGAAACGGCCTGGAACGGGCGCCCGTCATACGACGTCGGCTCGGTGGGGGACGGGGTGCGTGGCTGCTCGCCCACAATGTCGTGCTCCTGCGGGCTCCGGGCGTGCACTACCGTCGCAGTGCAGGGCGGACGGAGGTCGGCCGCGGGGTCGTGCACGTTCATCAGCTCCCCTTCTTGGACCCTGCAAGGGCCAATTCCGGTCACCGTCCTCGCCCATAGGCGTGACAAGGCCGATTTCTTTACGTCGCACGGGGGTTGGAGGAATATCGTCCTGACGAGGAAACCGCGCCTGCGGGCCTGCGGGTATCCCGGCGGCCCCAGCGAGGTGATGCACGTGATGCAAGATCGTTTCAGGGACAGGGGCGCACGCACGTGAGCCGGATGCGCAACACCAAACTGGACGCTCTCGTCCAGGAACTCGGCTTGTCGCAGCGGCAACTGGCTGCCCGGTTCCGAGCCGTCGCCGCCGAGAACGGCGCCACAGAGCTGCTTCGATGCGACCAGTCGCGCATCGCCCGATGGATCGGAGGCGCGATCCCCGAGGGCCGGGCACCGCATATCTTGGCGGAGACGCTCACCCGGGGCCTTGGCCGCGTCATCACGCTCGCCGACATCGGGCTGGAGCAGGAAGACCGAGCCGCGCCGCCGGCACCCGGGTGGAGCGTCGACGCCCTCACCACGCTGGCCACCCTCGGGAGCACGGACATGGACATAGAACGGCGCCGGGTGCTGGCGCAGACGGCCTACTCGGTTACGGGCCTGGTGCTCCCCTCCGAGGCCGAATGGCACCAGGCTGCGGAACGCGCCCGCGCCAGGAAGCCCCTCTCGCGACGCACCGTCACCCTCGACGACGTCGCCAGCGTCCGCGAGATGACGACGTTCCTCTCCCGCCGGGACCAAGAGCGCGGCGGCCACGGTGTGGGGCGTACCGCACTCGTCGCCTACCTGCGCACCGACGTCGTCGAGCTTCTCTCCGGCCGGTTCCCCACCGACCATGTGCGCCGGGCCATGACCTCGGCGGCAGCCGAACTCGCCTACCTCGCGGGATGGACCTCCTTCGACGCGGGCGAGCACCCGATCGCGCTCCGGTGGCTGACCTTGGCGACCCAGCTCGCCGAGGAGGCCGGCGACGCCCCCCTCGCCGGACACGTGCTGCGCGCCATGGCCCACCAGGCGGTCGACCTGAAGCAGCCGGCCGAGGCCATCCGCCTGGCGGAGGGATCCCTCTCCGGCCGCCGCTACCGGGAGGCGTGCTGGCGGGAGAAGGCCCTCTTGGGCGTCGTGCATGCCCGGGCGCTCGCTGCCGCCGGACACAAGCCACAGGCCGCAGCCGCGCTCCTCCAAGCCGAGAAGGACCTCGGACGCGCCACCGACGAGGGCGAGGAACCGGAGCGTGTCTGGTTCTTCGCTGAGGCCAGCCTTGCCCACGAAACCGGTGCCACGCTGAGGGACCTCGGCGATCTGAAGGGCGCCGAGCGGGAGTTCAAACGCAGCGTCCGCACCCGCCGGGCGCAGTTCAAGCGCACCCACTCCGTGACCCTGGGATACCTCGGCGACGTACAGGTCCGGCAAGGGCAGCTCGACGCGGCCTGCGCCACATGGCGGCAGGCGCTCGACGCCATGACCGGGGTGCAGTCTGGCCGCGCTCGGGAGACCGTCGTACAGATGCGCCGAGCGCTGAGCCCGTTCCGAAACCGAGGCGGCAGCCCGGCAGCAGAACTCGACGCCCAAGCGCGCGCAGTGCTCGCCGCCCGCTGACCGATAGCGTACGGACGCCCGGATCAAGGAACCTCCGTCCTCGGACGGCGGCCATGTCAGGAGAGGCAGTACGTGTTCAAAGTCAGCAACTACATTCAGGTTCCGGTGATCGCCACCGTTGTCGGAGGCCAGACCGGTCGCCTCGACGACTACAAGGCCGGCGTCGAATCGATCATCCGTCTCGTCCCGGAAGTCCCTGAGAGCGCCCTCGAAGGGATCGACGAGTTCAGCCACATCGAGGTGCTCTTCCACTTCCACCTGGGAACGGACGGCGACATCGAGCTCGAACCGCGAAGCCCGCGGGGAAACCCCCAGTGGCCCGCCACCGGCGGCCTCGTGCACCGGAACCACCGCCGCCCGGCCCGCCTCGGGGTCTCGTACCCCCGACTGCTGCGAGTCGAGGGCCGGGACCTTCACGTCACGGACCTGGACGCCGATGACGACACGCCGGTGATCGACCTGGCGCCCGTCTTCCGGGAGATGCTGCCCCGCGGCCCCGTCCGCCAGCCGGAGTGGCCGACCGACATGCTGCAGAACTACTGGCGGGACGCTCGCGAGCGGCCGTGAAGCGAGATCCGTCTTCAGGGCCCCCTCTCGGCCGGTCGCGCCTGCGACGCGATACGGCAAGGGCAAGCTGTTTCGCCCGCACCGGCCGTTGCACCGCAATGGCGCGTGCGTTGCGCCGAGATCGCCGCGTAGCCGAAGACGCCTGCCGCGTGATACGGACACGGCCCTGTGTCCTCGTTTCATGAGGCATCCCCTTTCTGGAGCAGCGGATCAAAACGGCCCGGAAGCAACAAAGCTCAACGGGGAGTAACGGGTTCAGTGCCATGAGTTTGGATTCGCACCGGCTGGCAGGGCACCGCCGCAGCGATATCGCTGCGGCGATATCGATCTCCGCCTAGCCTGTTCTCACGGCTGGGGCGAGCTGGATCACGACCAGGGGAGCTGAGGTGGCCATGTCAGAGGCGCCTGGGCGGATGTGTGTGCGGTGCGGGCTGCCGATTAGCCGGTACAACCCGGATACGCGGTGCGCTGCCTGCGCCCGGACTGATGAGGCACCGACGATCCCGGACCGGGCCTGGCGCGACGAGCAAGTACACAAGGCCCTTGCTGCCTGGGATTTCGGGACTGTCGTACGCCTTGTGCGTCGCCGATCCGGGCTCTCCCAGAAAGCAGTACGCGAGCTGACCGGGTTGACCCAGGGCTACATCTCGGATGTGGAGCGCGGTCTCAAACAGGTCAACGGCCGAGAGGCGATCATCGACCTTCTGACCGGACTTGGGCTTCCTGCCGACCTGCGCCCGCTCCTCCTGACCCCCTTCGCGCAGGCTGAATCGCAGCGGCTCAGCGCTGCCATCGACCCGGCCCTGCCGTGGACGACGGCTCGTATGGTGACGTCACTGGACGCAGCCGTCGGAGGAGCCATGACCGGATTGAACCGCCGCAGTGTGATCGCCCTGGGGGGGGCCGGCCTCACGCAGTACATCCTGCAAGCAGCCATCGCCCCCCCTGAGGCCGTGGCCTCCACCGCTCGGAACGGAATCAGCGTCTCCGACCAGCTCCTCACGAGCCTGCAGTCGACCACCGACGCTCTGCGTCAGGCCGATGCCAACCACGGCAGCGGCAACCTCGCCCGAGCCGCCACGGCACACCTCAAGGTCCTCCTCCGGCTTCTGAAGGAAGGGGACTTCACCGAGGCGACCGGCCGGCGCCTCGCGGCGGTGGCCGCGGACACCGCGATCCAGACCGGCTGGTACCACTTCGACAGCGGCGCCCACGACGTCGCCCGCAACCTTCTCCTCGGAGCCCTGCGCGCTGCCCATGCCAGCGGCGACAGCAGGCTGCGTGCCGGGGCTCTGTCCTTCATCGCCATCCACGGCTATTCCGTCGGCGACCCCCGCGACGCGATCACCGCCGCGCGCACCGCCCGCCAGGTCATCGCCGACCAGGACGCGCCCGCCCTGCACGCCATGCTCCTCACCCGCCAGGCCCGCGGGCATGCCCGTCTGCGCGAGGAACGCCAGGCCCGCATCGCCCTGGAGGAGGCCCAGGCCCTGTGCGCCCAGGGACGCGGCGAGGACGACCCCCACTGGCTTTACTGGATCAACCCCGGCGAGATCATGGGCCAGACAGCCAGCTGCTTGCTCGATCTGGGCCGCCCCGACCAGGCCGCCCAGGCATTCGCTGACGCCCGCGACGCATTCAGCCCGGATGAGATCCGCACCCGCGCGCAGTTCCTGTCCCGCGCCGCCACCGCCCAGATGCGCGCCGGCGACGTCGACGCCGGATCCGCGACCGGACACGAAGTCCTCGCTCTCGTCACCGGAGTCCGTTCCGCACGTTTGGACGACAACCTGGATGCGATGCTCGCCGAAGCCCGCCGCTACTCCTCGGTGGTTCCCGTCCGAGAGCTTCTGGAACATGGTCAGGCCGTCATGAACGAGCGTGCCGCATGATCTTGGTCTTGTGGGACATTGACCGCACCCTCGTCTACACCGGTGACATCGACCGGCGTGTGTACCGGGAGACCTTTACCAGCGTCGTCGGTCGACCCCCGACCGCCCTGCCGGCCCGCGGCACCGGAGTCACCATGCCCCTGGCAGTCCGCGAGCTCCTGCGCGTCAACCATGTTCCTGAGAAGAGCGTGGAGGCGCTGGCGAACCGCATCGTCGCCGAGCTCCCCGACCGCCTGGCCGGCCACCGGGAGCTGCTGGCCGCCGAGGGGGTCATCATGCCCGGAGCCGTGGACGCGCTGGCCGCGGTTCAGCAGGCGGAGCACCTGATCCCGACCGTCGTCACGGGAAACCTGCGAGGCAGCGCCGAGACCAAACTGTCCGCGCTGGGCCTCATCGGCTACCTCGACACCGACATCGGCGGCTACGCGTCCGACGATCCCCACCGGCCGGCTCTCGTACGCATCGCCCAAGACCGGGCAGCCGCGAAGCACGGAGGCCGGTTCGATCGCGACAACACGGTGATCGTGGGCGACTCGCTGGAAGACGTACGCACCGGTCTGGAAGGCGGTGCCAGGGTCATCGGGGTCGCCTCGGGCACCACCACCGAAGAGCAGCTGCGAGCAGCAGGGGCAGACCAAGTCGTGTCTGACCTCGGCTCGGCTCGTACTCTCCTTCGCCTCATCGGCCAGGTTCGGGCTTCCTAAAGCGGGCTGGGCGACGCTGCGAACGTGGGACCTGGAGCCGTTACCGTTGTTCGCCGGTACCCGGCACCCGGCATGGTGGACGGTCCACATGGAGAGGACCTCCACCACCGTATTCAGGAGCTCTCCCAGAGCGGTCGACTTCAGGCACATCCCGATCGCTGGCTTGGTAACTTCGAGCGCATGACGCTGCGTTCGGTGGATCTGCGCAAGGAGCCGGTGGAAGCCGTGCTGGAACGGGTCGAACGGTCGGTGGGCACGAAACTGGACCGCGAGAGCGTGGTGCGCAAGCGCCGGTCGGTCGGCGCTCGTACGGGCCGTGAGACATGGGTGCGGGTTGAACGGCGGGGCCTCGACCGGGTCGGTGTCCAGGGCGCCGACGGGACAGCTTCCGCAGAGGCCCTCTCCGGGATCGCGAAGCCTCGCTGGTACGCCGGGGTGGCGTGGCGGGACGAACTGGAGCCCGTGATGTGGAGGGCGGACGAGACGGAGCTGTTGCCTGGTGTACCAGCGGGCAGCGCCGTGATCACAAGGGACCCGCGCTTGCCGGACAGGTGGTGGGCCGACATGAACATCTCGCTGGACGCGCTTGCCGCGCAGCCCACCAACCGGATCGCGTCGCCAGATACCGAGACCATCACGCAGGAGCTCGTCACCGCCACGATCCGCGCGGTCTTCCCGGACGTCGACACCACACTGGGGGAGTGGCGTCCAGCCCACGCCGACTTCAACTGGGCGAACATCACCGCACCAGCGTTCTGCATGTTCGACTGGGAGGACTGGGGCATGGCCCCCCGTGGCCTCGACGCGGCTAGCCTGTGGGGCGCATCCCTCGCCGTGCCTGCACTTGCCGACCGCGTCCTCCGCGAGCGACGCGCCGACCTGGAGAGCCGGGACGGCCGGCTAATGACCCTGTACGTTGCCGCGAAGATCCTCGGCCCCCACGCCGACCCGGACGACCCCCGGCTGGGGGCCGCCCGGGAGACGGCGCAGCGCGGGGTGGAGGAGCTTCAGTCGCTCTGACGGCGCCCTTGAAGGAGCCGGCGGTACTCGGTGACCACGTGGTGGTCGACTTCGTGGGCGAGGGCATCGACCAGCTCCCGAAGGTGGCCGGCATCGTCGGTGCCGACCGCTACGGCGTTGACCTGGGGCAGGTGGTAGGCGGAGCGGAACGCTGCCTGGACCTTGGTGACCGACGGTCCGTCCCGGAGGAAGATCCGAGGGTCGAAGCGCTCCCAGACTGCCTCGGTCGTGCTGCCGTTGAAGGGGCTCATGCCCCAGACCTGCGACGGCCGCCAC
This sequence comes from Streptomyces sp. NPDC001744, assembly GCF_042892575.1. Taxonomy (NCBI): domain Bacteria; kingdom Bacillati; phylum Actinomycetota; class Actinomycetes; order Kitasatosporales; family Streptomycetaceae; genus Streptomyces; species Streptomyces sp. NPDC001744. The sequence continues at coordinate 116,000 of NZ_JBIAUG010000002.1, forward strand.
CGCGCGGCGAGGGCCTCGGCGGCTTCGAGGACGTCGAGGCCGACGAGCAGCCCGGCCCTGACCATGAGCACAGCCGGTTGGGGCACGTCGAAGCCGACAAGCGGGCGCGGGTCCCAGCTCGATACCCCCCACCCGCCGCACAGTCCCGCCTGGGCAGCGTCTGCCAGGGCCGCGCACGCCTGGGACAGGAGTCCGGCGGCGGGGCGGGAGTGCTCGGGGTTGTGGAGGAGCACCGTGTCCGGTTCCCGCCCGAGGTCCTTCGCGGCCCGCTCAACGGCGGCGCGCAGCCGGGCCGGGTCGAGGGAGTGTCCGTCGGGGAAGTACGCGACCTTGGTGGAGACCGTGAACTTCGACAAGAGGTCACCAGCCACGGCGTTCAAGGTCTCGTGGGAGCGGTGGCGCAGGTAGTTGGAGGCGGTGTCGAGGCGTGTTACGCCGAGGTCTGCGGCTGCTTCGAGTACGTCACGGGGGTGACCAGACCGGTGTAGCCCGAGGATGATGTCTCCGTCAGCGGTTCGCACAGCCCCTCCGTGATCAGCAGATCGGCCAGTGTGAGGGTGGTCTCGTCGGCACCGGCGAGCTGGACCGGGTGGCCAGACAGGATCGTGCGCAGGCTCGGCTCCGCGCGCTCGTGGAAGGTGAGCCGCTTGCCGCCGCCGACGACCTGGACCGCGCCGCCGGAGCGCACGATCGAAGGGGCGAACTCCGTGACCGCGGCGACGCCGTCCGGTCGGCCGAACGCGGCCACGTGGGGCATGTGGCGGGCGGGCGGGGTGCTGGCGCGCAGCTCGTCCAGGTACTTCTCGGGGCTGTGGGCAGCGGCCAGGGCACTGAGCCTGTCCGCCAGCTCCTGAGGCCCGGTGTCCCCGGTGCCTTCCAGATCGCGGCGGAACTCCTCGTCGGAGCGCGCCCTGTCGGAGAGGTAGTTGACCCAGGTGACTCCGGTGCGCTTGGTGAATCCGAAGGTCACGTGCAGCGAGTGGCCACCGCTGCCGGAGCCGAGACGGGTGGCGGTGTGCCAGAAACCGCGGGGGATGTGCATGACGTCCCCGGCCTGCATGGTGCCCTTCCACAGCACCTCCTCGGAAGGGGTGCGGTTGCGCTCGGCGTCTCGGTACATCGGCGCCGGCCGGGACGGCCCGCGGACCTCCCAGGACTTCTCGCCGGACAGCTGCACGGCGATCACCTCGTGGTCATCCCAGTGAAGGTGGAACCCGTCGGTGTCCCCAACCGCCAGATAGGCGTTGGCCGAGGTCAGCTCGCCCGACCACCACCCCAGGGCGCGGCAGGCGATTTCCAACGTCGGATCGAAGAAGTCCACGTGGTCCAAGACCACCGTGCCGCCACTGCTGAGGATGCGCCCGAGGGCTGCCATGTCGGCCTGGCTCACGGACTGCCGCCGCCGGTTGACGTTCATGGACAGATAGTTGGACGGGTGGACTTCCTCGCCCTCGGCGTAGCAGCGCAGCTGCGGGTTGGCCAGGTGGCGGCGCTTGATCAGGTCCAACAGCCGGTGCGGAGTCAGCAGCCGGGCGGGCAGGTCCGGGTCCGTGAGACGGCCGCGCGCGAACGCGGCCCCCACGGCGCCCGGCCCGTCCCAGCCGAGAGCCTTCTCGATATGGGTGACGAGCCGGTGCTCCACGGGCTCCTCCTTATGCCTTCGGGAGGTTCAGGTCGCGGTTCTCGCCGTCATCGCCCGCGCTGTTCTGCGAGCTGGTGACGTCAGACCGCTCGGACTCACTGCGGTCGTGTGCCACGGCCAGTTCCTCCACGGCGATCAGAAGCGCGGGACTGGTCCCCGCTGCCGGAGTGGATGCTCCGCTGCTCATCTGCACTCTCCCCTCAGTCGCTCCCGCCCGGCTCCGGGCGAAGGTCTGAGTTAACCGGGGTCCAGCAGGCGGCAGTAGAGCTGAAATCGGACACATGTGCGCAGCGAGGCGCCGTTGCCTGTCGGCTTAGAGGCGCCCGGGTGAGGTCATGTAAGCCGAGGGTCGTCTTGTGGCAAATCCGATTCAATCTGGTTGGCCATTCGCTCATGGCAGACAGGAATCCTGAGGGCAGGACTGGAACAAAGTGCGGTTGCATGTCAACCTACACACCCGCCGATTTATCCGCCGCCAACAGGCTGCCTGGTTATTTCAGGAGACTTCCCTGTCACCACTCGGATCGCTTCGATACGTCTGCCCAGTCCTCTTTGCCGTGGGGGCAACGAACGCCGTTACGGCGTCACTGCAGGATGATCTTGTCAGCGTCTCGACTGCCCTATGCCTATGCCTCTGCGCCGCCGGGCTTTTCGTTATCGCCCAGAAGCAGCAGGCTCTTCAGCTCGGCCAGAAGATCCTTGTATGGGTGGCGAATCACCCGGAAGTGACGGCTGGGCAGGTGGCGAGGGCTGTTGGCTGCTCAACGCCGACAGCCCAGGTCGGCCTTGAACGGCTGACAAAAGAAGGCTTCTTGTCCCGCCGTGAACTCCACGGGGGTGTTCGCCGGTACAGCCTTCCGGTCTGATGGGGCGTTGAGTGCAGGGCGCAATGTAGCGGACGATCCCCGGTTTCCGAAACCGGGGATCGTCCGGATCATCAGGGACGTGCTCTGGCTGCTTGGCGGTGGACCAGATCGCAACGCCTGTTCCCGTCGGCCACCGAGGGCCGACTACGGATGTGAAGTCAAGGGAACCCCTGCCCCCCGGTTCGCTCGGTTGAACCCTTAGGAACTGCGACGTGTTCTGGCTCGATGAAAATCCGTCCTCGCGTAAATCTGCGGTGCTCGTTGCCCTGACGCAGACTTGCGGAGGCTGCTTTCCCCTGGCAGTGGCTTACCCCCGCTTCGGGCAGGTGGTTTCGTGAGGAGGCGGCAGAGCAATAAGTCGCGAGCGGGTGATGTGCTCATGACGGTTCCCGAGGCGCTTTCAGAGCTCGGCGGCGTATCGCGTAGAACTTTTTATCGATGGAGGGAGTTGGGCGTCGCACCAGCCTCCTTCAAACTGCCTAACGGCGAGCTGCGCCTATGGCGTAGCGACCTTCTCGAATGGCTGCAGGAAAGAGAGGATTTGGCAGCTTGAAAACGACTGACGTCCGAATATGGAAGGTCAGGACGAAGCGGCGTCAGGGCAAGGACACCTTCGAGGTGCGGTGGGGCGTGGCCGGCCGTCCCTTCTCGCGGTCACGGGCCACCCAGGGGCTGGCTGACAAGCTGCGTGCCCGGTTGCTCATGGCCCAAGAAGCTGGCGAGCAGTTCGACACGGAGAGCGGCCTCCCTGGCTCCATGGAGGAGCAGCCGCAGGGGCCAACCTGGTACGAGTTCGCTCTGAGCTACATGGGGCGCCGATGGCCGATGGCCTCACCGAACTACCGCGACGAAATCAACGAGTCGTTGACGGCGGTCACCAAGGCAATCCTCCCCAAGACCTCTGGCCGGCCCGCAGACATGGCGCTACAGCGCGCCCTGCGCGACTGGGCTTTCGTTCTCCCGGGGCCGAATGATCGCGAGATTCCCGCGGACTCCCGGGCGGTCCTCAACTGGGTTGCGGAGAATTCCCCGCCCCTGAGCGCCCTGGACGACAGGAAGCTCGTGCATACCGTCCTCGACGCCCTGAAGCTCAAGCTCGACGGCACCCAAGCGTCCACGGAATTCGCGAAGCGAAAGCGCAAGGGATTCGTGGCCGCACTCAACTATGCGACGGAGATCGGCGAGTTCGCAGAAAATCCGGTCGGCCAGGTGAAGGAGACGGCCAGTAAGAAAGTCGTAGAAGTTGATCCGCGCGTCGTCGCGAATCCTCGACAGGCTGCGAACCTTATTGATGCAACCTCCTACGTAGGGTCTTTTGGGCGGGCTCGCGGTCGTCGGTTGGTCGGTATGTTCGGGGCGATGTACTACGCGGGCATCCGGCCGGCCGAGGCTGTGGGCCTTGCGCTCCCGGATTGCTACCTCCCCAAGGAGGGGTGGGGTTCGGCCACTCTCCACCGGACGCGGCCCACGGTCGGGAAGAAGTGGACGAAAACTGGCGAGGTTCATGATGACCGGGGGCTGAAGAACCGGGCACCGGAGGACGTCCGGGTGGTGCCCCTACCTCCGGTGCTGGTCTGGATGCTTCTGGATGGGATTGAGACCTTCGGGGTCGCCGACGACGGGCGGCTGTTCTTCAACGAGCGTGGAGGGGTAGTCGGGTCGTCCACATATGGACGTGTCTGGTCGGAGGCGCGCGAGTTTGGCCTTCCGCCGGAGTTGGTCGCGAGCCCGCTGGCAGGCATCCCGTATGACCTACGTCACGCCGCTCTCTCGGCTTGGCTCAATGCGGGCATGGACCCCACGGAGGCCGCCCGGAGGGCTGGCAACTCCGTGGAGGTGCTTCTGGCCCGGTATGCGAAGTGCATACATGGCCGAGCCGCGATTGCCAACCAGAAGGTCGAGAACTTCTACGCCGAATACGCGTGATGATCATCACACCAAACGCCCCGAGGGTTCACCCTCGGGGCGTTTGGTATGTCTTGGTTGGTCTGACATGACACCTGATGTCCGATCCCACGCATGTCCCACAGAGGGTGTCCTAGAGGTGCGTGAGGTGGCATACGGCTGCGCAAAACAGCAGGCCCTCCGACCTGGCTAGTTGCCTGGTCAGAGGGCCTTTTAGGCACCTGAACTGCGGTGCCCCCGGCAGGATTCGAACCTGCGCACACGGCTCCGGAGGCCGTTGCTCTATCCCCTGAGCTACGGGGGCGTCCGCCGCGTTCGGCGGCGACGGGTAGAACACTACCAGCTCCCGGGGCGTGCCCGTGAACAGGTATTTCCGGGGGTGTCACCGGGGGAGGGGTCCCCCGCACGGGGCGGAAGTGGGTAAAACCCGGACGCGGCCGTCGGGGGCGTCCTACTCTCGTTAGTGTGTCAGGCGCGTCCGGCCGGGTGCTCGTTGTCGACGACAACAAGGTGATCCGGCAGTTGATCAGGGTCAATCTCGAACTCGAGGGGTTCGAGGTCGTGACCGCGGCCGATGGTGCCGAGTGTCTGGATGTCGTGCACCGGGTCCGTCCGGATGTCGTCACCCTCGACGTCGTCATGCCCCGTCTCGACGGGATCAGGACGGCCGAGCGGTTGCGGGCCGACGCCCGGACCCGGCACCTTCCGGTCGCCCTCATCAGCGCCTGCGGCGAGCGCGAGGTCGCCGAGGCCGTCGCCTCCGGCGTCGACGCCTTCCTCCCCAAGCCCTTCGAGCCGAACGAACTCATCGCTGTCGTCAAGCGGTTGTTGTTCTGCGAGCGGTCGAAGCGTTCGGGGGCGGCCGGGCCCGACGGCGGAGAGGAGCCGGCCACAGCGGTCGGCGGGCTGACCTCCGCCCTGGTGGACGCGGCCGGGGACGGTCTCCTCGGTCCCCGGGGCGGTCCTCCCGGGTCCCGGGAAGGCGTTCCCGGTCCCCGCGATGGTCTTCTCGGGCCCCGCGACGCCTTTCCCGGCCCCCGTGATGGTCTCCTCGGCCCCCAGGACCGCTTCCTCGGCCCCCAGGACGGACTCCTCGACTGACCGGCCGGGCCGCTTCCCGACCGCAGTCGATCACAGTCGACCGAAGCCGACCGAAGTCGGCTGATCACTCGCTCCAGCCGGTCCGTCGATCACTCGTCCCGGTCGGTCCATCGGTCCGCCGCCTTCCGGCCGGCCCGCCGACCGGCATCCCCACCCCCGCCCGGCCGGCCGGCCGCCCCGCCCCCTGCCGAACCGGGAACCTCCCCGGACCGAGGGCCTCCCCGACCGGGAACCTCCCGAACCGAAACCCCCAGGACCGGCAACCCCCGGCCCCCCTGCCCGCATGCCGAAACCGGTTCGCGTCGGTACCCCCCTCCTCCCCTAGGCTGGTCCCGTGACCCCCGCGGACCTCTCCCTCACCGTGCTGCGCGCCGTGCGCCGCGCGGTCGACGACGGTGCCCTGCGGGTCGACGTCCCTCCCCGGGTCAAGGTCGAGCGGGCCCGGCCCGGCGGCGCGGGGGAGTACGCCAGCAGCATCGCCCTCGCCCTCGCCCGGCCCGCCGGGCGCAGCGCCCTCGACGTCGCCGGGATCATCGAGGAACGGCTCCGGGACGTCCCGGGCCTCCGGCGCGTCGAGATCACCGGGCCCGGGTTCCTGAACTTCACCCTGCGGGGAGACGCCGACGCCGACCTCGTACGGGGGATCCGCGACGCCGGCCCCTCCTACGGGCACGGCGACGCCCTCGCCGGCACCACCGTCCGCCTCGCCCGCGCGACCGAGCCGCGCGCCGTGCTCGTGACCGGCGTCCTCGTCCGGCTGCTGCGCGCCCAGGGGGCCGACGCCGGGACCGGGGAGGGCGGCGAACGCGTCCACGTGCGCCCCGCCACCTCCCACGAAGACGCCGACGCCGACGCCCTCCGGTGGGCCTTCCTGCGCCCCGCCCCCCACGACCGGCCCCTCGACCCCGCCCCCCTCCTCGTCCAGCACGAGCGCAACCCCCTCTTCCGGGTGCGCTACGCGTACTCCCGGACCCGCAGGCTGCTCGTCAACGCACAGCAGCTCGGCTTCTCCCCCTCGTACGACGCACACGACGCACACGGCAAGCACGACGTGCACGGCACGTACGACGCACACGGCAAGCACGACGTGCACGACGTGCACGAGCCGTACGGGACCCCCGTCGGCGCGGCCGTACTCCTCGGCCTCCTCCGCGACCACCCCGCCGTCCTCCTCGCCGCCGCCCGCCACCGCGCCCCCGACCGGGTCGCCCGGCACCTGGAGGCCGTCGCCGACGCGCTGCTCGCGTTCCAGCACACCGTCCTGCCGCTCGGCGACGAGAAACCCTCGGCCGCCCATCGCTCCCGGCTCGCGCTCGCCGAAGCCGCCGGGACGGTGCTCGCCGGCGGCCTCTCCGTGCTCGGCATCAGCGCACCCGACCGGATCTGAGAGAGCAGACACAGACATGAGCCGTTCCGCCCACCCCGCAGGGCCCCGCCACGCCGACGTCCTTCCCGAGGGCCACTACTCCGCCCCGCCCGCCGACCTCAACGTCCTCGACCCGAAGGTGTGGTCCAGGACCGTCACGCGGGACGAGCGCGGGATCCTCACCGTCGGCGGGATCGGGGTCGACGCGCTCGCCGAGGAGTTCGGCACGCCCGCCTACTTCCTCGACGAGGCTGACTTCCGCGCCCGCTGCCGTGCCTGGGCCGATGCCTTCGGCCGGGACGCGGACGTGTTCTACGCCGGGAAGGCGTTCCTCTCCCGGGCCGTCGTGCGGTGGCTCGCGGAGGAGGGACTGAACCTCGACGTCTGCTCCGGCGGCGAACTCGCCACCGCGCTCTCGGCCGGCATGCCCGCCGAACGCATCGCCTTCCACGGCAACAACAAGAGCGAGCAGGAGATCGAGAAGGCGGTGAGCGCCGGCGTCGGGCGCATCGTCCTCGACTCCTTCCAGGAGATCGTCCGCGTCGCCCACGTCGCCCGGTCCCTCGGCAAGCGGCAGCGCGTGCAGATCCGGGTCACGGTCGGCGTGGAGGCCCACACGCACGAGTTCATCGCCACCGCCCACGAGGACCAGAAGTTCGGCATCGCGCTCGCCGGCGGGCAGGCCGCCGAGGCCGTGCGGCGGGCGCTGGAGCTCGACGCGCTCGAACTCGTCGGCATCCACTCGCACATCGGCTCCCAGATCTTCGACATGGCCGGTTTCGAGGTGTCCGCCCGCCGTGTCGTGGGGCTCCTCGCCGAGGTGCGCGACGAGCACGGCGTCGAACTGCCCGAGATCGACCTCGGCGGCGGCCTCGGCATCGCGTACACCTCCGAGGACGACCCGCGCGAGCCGCACGAGATCGCCAAGGCGCTGCACGAGATCGTGGGGCGGGAGTGCGAGGCCGCCGGGCTCCGCACGCCCCGGATCTCCGTCGAGCCCGGACGGGCCATCGTCGGCCCCACGGCCTTCACCCTCTACCGGGTCGGCACGATCAAGCCGCTCGAAGGGCTGCGGACGTACGTGAGCGTCGACGGCGGCATGTCGGACAACATCCGCACCGCCCTCTACGACGCCGAGTACAGCGCCAGCCTCGTCTCGCGGACCAGCGACGCCGAGCCGATGCTCTCCCGCGTCGTCGGCAAGCACTGCGAGAGCGGCGACATCGTCGTGCGGGACGCCTTCCTCCCCGCCGACCTGGCGCCCGGCGACCTCCTCGCCGTGCCGGCCACCGGCGCGTACTGCCGCTCCATGGCCAGCAACTACAACCACGCGCTCCGCCCGCCCGTCGTCGCCGTCCGCGACGGCGAGGCGCGCGTCATCGTCCGCCGCGAGACGGAGGAAGATCTCCTGCGCCTGGACGTCGGGTGATGAAATAGTCGGGTGATGGAATTCATGTCTCACGATCCGGACGAGGGGCGGAAACCCCCGTCCGGTGAGTGAGACTGGTCCTCGCCGCAGAGGCCGTAGAGACCGTAGAGATACGAACGCAGTAACTACGAAGCAGTACGAGAAACGAGGTCGGATGATGCGTACGCGTCCGCTGAAGGTGGCGCTGCTGGGCTGTGGAGTGGTCGGCTCAGAGGTGGCGCGCATCATGACGACGCACGCCGACGACCTCGCCGCGCGCATCGGCGCCCCGGTCGAGCTCGCCGGCGTGGCGGTCCGCCGTCCGGACAAGGTCCGCGAGGGCGTCGCCCCGGAGCTGGTCACCACCGACGCCACCGCCCTGGCCGCGCGCGAGGACATCGACGTCGTCGTGGAGGTCATCGGCGGGGTCGAACCGGCCCGCACCCTCATCACCACCGCCTTCGAGCACGGCGCCTCCGTCGTCTCCGCCAACAAGGCGCTGCTCGCCCAGGACGGCGCGACCCTCCACGCCACCGCCCAGAAGTACGGGCAGGACCTGTACTACGAGGCCGCCGTCGCCGGCGCCATCCCGCTGATCCGGCCGCTGCGCGAGTCCCTCGCCGGCGACAAGATCAACCGCGTGATGGGCATCGTCAACGGCACGACCAACTTCATCCTCGACAAGATGGACACCTCCGGCGCCGGCTACTCCGAGGCGCTGGACGAGGCCACCGCCCTCGGGTACGCCGAGGCCGATCCGACCGCCGACGTCGAGGGCTTCGACGCCGCCGCCAAGGCCGCCATCCTCGCCGGGATCGCCTTCCACACGCGCGTGCGCCTGGACGACGTCCACCGCGAGGGCATGACCGAGGTCACCGCCGCCGACTTCGCCTCCGCCAAACGGATGGGCTGCACCATCAAACTGCTCGCCATCTGCGAGCGGGCCGCCGACGGGGACTCCGTCACCGCGCGCGTGCACCCCGCGATGATCCCGCTCAGCCACCCGCTGGCCTCCGTCCGCGAGGCGTACAACGCCGTCTTCGTGGAGGCGGAGGCCGCCGGGCGGCTCATGTTCTACGGTCCCGGCGCCGGTGGCTCGCCCACCGCCTCGGCCGTGCTCGGCGACCTCGTCGCCGTGTGCCGCAACAAGCTCAACGGGGCCAACGGCCCCGGCGAGTCCGCGTACGCCCAGCTGCCCGTCAGCCCCATGGGCGAGGTCGTCACGCGGTACCACATCAGCCTCGACGTGGCCGACAAGCCGGGCGTCCTCGCCCAGGTCGCGACGGTCTTCGCCGAGCACGGCGTGTCCATCGACACGGTGCGCCAGCACGGCCGTCAGGACGGAGGCGGCGAGGCGTCCCTCGTCGTCGTCACCCACCGCGCGCCCGACGCCGCCCTCTCCGGGACCGTCGAGGCACTGCGCAAGCTCGACACCGTGCGCGGTGTCGCCAGCATCATGCGTGTTGAAGGGGAGTAAGGACCCATGACCAGCAAGGGCACCCACCAGTGGCGCGGCATCATCGAGGAGTACCGGGACCGCCTTCCGGTCACGGACACGACGCCGGTCGTCACGCTCCGTGAGGGCGGTACGCCGCTCGTTCCCGCTCAGGTCCTCTCCGAGCGCACGGGCTGCGAGGTGCACCTCAAGGTCGAGGGCGCCAACCCCACCGGCTCCTTCAAGGACCGGGGCATGACCATGGCCATCACGCGGGCCAAGGAGGAGGGCGCGCGGGCCGTCATCTGCGCCTCCACCGGCAACACCTCCGCCTCCGCCGCCGCCTACGCGGTGCGCGCCGGCATGGTCTGCGCCGTCCTCGTGCCCCAGGGCAAGATCGCGCTCGGCAAGATGGGCCAGGCCCTCGTGCACGGCGCGAAGATCCTCCAGGTCGACGGCAACTTCGACGACTGCCTCACCCTGGCCCGCTCCCTCTCCGACAACTACCCGGTGGCGCTGGTCAATTCGGTCAACCCGGTCCGCATCGAGGGCCAGAAGACCGCCGCGTTCGAGATCGTGGACATGCTGGGCGACGCCCCCGACATCCACGTCCTGCCGGTCGGCAACGCGGGCAACATCACCGCGTACTGGAAGGGGTACGGGGAGTACGCCGCCGACGGCGCGGCCTCCCGCCGACCGCGCATGTGGGGCTTCCAGGCATCGGGTTCCGCCCCGCTCGTGCGCGGCGAGGTCGTCAAGGACCCGTCGACGATCGCCACCGCGATCCGCATCGGCAACCCGGCCTCGTGGGAGTACGCGATCGCCGCGCGCGACGAGTCGGGCGGCTTCATCGACGAGGTGACGGATCGTGAGATCCTGCGCGCCTACCGCCTGTTGGCCGCTCAGGAGGGCGTCTTCGTCGAGCCCGCCTCGGCCGCCTCGGTCGCCGGTCTGCTGAAGGCCGCCGAGCAGGGCAAGGTCGACCCCGGCCAGCGGATCGTCTGCACCGTCACCGGCAACGGCCTCAAGGACCCCGACTGGGCCGTGGCCGGCGCGCCGCAGCCGGTCACCGTCCCGGTCGACGCCGCGGTCGCCGCCCAGCGCCTCGGCCTGGCCTGATCCCGCCCTTCGCGGGGCCCCCGCCCGGGCCCCGCGCGCGGAAGGTCCCCGCTCGCCGCGCGGGGGAGCGGCACCGCTCGAAACCCGATCAGGAACGTACATAGGCGCACAGGTTGGCGCGCGACACGCATCGTGCGCCTCCTGTGCGCCCTATGTCGCCGCGGAACCTTCCTTCGATAGGCTGTACCGACCCGCCCCGACGCATATGCGCGGTGTTGTTGCCGTTGTCGCCCCCGTGGCCGAAACGGCCCCCGGGTCCCGGTGTACTTCTCTCGAAATACCCGTTGTCCGACATACCCGTTGCCGCAATCAAGGAGAGTCAACGAGCGATGGCCGGTCCAGCGTTCCGCGCCGCCGCCGTACGGGTGCGCGTCCCCGCCACCAGTGCCAACCTCGGTCCGGGGTTCGACGCCTTCGGGCTGGCCCTCGGCCTCTACGACGACGTGGTCGTCCGGGTCGCCGACTCCGGGCTGCACGTGGACATCGCGGGCGAGGGCGCCGAGACGCTCCCGCGCGACGAGGGCCACCTGCTCGTACGCTCCCTGCGCACGGCCTTCGACCTGCTCGGCGGGCAGCCGCGCGGCCTGGAGGTCGTCTGTGCCAACCGCATTCCGCACGGCCGGGGACTCGGCTCCTCCTCCGCCGCCATCTGCGCCGGCATCGTCGCCGCCCGCGCCGTGACCATAGGCGGCGACGCCCGGCTCGACGAGGCCGCCCTCCTGGAGCTGGCCACCGAGATCGAGGGCCACCCCGACAACGTCGCGGCCTGCCTGCTGGGCGGTTTCACGCTCGCCTGGACCGAGTCCGGCGCCGCCCGCGCCATCAGGATGGACCCCTCGGACTCCATCGTTCCGGTGGTTTTCGTCCCCGGGAAGCCGGTCCTGACCGAGACCGCGCGCGGCCTCCTCCCGCGCACCGTCCCGCACGTGGACGCCGCCGCCAACGCCGGCCGCGCCGCCCTCCTCGTCGAGGCCCTGACCCGCCGTCCCGAACTCCTGCTCGCGGCCACCGAGGACCGGCTGCACCAGGAGTACCGGGCCCCCGCGATGCCCGAGAGCGTCGCCCTCGTCAACCGGCTGCGGGAGGACGGCGTTCCCGCCGTCATCTCCGGCGCGGGCCCCACGGTGATGGCCCTCGCCGAGCCCGGGACGGCCGACAAGGTCGCCCTGCTCGCGGGCGACGGCTGGGCCGCCAACCGGCTCGGCCTCGACGCGTCCGGAGCGAGCGTCCTGCCGCTGGCGTCCCCGTGAGGGGACCGGGACGCGGGGCGGCGCCCCGGACGAACGGGGGGACCGGGGCGTGGAACGGCACCCCGGCCGGGTGCGGAAAACCGCCGACGACAGGAGATTGCCGGTGAGGGAGAGGGGGAATGTTTGTTGGAGCCGGTAGTGTTAACCTCAAGTCTGCACCCGACCTCCTTGTGGAGCGGTGCGGAGTGTCCCCTCAGGGACCACCCTTTCTTCCGGGAGCCTCCCCAACTGCCTGAGCAGCCCGCCTGAGCAGTTTCGAGCACGCTCCGGAACCGGCACGACACCCCTCGCTCTTCCTCCGTGAGGGCCGAGCAGGGGGCCTCGGGCCGGACCCACAGCACGTTTCCTCTCTTCCGCCGCACCCGGCGGGACCACCGCCCCGGACTCGGTCCACACATCAGGACCCTGCCGGACAGCACAACCGGTCGCCGAGCCAGATGGCCGACGTCCGCTCCAGGGAAGGACCCTTCGTGAGCGACACCACCGATCTGATGGGCGTGACTGCCGACAGCAGTGTCGACAACGCCGCGCCCGCCGAAGGTGCTGCCACCGGCGGCACCGCACGGCGCCGCCGCTCCGGCACCGGCCTCGACGGCATGGTCCTGGCCGAGCTGCAGCAGGTCGCGTCCGGCCTCGGCATCAGGGGCACCGCGCGGATGCGCAAGAGCCAGCTGATCGAGGTCATCAAGGAGGCGCAGGCCGGAGGAGGCTCCGCCGCCCCCGCCAAGACCGCCGACGCCGCCGAGGCCAAGCCGAAGCGCCGCGCCACCTCCAAGGCCCGCACGGGCGAGACGGCCGCCGAGCCCGTCGCCGAGGCCCCCGCCGCTCCCCAGGCGGAGAAGGCCGAGAAGGCCGCCGGCCAGCAGCAGATCGAGATCCCGGGCCAGCCCTCCCCCAAGACTCCGTCGGAGCAGGGGAGCGCCGCCGACGAGCAGCCGGCCGGTGAGCGCCGCCGCCGTCGCGCCACCGCCCCCGCCGGTTCGCCGGAGGGCGGGACCGAGGCCGACCGGGCGGTCAGGACCGAGACCCGTACGGACACCCGCACCGAGCCCCGTGAGACCAGGGCCGACGCACAGACCGACACCAGGGCCGAGGCCGCCGTGGACGGCGCCGAGGGCCGTGGCCGCCGTGACCGCGGCGAGCGGGGCGACCGGGGGGAGCGCGGCGACCGCCGCGACCGCCGGGACCGCCAGCGCGACCGCAAGGGCGACGACCAGCAGCAGCAGGGCGGCGGTCAGCAGGGCGGCCAGCGCAAGGAGCGCCAGGGCCAGGGCCAGGGCGGCGGTCAGGGCCAGCAGGGCGGCCAGCAGAGCGGCCCGCAGGACGACTACGACGACGAGGCCGGCGGCCGCCGGGGCCGTCGCGGCCGCTACCGCGACCGCCGCGGGCGCCGTGGCCGCGACGACTTCCAGGCCGGCGAGCCGCAGGTCGCCGACGACGACGTCCTGATCCCCGTCGCGGGCATCCTCGACATCCTCGACAACTACGCGTTCATCCGGACCTCCGGCTACCTGCCCGGCCCGAACGACGTGTACGTCTCCCTCGCCCAGGTCCGCAAGAACGGCCTGCGCAAGGGTGACCACGTCACCGGTGCCGTGCGCCAGCCGAAGGAGGGCGAGCGCCGCGAGAAGTTCAACGCGCTGGTCCGCCTGGACTCCGCGAACGGCATGGCCGCCGACTCCGGCCGCGGCCGCCCGGAGTTCAACAAGCTGACCCCGCTCTACCCGCAGGACCGGCTCCGCCTGGAGACCGACCCGGGCGTGCTGACCACGCGGATCATCGACCTCGTGTCGCCGATCGGCAAGGGCCAGCGCGGTCTGATCGTGGCCCCGCCGAAGACCGGCAAGACCATGATCATGCAGGCGATCGCCAACGCGATCACCACCAACAACCCCGAGTGCCACCTGATGGTCGTCCTGGTCGACGAGCGTCCGGAAGAGGTCACCGACATGCAGCGGTCGGTCAAGGGCGAGGTCATCTCCTCGACCTTCGACCGCCCGGCCGAGGACCACACCACCGTCGCCGAGCTGGCCATCGAGCGCGCCAAGCGCCTCGTGGAGCTGGGTCACGACGTGGTCGTCCTGCTCGACTCGATCACCCGTCTGGGCCGCGCGTACAACCTCGCCGCCCCGGCCTCCGGCCGCATCCTGTCCGGTGGTGTCGACTCGACCGCGCTCTACCCGCCGAAGCGCTTCTTCGGTGCCGCGCGCAACATCGAGGACGGCGGCTCGCTGACCATCCTCGCCACCGCGCTCGTGGACACCGGTTCGCGCATGGACGAGGTGATCTTCGAGGAGTTCAAGGGCACCGGCAACATGGAGCTCAAGCTCGACCGGAAGCTCGCCGACAAGCGCATCTTCCCGGCCGTCGACGTCGACGCCTCGGGCACGCGCAAGGAGGAGATCCTGCTCGGCAGCGACGAGCTGGCCGTCACCTGGAAGCTGCGCCGCGTGCTGCACGCGCTCGACCAGCAGCAGGCGATCGAACTGCTCCTCGACAAGATGAAGCAGACGAAGTCGAACGGCGAGTTCCTCCTCCAGATCCAGAAGACCACCCCCGGAGCGAACAACAACGACTGACGCGGTCCACCGGACCCGCGTCGCACGGCGGAGGCCGGGCCCCGGCCCGTGACTCCGCCGTGGTCCGCGCCGCCCGCCGCGCCCACCGTGTCCGCACGGTGGGCGCGGCGTCGTCCCCGGCCGGTGCCGGGCCCGGCACGGTGTACGCCCCCGGCGGTCCCGTGGCGGACCCCGCACCCCGGACGGCCCCCGCTCGTTCCCGTACGGCCGCGGGCGCCGCTCCGGCGGGCCCGGACGGCACCGGGGGCCGGGTTCCCGCCGGGGGAGTCGTCGGGGCGGTCGCGGGAGCCGCGGGGGCGCCCGGGAATACCTCCGGACCGCCCCCGGTTTTGGGAGATGCGGCCGGTCCTGGCAGACTGGTACGTCGGCCCCGGTTCACGCATGCCGCAACCCGCGGTAGCGACCCGGTGCCCTCCCGGAACATAGGAGACACCTTGAAGCGCGAGATCCACCCCGAGTACGTCGAGACCCAGGTCAGCTGCACCTGTGGCGCGTCGTTCACCACCCGCAGCACCCTCACCGACGGCACCATCCGTGCCGAGGTCTGCTCCGAGTGCCACCCGTTCTACACGGGCAAGCAGAAGATCCTCGACACCGGCGGCCGCGTCGCCCGCTTCGAGGCCCGCTTCGGCAAGGCCGCCGGCTCCGCCAACAAGTAGCGAGCCCCTGCGCCGGTCCACGGTCGCCCCGCGCGGGTGGCCGGGACCGGCGCTTTGGCGTCCCCGTAGCAATCTGACGAAAACCAGGAGCCCCCGATGTTCGAGGCGGTCGAGGAACTGATCGGCGAGCACGCCGACCTCGAGACGAAGCTGGCGGACCCCTCGGTCCACGCGGACCAGGCGAACGCGCGCAAGCTCAACAAGCGCTACGCCGAGCTGACCCCGATCGTCGCCACCTACCGCTCCTGGAAGCAGACCGGTGACGACATCGAGACCGCCCGCGAGCTGGCGCACGACGACCCCGACTTCGCCGCCGAGGTCAAGCAGCTGGAGAAGGACCGGGAGGAGCTGACCGACAAGCTCCGCCTGCTCCTCGTCCCGCGCGACCCCAGCGACGACAAGGACGTCATCCTGGAGATCAAGGCCGGCGCCGGCGGCGACGAGTCCGCGCTCTTCGCCGGCGACCTGCTCCGCATGTACCTCCGGTACGCCGAGCGCGTCGGCTGGAAGACCGAGATCATCGACGCCACCGAGTCCGAGCTGGGCGGCTACAAGGACGTCCAGGTCGCCGTGAAGACCAAGGGCGGCAACGGTGCCACCGAGCCCGGCCAGGGCGTCTGGGCCCGGCTCAAGTACGAGGGCGGGGTGCACCGCGTCCAGCGCGTGCCCGCCACCGAGTCCCAGGGCCGCATCCACACCTCCGCCGCCGGCGTCCTCGTCACGCCCGAGGCCGAGGAGGTCGAGGTCGAGGTCCACGCCAACGACCTGCGCATCGACGTCTACCGCTCGTCCGGCCCCGGCGGCCAGTCGGTCAACACCACCGACTCCGCCGTCCGCATCACCCACCTGCCGACCGGCATCGTCGCCTCCTGCCAGAACGAGAAGAGCCAGCTCCAGAACAAGGAGCAGGCCATGCGCATCCTGCGCTCCCGGCTCCTCGCCGCCGCCCAGGAGAAGGCCGAGGCCGAGGCCGCCGACGCCCGTCGCAGCCAGGTCCGCACGGTCGACCGCTCCGAGAAGATCCGGACGTACAACTACCCGGAGAACCGCATCTCGGACCACCGCGTCGGTTTCAAGGCGTACAACCTGGACCAGGTGCTCGACGGCGAACTGGACGCGGTGATCCAGGCGTGCGTCGACGCCGACTCGGCGGCGAAGCTCGCCGCCGCGTAAGGACCCGAGCCCCACCCCGCACCACGGAGGACCAGCGTGCAGTCACTTCCTGAGGGGCGATCCCCAGGCCCCCGCAGCCTGCTGCTCGCCGAGGTGGCCCAGGCCACCCGGCGGCTGGCCGACGCCGGCGTCCCCTCCCCGCGCTTCGACGCGGAGGAACTCGCCGCGTTCGTGCACGGCGTCAAGCGGGGGGAGCTGCACCAGGTCAAGGACGCGGACTTCGACGCCCGCTACTGGGAGACGATCGCCCGCCGCGAGGCCCGCGAACCGCTCCAGCACATCACCGGACGGGCGTTCTTCCGCTACCTGGAGCTCCAGGTGGGGCCCGGCGTCTTCGTGCCGCGACCGGAGACCGAGTCGGTCGTCGGCTGGGCCATAGACGCCGTGCGCGCCATGGACGTCGTCGAGCCGCTCATCGTCGACCTGTGCACCGGCTCCGGGGCCATCGCCCTCGCCATGGCGCAGGAGGTGCCGCGCTCCCGCGTGCACGCCGTCGAGCTGTCCGAGGACGCCCTCGTCTGGACCCGGAAGAACGCCGAGGGCTCCCGCGTCACCGTCCACCGGGGCGACGCCCTGACCGCCCTGCCGGAGCTGGACGGCCAGGTCGACCTGGTCATCTCCAACCCGCCGTACATCCCGCTCACCGAGTGGGAGTACGTGGCGCCCGAGGCCCGCGACCACGACCCGGACATGGCGCTCTTCTCCGGCGAGGACGGCCTCGACACCATCCGGGGCATCGAACGCACCGCCCACCGCCTGCTCCGCCCCGGCGGCCTCGTCGTCATCGAGCACGCGGACACCCAGGGCGGCCAGGTGCCCTGGATCTTCAACGAGGAGGCCGGCTGGACCGACGCCGCCGACCACCCCGACCTGAACAACCGGCCGCGCTTCGCGACCGCCCGCAAGGCGACGCCGTGACGGCCACGACTGCCCCGACCGCGGCGTCCGCGACCGCGACGACCGCGACGAACCACGCGTACGAGGAGGCCGGGAACTGATGGCACGGCGATACGACTGCAACGAGGCGACCGACCGCGTGACCGGCCTGCGCGAGGCCGCGTCCGCCGTCCGCCGGGGCGAACTGGTCGTGCTGCCCACCGACACCGTGTACGGGATCGGGGCGGACGCCTTCAGCAGCGAGGCCGTGGCGGACCTGCTGGCGGCCAAGGGACGCGGCCGCAACATGCCCACGCCCGTGCTCATCGGCTCCCCGAACACCCTCCACGGCCTCGTCACCGACTTCTCCGAGCAGGCGTGGGAGCTGGTCGACGCCTTCTGGCCCGGCGCGCTCACCCTGGTCGCCCGGCACCAGCCGTCCCTCCAGTGGGACCTCGGCGACACCCGGGGCACCGTCGCCGTCCGGATGCCGCTGCACCCGGTCGCGATCGAGCTGCTCACCGAGGTCGGCCCGATGGCCGTCTCCTCGGCGAACCTCACCGGCCACCCCTCGCCGGAGGACTGCGACGCGGCGCAGAACATGCTCGGGGACTCCGTCTCCGTCTACCTCGACGGCGGCCCCACGCCCGGCATCGTCCCCTCGTCCATCGTCGACGTGACCGGCCCGGTGCCGGTGCTGCTGCGCCGGGGCGCGCTCTCCGCGGAGGAGCTGCGGAAGGTCGTACCCGACCTCGAGGTGGCCAGTTGACGGCCCCTGAGGGGCGTGGCATAGCGGGGTACGACGACAGCGACACCTTCCGCATCCTCCACGTCAGCACCGGCAACGTCTGCCGCTCGCCGATCACCGAGCGGCTGACCCGCCACGCCCTGAGCGACCGCCTCGGCGATCCCCTCGGCGGCGGCCTGATCGTGGAGAGCGCGGGCACCTGGGGGCACGAGGGCGCCCCGATGGAGGCCAACGCGGAGCTGGTCCTCGCCGACTTCGGCGCGGACCACAGCGGGTTCGTGGGCCGCGAGCTGCTCGACGAGCACGTCATCCGCGCGGACCTCGTCCTGACCGCGACCCGCGACCACCGGGCGCAGGTCATCTCCATGGGCCACTCGGCGGGCCTGCGCACCTTCACCCTGAAGGAGTTCACCCGCCTGGTCCGCGCCATCGACCCGGCCACGCTCCCGGACCCGCGTGGCGAGGGAATGGTCGAACGCGCCCGTGCCCTGGTCCGCGCCGCCGCCGCCCTGCGCGGGTGGCTCCTGGCCCCGTCCCCGGACGCGGACGAGGTCAACGACCCGTACGGCGCCCCGATCACGTTCTTCCGCTCGATCGGGGACGAGATCAACCAGGCGCTCGACCCGGTGGTGACGGCGCTGACGGGGGTCACGGCGCGGCGCTGAGCCGGTCGGGCCGGTCCCGGCCCCGTGTGCGGCGGGCGGAGCCCGGCGCCGGCGGGGAGGCACGGCACGGCGTCGGCGGGAGCCCGGCGCGGGGCCCCGGGAGCCCGGAGCGGGCGCCGTTCCCGGCGCGCGCGTCCGGCGGGAGGTGCCTACATTGGTGCTGACATCCCTCCACGTCCGGAGCCAGCCATGCCGGTCACCGCGCCCCCCGACGAGGCACTCGACGTCCTGCGCCGACAGGACCCGGAGGTCGCCGACGTCCTCCTCGGCGAGGAGCGCCGGCAGGCCGAGGACCTCCAGCTGACCGCGGCCGAGAACTTCGCCTCGCCCGCCGTCCTCGCCGCCCTCGGCTCGTCCCTCGCGAACAAGTACGCCGAGGGCTACCCCGGCGCCCGGTACCACGGCGGCTGCGCGTACGCCGACGCCGTCGAGCGGATCGCCGTGCGGCGGGCCACCGCGCTCTTCGGAGCCGACCACGCGAACGTCCAGGCCCACTCCGGTTCCTCGGCCGTCCTGGCGGCGTACGCGGCCCTCCTCAGGCCCGGGGACACGGTCCTGGCCATGGGCCTCGAACACGGCGGGCACCTCACCCACGGCTCGCCCGCCAACTTCTCCGGCCGCTGGTTCGACTTCGTCCCGTACGGCGTCGACGCCGAGACCGGTCTCGTCGACTACGAGCAGGTCGCCGCCCTCGCGCGCCACCACCGCCCCAAGGCGATCGTCTGCGGCTCGATCTCCTACCCCCGCCACCTCGACCACGCGATCTTCCGCGAGATCGCCGACGAGACCGGCGCCTATCTCGTCGCCGACGCCGCCCACACCATCGGCCTGGTCGCCGGGGGAGCGGCGCCCAGCCCCGTCCCGTACGCCGACGTCGTCTGCGCCACCACCCACAAGGTGCTGCGCGGTCCGCGCGGCGGGATGATCCTGTGCGGGGAGGAGCTGGCGGGCCGGATCGACCGCGCCGTGTTCCCGTTCTCGCAGGGCGGCGCCCAGATGCACACGATCGCGGCCAAGGCCGTGGCCCTGGGCGAGGCCGCCGCCCCCGCGTTCACCGCGTACGCCCACCGGGTCACGGAGAACGCCCGCGTCCTCGCCGCCGCGCTCGCCGCCGAGGGCTTCGTGATCACCACCGGCGGCACCGACACCCACCTCGTCACCGCCGACCCCGCCCCCCTCGGCGTCGACGGCCGCACCGCCCGCGCCCGGCTCGCCGCCGCCGGCGTCGTGCTCGACACCTGCGCCCTGCCCCACGGGGCGGGACGGGGCGTCCGGCTCGGCACCGCCGCCGTCACCACCCAGGGGATGGGCGCCCCCGAGATGGCGAGGATCGCGGGACTGTTCCCCGCGGCGCTCCGGGACGACCCGGCCGAAACGGCCCGGGTGCGGGCCGAGGTACGTGCGCTGACCGGCCGGTTTCCCCCGTACGGCCCTTGACCGGAGGCCGGGCGCAACCGTTCGGGCGACCCGGGTGTCTCCCAGCACATGGACGGCACGGCTAGGGTGTGGGGCTGAGATGGCCAGCGATTCCTGTGGGGCAGCCCGTGCGTGATTACCTGCTGACGCTCTGTGTCACGGCGGCGGTGACCTACCTGCTCACCGGCCCGGTGCGGAAGTTCGCCATCGCGACCGGGGCGATGCCGGAGATCCGCGCCCGCGACGTGCACCGAGAACCGACTCCGCGGCTCGGTGGCATCGCCATGTTCTTCGGGCTGTGCGCCGGACTGCTCGTCGCCGCCCACCTGCAGAACCTGAGCAGCGTCTTCGACCTGTCGAACGAGCCCCGCGCCCTGCTCTCCGGCGCCGCCCTGATCTGGCTGATCGGCGTCCTGGACGACAAGTTCGAGCTGGACGCGCTCATCAAGCTGGGCGCGCAGATGATCTCGGCCGGCGTGATGGTCGCGCAGGGCCTGACGATCCTGTGGCTGCCGATCCCCGGCGTCGGAGTCGTCTCCCTGACGCCCTGGCAGGGCACGCTCCTCACGGTCGCCCTCGTGGTCCTCACCATCAACGCCGTGAACTTCGTCGACGGCCTCGACGGCCTCGCCGCCGGCATGGTCTGCATCGCCGCCACGGCCTTCTTCCTGTACGCCTACCGCCTCTGGTACGGCTACACGATCGAGGCGGCCGCCCCCGCGACCCTCTTCACCGCCATCCTCATGGGCATGTGCCTGGGCTTCCTGCCGCACAACATGCACCCGGCGCGGATCTTCATGGGCGACTCGGGCTCGATGCTGATCGGCCTGATCCTGGCGGCCTCCGCCATCTCGATCACCGGCCAGGTCGACCCCGACGTGCTGAAGATCTTCGAGGGCTCGACCCGCGAGGCCACGCACGCCGCCCTGCCCGTCTTCATCCCGCTCCTGCTGCCGCTGACGATCATCGCGATCCCGATGGCCGACCTGTTCCTGGCGATCGTGCGCCGCACGTGGAAGGGCCAGTCGCCGTTCGCGGCCGACCGGGGGCACCTGCACCACCGGCTCCTGGAGATCGGGCACTCGCACAGCCGTGCGGTGCTGATCATGTACTTCTGGTCGGCGCTGATCGCCTTCGGGACGCTGGCGTACTCGGTCCACTCGACCTCGATGTGGATCGTCCTCGGCGTGGTCGCGCTCAGCGCGATCGGCCTGGTGCTGCTCCTGATGCCGCGGTTCACGCCGCGCGCGCCCCGCTGGGCGCAGTCCGTGGTGCCGCCCCGCTACCGGCGCCGCACGCCGGCCCCCGTCGCCGCGGAGGAGGCCGGGCCGGAGCCGGACGCGGTCGGGGAGGAGCGGGTTCCGGTGCCCGCCGGCCTCCACGGCTCCACGGCCATCGGCAACCGCGCGCGCTTCACCGACCGGCGGAAGGCCGGAACGCCGAGTTGACGAAAGCCGCGACGGCGGTCAATACCAGACAAGCCGCCGTCGTGTCGCGCACACACGCGCGGTGTAACTCTCATGTGTGACTGTTGGCACACCGTATGGGTAAAGACCTATTCAAATAGTTTGTGATACGGTTCACGAGACCCGGCGACAGTGCCGAAAGACCGTAGTGCGACGGTCCGTTGGCCCCGAGACCCACCTCGGACCGGGATTACGCTCGTCCACGACGACACCACCGCCCCCTCCAGCAAGCGGAGACACCGCCATGCCGTCCAACGACGCACGCATCCTCCTGCACACCGTTGTCCCCACCGCAGCCGTCGGCGTCGTCGCCACGGTCGTCAGCGGGGTGGTCGCCGGTGGCAAGGGCGCGCTCGGCGGAGTCGTCGGCACCCTGGTGGTCCTGCTGTTCATGGGGATCGGGCAGGTGGTCCTCCAGCGGACGGCGAAGTCGCTGCCGCACCTCTTCCAGGCCATGGGGCTGCTGCTCTACACGGCCCAGCTGCTGGTGCTCTTCGTCTTCCTCGCCCTGCTCAAGAACACGACGCTGTTCCACTTCAAGGCCTTCGCCTTCACGCTCCTCGCGACGACCGTCGTGTGGGTCGCCGCACAGGCCCGCGCCTACATGAAGGCCAAGATCGCGTACATCGACCCCGGAAACAAGGGGTCCTCGTCGTGAAGGGTAGGGCCGGGATAAAGCCGTGCCCGGCTTCCTGCTATCGTCCGGTGCCAACTGCGGCACTGCGGACGCGGGCAACCGAAACGCCTGTCCCAGCGCGAGGCTCGACGCCGAACCGCCGCCCCCTTATCCGTAAGACCAGTCCAGTGCCGACCCGCGGCTGCGTGCCGCGCCGACACAACGAGGTTGCCGTACCTATGCGCCACGCTGAAGGAGCCCGCGGTGAGTGCTGACCAAACGCTTGCCTTCGACCCGGATTGTCACATCTTCAGTGGATGTGGCTTCCCGGCGCCGGGCCTGCACACGTTCATGTACGAGCCCATCGCCACGGTGGCCGGCATCGAGATCACCAAGCCGATGCTGCTCGCCGTCCTCGGCTCCATCGTGGTCGTCGGGTTCTTCTGGGCCGCCTTCGCCAAGCCCAAGCTGATCCCCGGCAAGATGCAGATGGTCGGCGAGGCCGGTTACGACTTCGTGCGCCGCGGCATCGTCTACGAGATCATCGGCAAGAAGGACGGCGAGAAGTACGTCCCCTTCATGGTGTCGCTGTTCTTCTTCGTCTGGATCATGAACCTCTGGTCGATCATTCCGCTCGCCCAGTTCCCGGTCACCTCGCTGATCGCCTTCCCGGCCGGTCTCGCGCTGATCGTGTACTTCATGTGGATCTCGCTCACCTTCAAGAAGCACGGCTTCGTGGGCGGCTGGAAGAACATCGTCGGCTACGACAAGTCCCTCGGCGCGATCCTCCCGATGGTCGTCGTCCTCGAGTTCTTCTCGAACCTCATCATCCGGCCCTTCACGCACGCGGTCCGACTGTTCGCGAACATGTTCGCCGGTCACCTGCTCATCGTGATGTTCTCGCTGGCCACCTGGTACCTCATGAACGGCCTGGGCTTCGTCTACGCCGGCGCCTCGTTCGTGATGGTCCTCGTGATGACCGCGTTCGAGCTCTTCATCCAGGCCGTCCAGGCGTACGTCTTCGTCCTCCTGGCCTGCAGCTACGTCCAGGGCGCGCTCTCCGAGCACCACTGAGTCCGGCCCGTACCGGCTGCTCCCCACCCAAGCCAACAGTCGTCCGGTGGCCAACCCCCACCGGGTCATTGAAAGAGAAGGAAGTAACGGCATGTCCGCTGCTCTCGACATGGTCAACCTCGCCGCCGGCGCCAAGGAGAACGTCGTCGGCAACGTCGCCTCGATCGGTTACGGCCTCGCCGCGATCGGCCCCGGCGTCGGCGTCGGCATCATCTTCGGCAACGGCACGCAGGCCCTCGCCCGCCAGCCCGAGGCCGCCGGTCTGATCCGCACCAACCAGATCATGGGCTTCGCCTTCTGTGAGGCGCTCGCCCTCATCGGCATCGTCATGGGCTTCGTCTACCAGTAAGCCCGGACCGACAGCCCGATTCTTTTTACGGAAGGCACTGATGTGAACGCTCTGCTTCTTGCGGCGGCGGAGGAGCCCCAGCCTCCTCTGATCCCGCATCTTGACGAGCTCGTCATCGGCCTGATCGCCTTCGTCATCGTCTTCGGCTTCCTCGCCAAGAAGCTCATCCCGAACATCAACAAGGTTCTGGAAGAGCGCCGCGAGGCCATCGAGGGTGGCATCGAGAAGGCCGAGTCGGCCCAGATCGAGGCTCAGAGTGTGCTGGAGCAGTACAAGGCCCAGCTCGCCGAGGCCCGCCACGAGGCCGCGCGTCTTCGCCAGGAGGCGACGGAGCAGGGCGCCGCGATCATCCAGGAGATGAAGGCGGAAGGCCAGCGCCAGCGCGAGGAGATCATCGCGGCCGGCCACACGCAGATCGAGGCCGACCGCAAGGCCGCGGCCGCCTCGCTGCGTCAGGACGTGGGCAAGCTCGCCACGGACCTGGCCGGCAAGCTGGTCGGCGAGTCCCTCCGGGACAGCGCTCGCCAGAGCCGCACGATCGACCGCTTCCTCGACCAGCTCGAGGAGAAGGCCGAGGCCGTCCGATGAACGGAGCGAGCCGTGAAGCACTGGCAGCCGCCCGCGAGTCCCTCGACGCGCTGACCGACAACACGTCGGCCGACGCGACGAAGCTCGCGGACGAGCTCGCCTCCGTCACCGCGCTGTTCGACCGTGAGGTGTCGCTGCGCCGGGTCCTGACCGACCCCGCCCAGCCGGGTGAGGCCAAGGCCGAACTCGCGCAGCGACTCCTGCGCGGTCAGGTGGGCGGCGAGGCCGTCGACCTGGTTTCGGGCATGGTCCGTTCCCGCTGGTCCGGTTCGCGCGACCTGGTCGACGCGACCGAGGAGCTGGCGAACACCGCCGACCTCACCGCGGCGCAGAAGGCGGGCACGCTGGACGACGTCGAGGACGAGCTGTTCCGCTTCGGCCGGATCGTGTCCTCCAGCACCGAGCTGCGCTCGGCGCTGACGGACAAGGCCGCCACGGCCTCCGCCAAGGGCGCGCTGCTCCGCAGCCTGCTCGGCGGCAAGGCCCACGCGACCACCGAGCGCCTGGTCGTCCGTCTGGTGACCCAGCCCCGGGGACGTAGCCTGGAAGCGGGACTCGAGTCCCTGTCCAAGCTCGCCGCGGCGCGCCGGGACCGGATGGTCGCCGTCGTCACCTCGGCGGTGCCGCTGTCGGACGGGCAGAAGCAGCGTCTGGGAGCCGTACTGGCCAAGCTGTACGGCCGCGCGATGCACCTGAACCTGGACGTGGACCCCGCGGTCCTCGGCGGGATCACGGTGCGGGTCGGCGACGAGGTCATCAACGGCACCATCGCGGAGCGCCTCGACGAGGCGACCCGTCGGCTGGCCGGCTGACGGCCACCACAGCAGAAAAGCATCACAGCATCACCAGCGGCCCGGTTGGGCCGTGCAGAGATTGCAGAAGATTCCTGGGGGTCGGCCCCCAGACCCCTTAAGAAACTTCGGGCCCAACAAGGAGAGCAGGGAACCCAGATGGCGGAGCTCACGATCCGGCCGGAGGAGATCCGGGACGCACTGGAGAACTTCGTCCAGTCGTACCAGCCGGACGCGGCCTCGCGCGAGGAGGTCGGCACGGTCAGCCTGGCCGGCGACGGCATCGCGAAGGTCGAGGGTCTTCCCTCGGCCATGGCGAACGAGCTGCTGAAGTTCGAGGACGGCACCCTCGGTCTCGCGCTGAACCTCGAAGAGCGCGAGATCGGTGCGATCGTCCTCGGCGAGTTCAACGGCATCGAGGAGGGACAGTCGGTGCAGCGCACCGGCGAGGTCCTCTCGGTCGGTGTCGGTGAGGGTTACCTGGGTCGCGTCGTCGACCCGCTCGGCAACCCGATCGACGGTCTCGGCGAGATCGCGACCGAGGGCCGCCGCGCCCTCGAGCTGCAGGCCCCGGGCGTCATGGCCCGTAAGTCCGTGCACGAGCCGATGGAGACGGGCTACAAGGCCGTCGACGCCATGACGCCGGTCGGCCGTGGTCAGCGCCAGCTGATCATCGGTGACCGCCAGACCGGCAAGACCGCGCTGTGCATCGACACGATCATCAACCAGCGCGACAACTGGCGCTCGGGCGACGTGAACAAGCAGGTCCGCTGCATCTACGTCGCCGTCGGCCAGAAGGGCTCGACCATCGCGTCCGTCCGCGGCGCCCTGGAAGAGGCCGGCGCGCTCGAGTACACGACGATCGTCGCCGCCCCGGCGTCCGACCCGGCCGGCTTCAAGTACCTGGCGCCGTACACCGGCTCCGCCATCGGTCAGCACTGGATGTACCAGGGCAAGCACGTCCTGATCGTCTTCGACGACCTGTCGAAGCAGGCCGACGCCTACCGCGCCGTGTCGCTGCTGCTGCGCCGTCCGCCGGGCCGTGAGGCCTACCCGGGCGACGTCTTCTACCTGCACTCGCGTCTCCTGGAGCGCTGCGCGAAGCTCTCGGACGAGCTGGGTGCCGGTTCGATGACCGGTCTGCCGATCGTCGAGACCAAGGCGAACGACGTGTCGGCGTTCATCCCGACCAACGTCATCTCCATCACCGACGGCCAGTGCTTCCTGGAGTCCGACCTGTTCAACGCCGGCCAGCGCCCGGCCCTGAACGTCGGCATCTCGGTCTCCCGCGTCGGTGGCTCCGCCCAGCACAAGGCGATGAAGCAGATCTCCGGCCGCCTCCGCGTGGACCTCGCCCAGTTCCGTGAGCTGGAGGCGTTCGCCGCCTTCGGTTCGGACCTGGACGCGGCCTCCAAGGCGCAGCTGGAGCGTGGACAGCGGATGGTCGAGCTGCTCAAGCAGCCCCAGTACCAGCCGATGCCCACCGAGAACCAGGTCGTCTCCGTCTGGGCCGGCACCACCGGCAAGATGGACGACGTCCCGGTCGTGGACATCCGCCGCTTCGAGGCCGAGCTCCTGGCGTACCTGCGCCAGAACCACTCGGGCCTCATGACCTCCATCCGTGAGGGCGGCAAGATGTCGGACGACACCCTGCAGGCCGTGGGCGACGCCATCGCGGAGTTCAAGAAGCAGTTCGAGACCTCTGACGGCAAGCTGCTGGGCGAGGACGCTCCTGCCGCCGTCAACGTCTCGAAGTGACGACGGAAGGGACCTGACTCATGGGAGCGCAGCTCCGGGTCTACAAGCGTCGCATCAAATCCGTCACCGCGACGAAGAAGATCACCAAGGCGATGGAGATGATCGCCGCCTCGCGTGTCGTCAAGGCGCAGCGCAAGGTGCAGGCGTCGACTCCGTACGCGACCGAGCTGACGCGCGCGGTCACCGCGGTGGCCACGGGTGCCAATGACAAGCACCCGCTGACCACCGAGGCGGAGAACCCGGTCCGTGCCGCGGTCCTGCTCCTGTCGAGCGACCGCGGTCTGGCCGGTGCCTTCAACTCCAACGCCATCAAGGCGGCGGAGAAGCTGACGGCGAAGCTGGAGGGCGAGGGCCGCGAGGTCGTCGTCTACGTCGTCGGCCGTCGCGGCATCGCGCACTACAACTTCCGTGAGCGGAAGCTGGCCGGCACGTGGACCGGGTTCACGGACCAGCCGACGTACGGCGATGCCAAGACGGTCGCGGCTCCGCTGATCGAGGCGATCGAGAAGGACACGGCGGAGGGCGGCGTGGACGAACTCCACATCGTCTACACCGAGTTCGTCTCGATGATGACGCAGACGGCGGTCGAGGCCCGGCTGCTGCCCCTCAGCCTCGACGAGGTGGCGAAGGAGGCGGGCGAGCCGGACACGCTCCGCCCGCTGTACGACTTCGAGCCGTCGGCGGAGGACGTCCTCGACGCCCTGCTGCCCCGGTACGTCGAGAGCCGGATCTACAACGCGCTGCTCCAGTCGGCCGCCTCCAAGCACGCCGCCACGCGCCGCGCGATGAAGTCGGCGACCGACAACGCGGGAGACTTGATCAACAACCTCTCCCGACTTGCCAACGCGGCCCGCCAGGCCGAAATCACCCAGGAAATCAGCGAGATCGTCGGCGGCTCGGCAGCCCTGGCCGACGCGACCGCGGGGAGTGACAAGTAATGACGACCACTGTTGAGACGGCCGCCGCCACGGGCCGCGTCGCCCGGGTCATCGGCCCGGTCGTCGACGTGGAGTTCCCCGTCGACGCGATGCCGGAGATCTACAACGCGCTGCACGTCCAGGTTCCGGACCCGGCCGAGGCGGGCGCGACCAAGACGCTGACCCTCGAGGTCGCCCAGCACCTCGGCGACGGCGTCGTCCGCACCATCTCCATGCAGCCCACCGACGGCCTGGTCCGCCAGGCCCCGGTGACCGACACGGGCACGGGCATCACCGTCCCGGTCGGCGACGCCACCAAGGGCCGCGTGTTCAACACGCTCGGCCAGGTGCTGAACGCCGACGAGTCCACCGTGGCCGACGCGCCGCGCTGGACGATCCACCGCAAGGCCCCGGCCTTCGACCAGCTCGAGTCCAAGACCGAGATGTTCGAGACCGGCCTGAAGGTCGTCGACCTCCTCACCCCGTACGTCAAGGGTGGAAAGATCGGTCTGTTCGGTGGTGCCGGTGTCGGCAAGACCGTTCTGATCCAGGAGATGATCGTCCGTGTGGCCAAGCTGCACGACGGCGTGTCGGTCTTCGCGGGCGTCGGCGAGCGCACCCGTGAGGGCAACGACCTCATGGTGGAGATGGAGGAGGCCGGCGTTCTCGACAAGACCGCGCTGGTCTTCGGCCAGATGGACGAGCCCCCGGGCACCCGTCTGCGCGTGGCCCTCGCCGGTCTGACCATGGCGGAGTACTTCCGCGATGTGCAGAAGCAGGACGTGCTGTTCTTCATCGACAACATCTTCCGCTTCACCCAGGCCGGTTCCGAGGTGTCGACCCTGCTCGGCCGCATGCCCTCCGCGGTGGGCTACCAGCCGAACCTGGCCGACGAGATGGGTCTCCTCCAGGAGCGCATCACCTCGACCCGCGGTCACTCGATCACCTCGATGCAGGCGATCTACGTCCCCGCCGACGACCTCACCGACCCGGCGCCGGCGACCACCTTCGCCCACCTCGACGCGACGACGGTTCTCTCCCGTCCGATCTCCGAGAAGGGCATCTACCCGGCCGTGGACCCGCTGGACTCCACGTCCCGGATCCTGGACCCGCGCTACATCGCGCAGGACCACTACGACGCCGCCACGCGCGTCAAGGGAATCCTGCAGAAGTACAAGGACCTCCAGGACATCATCGCGATCCTCGGCATCGACGAGCTGAGCGAGGAGGACAAGCTCGTCGTCCACCGTGCCCGGCGTGTCGAGCGCTTCCTGTCCCAGAACACCCACGCGGCGAAGCAGTTCACCGGTGTGGACGGTTCGGACGTTCCGCTCGACGAGTCGATCGCCGCGTTCAACGCGATCTGCGACGGTGAGTACGACCACTTCCCGGAGCAGGCCTTCTTCATGTGTGGTGGTCTCGAGGACCTCAAGAAGAACGCCAAGGAGCTCGGCGTCTCCTGAGCCCCGTGCTCGCCTCGGAGGGGGCGGGACCCGTCCCGCCCCCTCTCCACGCCCCCTAGAATTGATCCCAACACCCGGCACGACCGCCGGGTGCTGACCCGAGGAGCCACCCTTGGCCGCTGAGCTGCACGTCGAGCTGGTCGCCGCGGACCGGAGTGTCTGGTCCGGCGAGGCCACCCTGGTCATCGCGCGTACCACCTCCGGCGACATCGGCGTCATGCCCGGCCACCAGCCGCTGCTCGGTGTGCTGGAGTCGGGCCCGGTGACCATCCGTACGAGCGAGGGCGAGACCGTCGTCGCCGCCGTCCACGGCGGATTCATCTCCTTCGCCGACGACAAGCTGTCCCTGCTCGCGGAGGTCTGCGAGCTGGCGGACGAGATCGACGCCCAGCGCGCCGAGCGCGCCCTCGAGCGTGCCAAGACGGACTCCGACGCCGCCGCCGAGCGGCGCGCCGAGGTCCGGCTGCGCGCGGTAGCGGTCCGCTGACGGTCCGCGCGGAAGTAGTGCCCTCAGCCGCGGCACGGCTGGAATTCTCCAGACCGTGCCGCGGCTGAGGCGATGCAGATGCAGGTGGTATTCGGTTCTGCCGGCCGGTCCGGCTACGGGACGCAGCGAGGAGGTCGGTGAAGATGTTCCTCGCTCTGCTCGTGTGCGGCCTGGTCGTCGCACTGGTGGTGATCGGGCTCTTCGTCTTCGGGTTGCGCCGGAGACTGATCCAGCGGGCCGGGGGCACCTTCGACTGCTCCCTGCGCTGGAACGTCCCCGACGAACCGGACCCGGCCGGCAAGGGCTGGGTGTACGGCGTCGCCCGCTACAGCGGCGACGAGATCGCCTGGTTCCGCGTCTTCTCGTACGCGCCCCGGCCGCGCCGGGTCCTGGAGCGCTCCTCCATCGTGGCCCTGGAGCGCCGGACGCCGGAGGGCGAGGAGGAGCTGGCGCTGCTCTCGGACGCGGTGATCCAGCCCTGCATGTACGAGGGCGTCCGCCTGGAGCTCGCGATGAGCGAGGACGCCCGGACGGGCTTCATGGCCTGGCTGGAGGCGGCGCCTCCCGGGCAGAGGGTCAACGTCGCGTAGGACGGTCTCCGCGCACGACGGGAGCGGGGGACGGCGTGCTGCGCCGTCCCCCGCTCCTTCGTGCCGTACGGGCTAGCTCAGGCCGCTGTTGATCGCGCCGACCAGCTCGCCGTTGGTGGTGTCACCGCTGAACTCCCAGAAGAACGCGCCGCCCAGGCCCTGGTTCTTCGCCCAGCCCATCTTGGACGTGACCGTGGCCGGGGTGTCGTAGCTCCACCAGTTGGTGCCGCAGTGGGCGTACGCCGTGCCGGCGATCGTGCCGGTGGACGGGCAGGTGTTCTTGAGGACCTTGTAGTCCTCGATGCCCGCCTCGTACGTGCCGGGCGCGGCGCCCGTCGCCGTGCCGCCGGGGGCGGCCTGGGTGACGCCGGTCCAGCCGCGTCCGTAGAAGCCGATGCCGACGAGCAGCTTGTTGGCCGGGACGCCCTTCGCCTTGAACTTGGCGATCGCGTCGGCGGTGTTGAAGCCCGCCTGCGGGATGCCGGAGTACGAGGTCAGCGGGGAGTGCGGGGCCGTCGGACCCTTCGCGTCCCAGGCGCCGAAGAAGTCGTACGTCATGACGTTGAGCCAGTCGTAGTACGGCGCGGCGCCGCCGTAGTCGGCGGCGTCGATCTTGCCGCCGCTGGAGCCGTCGGCCGTGACGGCCGCGGTGACCAGGTTGTTCGGGCCGAACTTGGCGCGCATGGCCTGCATCATGTTCTTGAAGGCGGCCGGGCCGCTGGTGTCACAGGTCAGACCGCAGGCGTTGGGGTACTCCCAGTCCAGGTCGATGCCGTCGAAGACGTCGGCCCAGCGCGGGTCCTCGACCAGGTCGTAGCAGGACTGGGCGAACGCGGCCGGGTTCTGCACGGCCTGGCCGAAGCCGCCGGACCAGGTCCAGCCGCCGAAGGACCACAGGACCTTGATGTTCGGGTACGCCTTCTTCAGCTTGCGGAGCTGGTTGAAGTTGCCGCGCAGCGGCTGGTCCCAGGTGTCGGCGACGCCGTCGACGGACTGGTCGGCGGTGTACGCCTTGTCGTAGTCGGCGTAGGCGTCGCCGATGGTGCACTTGCCGCCCTGGACGTTGCCGAAGGCGTAGTTGATGTGGGTGATCTTGGACGCGGAGCCCGAGGTCACGATGTTCTTCACGTGGTAGTTGCGCCCGTAGACGCCCCAGTTGGTGAAGTAGCCCATCTTCACGGCCTTCGCGGGCGGGTTGGGCCCGCCGCCGCCGGTGGTGCGGACGGCGACCGGGCCGGCGGCGGGGCCGGTCTGGTCGATGGTGTCGCGGGCGACGACCGTGTAGCTGTAGTCGGTGCCGGCGGTGAGGCCGGTGTCCGTGTAGGTCAGGCCCGTGGTGGTGGTGACCTTCGCGCCGTCGCGCAGCACGTCGTAGTTCTTGACGCCCTTGTCGTCGGTGGCCGCGGTCCAGGTGAGCTTCACCGAGGTGTCGGTGACGTTCGAGGCGACCGGGGTGCCGGGGGCGGAGGGCGCCTTGTCACCGGGCTCCGGCTGGGTGGAGCCGTCGCAGGCGGCCCCGTTGATCTTGCAGCCGGCGGGAGCGCCGGAGCCGGCGCCGTTGTAGCCGAAGGAGAGGGAGGCGCCGGGGGCGAGGGTGCCGTTCCAGCCGACGTTCTTGGCGGTCCAGTGGTTCCCGGAGCTGGTCACCGTGGCGTCCCACGCGGAGGTGACGGAGGTGCCGGCGGGGTAGTCCCACTCGACGGTCCAGGAGTTGATGGTGGTGGTGCCGGTGTTCTTGATGGTCCAGCTGGCTCCGAAGCCGGAGCCCCAGTCCTGGGTCTTGGTGTAGGTGGCGGTCACCGAGGTGGCCGCTTCGGCGGGGGAGGCGAGACCGACCATGGCGGCCAGCGGCAGGATCAGGGCGGTCAGGCCGGCGGCGGTCCGGTGCCTGAATCCTGATCTGCGCGACGGTGCTTGAGTGCTCAACGGTGCTCCTCAAGGTGCGGACGGGGGGGTGGGGGTGGTCCGTGGAGATGCGCGCGCCCCGCGAGCGTAGGAAGGTCTGGACCAATCGTCAAGAGGTCTGGACCAACGTCGGGGCGCTCCCGTCACACGCCCAACTCCCGCGCGAGCACCGCCGCCTGGGCCCGGCTCCGCACCCCCAGCTTTCCCAGCACCTTGCTGACGTGCGTCTTCACCGTCGCCTCCGCCATGCCGAGCCGCACCGCGACCTCCGCGTTCGACAGCCCCCGGCCGAGCGCCGAGAGCACCTCCCGCTCCCGGGGCGTCAGCGCGTCCAGGACGGCGGGGTCCGTTCCCCGCTCCGACGGGGAGGGCCGGCCGGACGCGGCGAACTCCGCGATGAGCCGCCGGGTCACCGCCGGGGCGATCAGCCCCTCGCCGCGCGCCACCGTCCGTACCGCCCCGATCAGCTCCCGGGCGTCCGCGTCCTTCAGGAGGAAACCCGCCGCGCCCGCCCGCAGCGCCCCGAAGACATGGGCGTCGAGGTCGAAGGTGGTCAGGACGAGCACGTCCGCCAGCCCCTCCGCCACCACTATCCCGGTCGCCGTCACCCCGTCCATCCGGGGCATCTGCACGTCCATCAGGACCAGGTCCGGACGCAGCTCGCGCGCCAGCTCCACCGCCCGCTCCCCGTCGGCCGCCTCCCCGACCACCTCGATGTCCGGCGCGCTGCCGAGGATCAGCACCAGACCCGCCCGCACCGCGCTCTGGTCCTCGGCGACCACCACCCGCACCGTCACGTCCGCTCCTCGTCGCTCGCGCCCACGGGCAGCTCCGCCCGCACCCGCCACAGTCTCCGTCCTCCGCCGTCCGTCACCGCGCCCGCCTCGAAGACCCCGCCGAGCAGCGCCGCCCGCTCCCGCATCCCCACCAGACCGGCGCCCGAGCCGGGCGCGGTCGGGCCGGGACGCTCCCCGTAGGGACTGGTGACGGAGACGGAGAGTACGCCCGCCGGGCTCCCGAGGACGACCCTCACCTCGCCCGGGGCGGCGTGCTTCACCGCGTTCGTCAGGGATTCCTGCACGATCCGGTACGCGGCCAGCTCCACCGGCGCCGGCAGCCCGTCCGCCGTCTCCCGGGCGTCGTCCAGGACGAAGACGAGCCCGCCCGGACCGCCGTTCGCCCGCGCCTGGGCGATCAGCGCGTCGAGCCCGGCGAGGCGGGGCACGGCGACCGGTCCCGCGTCCGCCCCGCTGTCCCGCAGGATGCCGATCAGCCGCCGCATCTCCGCCAGGCC
The DNA here is from genome assembly GCF_042892575.1 of Streptomyces sp. NPDC001744. NCBI lineage: Bacteria > Bacillati > Actinomycetota > Actinomycetes > Kitasatosporales > Streptomycetaceae > Streptomyces > Streptomyces sp. NPDC001744. Next base: position 149,506 of record NZ_JBIAUG010000002.1, read on the forward strand.
CGCCACGCCGTTCTCCCGGATGACCGCGAGCGACCGCCGGGTCGTCCCCGGATCGTCCAGCGAGAGCGCGGCCGTCGCGTGGATCGCGATCGCCGACAGGTGGTTCGCGACCACGTCGTGCAGCTCCCGCGCCATCCGGGCCCGCTCGGCCACCACCGCCTGCGTCCGGTCCATCTCGGCGAGGAGCGCCGTCTGTTCCGCGCGCAGCCGGGCCGCCTCCGCCGCGTCCCGGTGGTTGCGCACGATCGCGCCCGTCACGGCGGGCAGGAAGGAGACCATGCCGGTGAGCACGCCCACGAGCAGCGCGACGGCGTTCTGCCACCGGACGAGGAACACCACCGTGACCGCGACGGTGAGGAGGCCGGTGGCGTACGGGACGCGCCGGGCCAGGGCGGGCGTGCCGTACACCACCGAGGCGTAGACGACGTCCGTGAACATCAGCACCGTGGCGAGGTTGCCGTTGGTGAGCTGGTCCCCGGCGATCGCCAGGGCGCCGACGAGCAGGGCGGTCGGCGGGGCGGCACGGCGCAGCGCCTCCGTCGCGGCCATCACGGTCAGCGGGATCAGCGTCGCCCAGCGCTGCCCGATGACGTGGTCCTCCGTCACGAACAGCCCGAACGACCACAGGACCAGGCCGCCGGCCAGGCCGGCGGCGGCGATCAGCAGGTCGACGCGGTGCGGGCGGGGGAGGCGGAACACCGGGCGGGAAGGCCTCACCGGGCGGGGGAGCGTCACGCGTTCATCCAACACGCCCCCGCGCTCGCCGGCCTCCTCGTCCCGGCCGATCCGTCCTCCGCCGAACGATGTAGGCGCGGTTCCTCACCGGCGACGACGTGCCGCACCGGGCCCCACGGGAGGCTGGAGGGAACGGAAAGGGGAACCCCCGTGATCGTCACGCTGGTCGTCGTCTGCGAGGTCGGCTTCTGGATCCTGCTGGCCGCCGGCCTCGCCGCCCGCTATCCGCTGAAGATGCCCAGGACGGGCTTGGCGCTGCTGCTGTGCGAACCGCTCCTGGAGGTCCTGCTCCTCGTCGTCACCGCGATCGACCTCAGGAACGGCGCCGTCCCCGACTGGACCCACGGCCTCGCCGCCCTCTACATCGGCTACACCGTCGGCCACGGCCACCGCACCGTGAAGTGGCTCGACGGCCACGCCGCCCACCGCCTCGGCGGCGCCCCGCCGCCGGTGGGGCCGCCGGGGTACGGCATGGCGCGCGCCCGCCACGAGGGGGCGGTCTGGCTCGGTTCGGTGATCGCCGCCGCCGTCGCCTCGGGCCTGCTGCTCCTGGCGGCCCTGTACGTCGGCGACCAGGGGAACACCGACAGCCTGCGCGACTGGATGTCCTTCGCCTGGCGGGCGGCCGGCGTCCACGGCCTGATCGCGCTCAGCTACGCGATCTGGCCGAAGAAGGCGCCGCCGGAGAAGACGCCGGAGGGGGGTCGCGAGGAGAGGCCGGAGGGGAGCCGGGAGGAGAGGCCCGAGAACCCCCTGCGGAAGACCCCGTAGGGCGCCCGGAGCCCCTCAGGGCGCGCTCAGCGCTCCCCTCCCGGCACCCAGAGCACGTCCCCGACCGCCTTGTTCGCGGTCCGGGCGAGGATGAAGAGCAGGTCCGACAGGCGGTTCAGGTACGTGGCGGTCAGGGCGTTCATCGTCTCGCCGTGCACCTCCAGGGCCGCCCACGTCGAACGCTCCGCCCGCCGGACCACCGTGCACGCCTGGTGCAGCAGCGCCGCCCCGGGCGTGCCGCCCGGCAGGATGAAGGAGCGCAGCTTCTCCAGCTCCTCCAGGAAGCGGTCGCAGTCCGCCTCCAGCCGGTCGACGTACGCCTGCTCCACCCGCAGCGGCGGGTACTCCGGGTCCTCCACGACCGGGGTGGAGAGGTCCGCGCCCACGTCGAAGAGGTCGTTCTGGACGCGGACGAGGACCTTCACGACCTCCTCGTCCAGCTGCCCCAGGGCGATCGCCGTGCCGATGACGGCGTTGGCCTCGTTGGCGTCGGCGTAGGCCGAGATCCGCAGATCCGTCTTGGCGGTCCGGCTCATGTCGCCCAGGGCGGTGGTGCCCTTGTCGCCGGTACGGGTGTAGATGCGCGTCAGATTGACCATGGCGCCAGCGTAGGGCCTGTCCGGCCCTCCTCCGCCGGGCGCGCCACCGCCGCCGTCCCGCGCGGGCCCCGCCCCGGGCGGGAGGACCCCGGCACGCCCCGTACGGACCCGAACGGACGCACCCGCCGCCCGTCGTGGGTGTGACGTCCGTCAAAGAGGGCGTGACGCGCGTTACTTAGCGGTCACATGGCGCTCCCCGACCGCTAATCTCCGCCGGAGAGCCAGAAGTGAACAGGCGTGGAGGGGTGGAACATCGTGGGCAGGAAGCTCGCCGTCATCGGGGCCGGACTCATGGGGTCCGGCATCGCACAGGTTTCGGCACAGGCGGGCTGGGACGTCGTCCTGCGCGACGTCACCGACGCCGCCCTGACCCGCGGCACCGACGGCATCAAGGCGTCGTACGACCGCTTCGTCGCCAAGGGCAAGCTGGACGCGGCCGACGCCGGGGCCGCGCTCGGGCGGATCACCGCCACCACCGAGCTCGACGCCGTCGCGGACGCCGACGTGATCGTGGAGGCCGTCTTCGAGAACCTCGACGTCAAGCACGAGATCTTCCGCTCGCTCGACAAGGTCGCCAAGGACGGCGCCGTCCTCGCCTCCAACACCTCCGCGATCCCGATCACCAAGATCGCCGCGGTGACGGAGCGCCCCGAGGCCGTCGTCGGCACCCACTTCTTCTCCCCGGTCCCGATGATGCAGCTCTGCGAGCTGGTGCGCGGCTACAAGACCAGCGACGCCACCCTCGCCGCCGCCCGCGCGTTCGCCGAGTCCGTCGGCAAGACCTGCATCGTCGTCAACCGCGACGTGGCCGGCTTCGTCACCACCCGGCTCATCGCCGCCCTCGTCGTCGAGGCCGCCAAGCTCCAGGAGTCGGGAGTCGCCACCGCCGAGGACATCGACATCGCCTGCAAGCTCGGCTTCGGCCACGCCATGGGCCCGCTCGCCACCGCCGACCTCACCGGCATCGACATCCTGGTGAACGCCGCCCAGAACATCTACACCGAGTCCCAGGACGAGAAGTTCGCCCCGCCGGAGCTGATGCGCCGGATGGTGGACGCGGGTGACATCGGCCGCAAGAGCGGGCAGGGCTTCTACACGTACTGAGCCCGGCCGCCCACCCCGCCCTCACTCCACGGGGTGAATTTCGACGGCTGTTCGCTGACAAGGCGCAACGCTTCTGCCGGTGCGGCAGTCAGTTGTTGCGAAGACGGAGCACTCTCGGGGAGCGCATATGCACATCAGGGGCGATCATGTCGAGCTGGTCGTCGGGGGCCGCCTCGACGTCCGCAGCGCGGCGGACGCCCGTACGGTCCTGCACTCGGCCGTCGACGACGGAGTCGGCGACCTGGTGCTCGATCTGACCGGCCTGGACTCCTGGGACGCCACCGGACTCGGCGTGATCATGGGAGCCCACCGGAGGGCCGGCCGCTGCGGCCGGCGCCTGGTCCTGCGCGGGGTGCCGCCCCAGATGCAGCGCCTCCTCGTCGCCACCAGGCTGCACCGCATCCTCGCCATCGAGGGCGGCCTCGCCCTGGAGTCCCTGCCCCGGGTCTGAGGCCCGCCCGCTCCCGGGTCCGACACCCGCCTCCGGGTCCGGCATCCGTCCCCGGGGCCGACATCCGCCCTCGGTTCCGGCACCCGCCCCCGGGACCGGCATCCGCCCCGGGTCCGAGGCCCGTCCGCCCGCGGCCCGGTCGCACCGGACGGCGGCCCGGATCCCCGCCGGGACCCGTCCCGCTCCCCGGCCCCGGGACCCGTCCCGCTCCCCGGCCCCGGGAGCGACCGCGCGTACCGGGCGTCACGCGCAATCCTCACAAGACCATGACGTCTTGGTCTCGGGAGGACCCCGCCTGTTCCCGGCCGTCCTGCCACGGTCTAGGGTTCGGTCGGCCCGCCCATCGACGGAAACCCACCCGGCGGGCCCCGCACACCGCTTCTTGGGGGCTAGGACCATGGACCCGATCAATCGTGGGTCGGAGGAGTACGGTCACGACACCGAGGGCGAGGAAGCCCGCCAGGGCCGTGGCACACCCGCTCCCGCGCCCGCGCCCGCGCGTGCCCGTGTCGTCCGGCTCGTCACCGGCGGCCTCCTCCTCACCGTCAACCCCGTCGACGGCAGCGAGATCGAAGCCTGCCCGCCCGGCCGGGAACCCGAGGCCCCCCGCCCCCGCACCCCCGAGGAGCGCGCCGAGGCCGCCCGCGCCGCCGCCCCGCCCGTCCCGCCCGGACCGGTGGCCCCCACCCTGCCGCTCCTCGAACGCGAGGAGGAGCGCGAACGGCTCGCCGCGATCCTCGGACGCGGCCGCTCCGCCCGGCTCCTCGGCGTCCCCGGGTCCGGCCGCACCACGCTCCTCGACGCGGTCGCCGCCGACTGCGCGGACCTCGCCCCCGACGGCGTCGTCCGCCTCTCCGGCCGTCACCGCGCCCCCGCCGACCTCCTCCACGAACTCTTCGCCGCCGTACGGCACGCTCCGGGCCGGCGGCCCGACCGCGCCGAACTCCTCGACGGGCTCCGCGACGTCGGCGCCGTGGTCGTCGTGGACGACCTGGAGTTCGGCGGTGCCGCCCTGGACGAGTTCCTCGCCGCCGCCCCCGAGTGCGCCTTCCTCCTCGCCGCGGAACCCGGGACGCCCACCCCCTCGCCCGGCACCCTCCTCGAAGAGGTCCTGCTCGCCGGCCTCGGCCGCGCCGCCGCCCTGAAGCTCCTGGAGAGCGCCGTCGGCCGCACCCTCACCGACGAGGAGGCCAACTGGGCCGGCGACCTCTGGTTCGAGTCCGAGGGCCTGCCGCTCCGCTTCGTCCAGGCCGGGGCCCTGCTCCGCCAGCGCGACCGGCTGCGCGTCACCCCCGCCGAGTTCGACGCCTTCGGCGCCCTGGAGGAGGCGTTCGGGCCCACCGACCCCGACGCGGCGGCGGCCGCCGCGGCCGCCGCCTTCGACGGCACCGCCGACCCCGACGTCGAACTGCGCGAGATACCCCTGCCCAGCCTCGGCGAGGGCGCCGCCCCCGCCGCCCTCCTCGCCTCCCGGCTCAGCCGCTCCGCCCAGACCGCCCTGCGCTTCGCCGTCGCCCTCGGCGGCGAGATCCCGCACCAGGCCCACCTGCCCGCCCTGACCGGCGACACCCACGCCGACACGGCCCTCGGCGAACTCCTGGCCTGCGGACTGCTCTCCCCGGCCGGCCCCCGCCACCGGCTCGCCGCCGGGGTCCTCACCCAGCTCCTCGCCCACGGGTACGCGGAGGGGGCCGCCGACCGCGCCCACACCGTCGCCCGGCACTACGCCTGGTGGACCGCCCACCCCTCCGTCACCCCCGAGCGGGCCGCCGCCGAGTCCGACGCCGTCATCGCCGCCCTGACCGCCCTCGTCTCCGGCAACGGGGACGGGGACGAGTCCGGCGCCGAGCACCGGACCACCGCCGTCCTCCTCGCCCGCGCCGCCGCCCCCGCCTTCGCCGCCGGACGCCACTGGGGCGCCTGGGAGCGGACCCTGCGCGCCGGGCAGCAGGCCGCCCGGCTCACCGGGGACGTCGCCGAGGAGGCGTACTTCCACCACGAACTCGGCGTCCTCGCGATCTGCGCGGGCCACCTGGAACGGGCCCGTGCCGAACTGGAAGCCTCCATCGGCATGCGCGGGGCGCTCGCCGACAAGCGCGGCACCGTCGCGGGCCGCCGGGCCCTCGCCCTCGTCGCCGACCTCTCCGGCGACCATCCCGCCCCGGCCGCCCTCCGCCCCGAGGAGTTCGTCTCCCCGCCGCGCGGCACCCCGGCCGCCCGCCCGGTGCCCGAGCCGGTCACGGCCCCGCTGCCCGGCGGGCCCGTACGGACGCCGGACCGACCCGTGCCCCCCGTGTTCCCCGGCTTCGCCGACACGGCTCCGGCACCCGTCAAGCCCACCGGTCCCACCGGTCCCACCGGGAGCCCCCGGCGCCCCGGTCTCGCCGCCGGCCTCCTCGACGGCGCCCGCCGCAACCTCGCGGCCGTCGGCGCGGGCGCGCTCCTCCTCGTCGTCCTCGGCACCGTCGTGACCCTCGGCGCCGCCTCCGGCGACGGCGAGAACCCGGCCCCCCAGCGCGTCACCTCCGACAGCACGGCGCCCGAGGACGGCAACGGCGACGACGGCACGGACGCCGGGGAGACGCCCGCGGACGACGGCACCGGGGAATCCGGAAGGACGAACGGTCCCACCGGCACCGGCTCCCCGGACCCCTCCGGTTCCGGGGGCCCTTCGCCGTCCTCCTCCACGAGCCCCGGCGCCACCACCGGCACGCCCTCGCCCTCGGACTCCTCGGGCGGCCCGTCACCGACCGGTTCCCCGACCGGGACGGCGCGGCCGACGACGTCCTCGTCGCCCTCCGCCACGACGGGCGGACCGAGCCGGCCGACGAGGACGCCCTCGCAGCCGTCCTCCTCGACGTCGTCGCAGCCCCCGGCGAGCCCGTCCACGACCCCGGCGACCTCCACCCCGACGACACCTCCGGAGTCGCCCGCCCCGTCCGGCACCGAAGAGGGCAGCCCCAGCAACTCCGCCTCCGCCCCCCTCGGCGACCGCCCCGGCGCCACCACCGCCCCGCAGCCGCCCGTCTGACGCCCGCCCGGCACACGGGCGAAGGGGGCGGCCCCGGACGCGTTCACCGCGTCCGGGGCCGCCCCCTTCCTCCGTACCGTGCCCGGAACGTGCCGGAGGGGCCCGTCCGGGACGCGCCTCAGAACAGGCGCAGCTTGTCGTCCTCGATGCCGCGCAGCGCGTCGTAGTCGAGGACCACGCAGCCGATGCCCCGGTCCGTCGCGAGGACCCGCGCCTGCGGCTTGATCTCCTGCGCCGCGAAGACGCCCCGCACCGGCGCCAGGTGCGGGTCGCGGTTGAGCAGTTCCAGGTAGCGGGTCAGCTGCTCGACGCCGTCGATCTCGCCCCGCCGCTTGATCTCCACCGCGACCGTCGCGCCGTCCGAGTCCCGGCACAGGATGTCCACGGGACCGATCGCGGTCGGGTACTCGCGGCGGATCAGGGTGTAACCGGGGCCCAGGGTCTCGATGCGGTCGGCGAGCAGTTCCTGGAGGTGGGCCTCCACGCCGTCCTTGATGAGCCCCGGGTCCACGCCCAGCTCGTGCGAGGAGTCGTGGAGGATCTCCTCCATCGTGATGATCAGTTTCTCGCCCGCTTTGTTGATCACGGTCCAGACGCCCGCGTCGTCGCCGGTGCCCTCCTTCAGGACGCACGGCGGGGACATCCAGTTGAGCGGTTTGTACGCCCGGTCGTCCGCGTGGATGGAGACGCTGCCGTCTGCCTTGACCAGGATCAGACGGGGTGCGGAGGGCAGGTGGGCCGTGAGCCGGCCCGCGTAGTCCACGGAGCAACGGGCGATGACGAGACGCATGGTCGGCAACGCTACAAGACGGGCGCTCCTCCGCGCGATCCGGGCACGGTACGGGCGCCGCCCGGGCACTGGCCGGGGACGCCGCGGGCACCGGGAAGCGATCTTGATGAGCCGAACACCCGTCGGTTATCAGCCGGTTGTGCCCTCCCTCTTCTGGTGCCGCCCGCACTGCGCGCTTACGGTGGAAGCTGGAGGTCGTCGTCCGTGCACCCTGCGTGGCGTGGTCCGGCCTTCGCCCCTGCCCGCAAGACCCCGTCCGCGGGGTCGCGAGAGGAGAACCCATGTCGCTCGACGTCTCACCGGCCCTGTTGGAACAGGCCGAGCGAGGCGAGGTCGACGAAGCCGACTTCGTCGACTGCGTCCGGACCTCCCTGCCCTACGCGTGGGAGATGATCAGTTCTCTGGTGGCCCAGCTGGAGGTCGACGGCGGAGAGTTCGCCGACAACCAGACGCCGCCGCCGAACGAACAGGCACGTGGTCAGCTGCTGCGAGCCCTCGCGAGCGATGCCATTCGTGGCGCCCTGCAGCGGCACTTCGGGGTGCGTCTCGCCTTCCAGAACTGCCACCGGGTGGCGGTCTTCCCGCTGGACCCGGCGGTGGACGACCGGCTCGCCCGTTTCACCTCCGTACGGGGGCAGCTCCTGAACCAGTCGCCGGAACTGCGCGACTGCTGAGACACGGTGCTGCCGCTCCCCGTCGTGGGAGAACGTGGCCGGTGCGCGTCGGCGCGCACCGGTACGGAGGAACGCCGGAGCGGCAGCACGGTCCCGGGGGAAGCAGCGGACCCCGCAGCCGCCCGACCGGGGACCTCCTCGCCGGGAGCCCCGGGCCGTGCGCCCTCAGACCAGGAGCGGCAGGACCTCCGCGCCGAGGCGCCGGACGTTCTCCTCGGTGGCCGCGAGATCGCCCGAGCCCTCCGCGAGCAGGGCGAAGCGCGTGATGCCCGTACGTTCCGCCGTCGCCGCGAGCCGGTCCGCCGCGAGCCGGGGGGTGCCCACCGGATGCAGACCGCACAGCAGCTCCGTGTACGCCACGGGGTCCCGCATGGTCCGGTGCCGGCCGTCCACCGTCACGTGCGCGTCGAGCCCCTGCCTCAGCCAGCCGGGCATCGCCTTCACCAGCGCCTCGGCCGCGTCCTCGCCCCGGTCCGCGAGCTGGGCCACCCCCGCCGACACGTGCCGGGAGCCGGTCCGCGCGATCTCGTCCGGGTCCCGCCCGGCCTCCCGGGCCCAGCGCGTCCAGGCCCCGACCGCCTCGGCCTTCTCCTCGTCGCCGCAGTGCATCCCCAGGAGCATCGGCAGCCCGCGCTCCGCCGCCAGCCGCACGCTCTTCGGCGAGGTGCACGCCACCACCACCTCCGGGCCCGCCTCCCCGCCGATCAGCTCGCCGGGCCGGGGCACCACCGGCACCTCGCGGAAGGCGAACCTCTCGCCCCCGGCGCCCACGCGCGGCTCGGTGAGCCAGCGCAGCAGCAGGTCGAGCGATTCGGGAAAGCCCTTCTCGTACGCCTCCAGGCCGGACCCGAACACCTCCAGGTCCACCCACGGGCCGCCCCGGCCCACCCCGAGGGTGAACCTGCCGCCCGAGGTGAGGTGCAGCAGCGCCGCCTGCTCGCCCAGCGCGACCGGGTGGACGGTCGGCAGCACGCTCACCGCGGTGCCCACCCGCAGCCGCCGGGTGCGGCCCAGGAGCAGGGCGGCCAGCGTCACGGCCGAGGGACAGACCCCGTACGGTACGAAGTGGTGCTCGGCCAGCCAGACCGAGTCGAGCCCCGCCTCCTCGGCGACCTCGGCGGTCCGCACCGCCCGGTGCAGCGCCTCTCCCTGCCCCTGGCCCGGGAACTGTGCGGCCAGAACGAACGTACCCACGCGCATCGCCTTCTGCCTCCTCGCGGCCGACGCGTATCTCCCCCCGCACCGGCAACAACGCCTGACACGTGCCGGAGGCAACGGCCGTTCATGAAGTTCTTGCGATTTTCGGCCGGGCTCCCGCCCACCGGGCCCGGGGCACCCCGCCGCGGCCCGTAGGCTGATGAGAGCCGTACGCGCCCCCCTAGCCCCGTGAGGTGTGCCCGTGTCCCCGCGCCACAACCGCTCCCGCGGCCGCGAGAAGTCCGCGTCCCAGGACGACCCCGGCGGCCGGTACGGCGGAGTGCAGCGCACCGAGACCTGGCAGGACGAGGAGTGGTACGTCCGGCTCGTCGCCGGTGCCGCCGCGCCCGGCAAGCGCTACCGCTGCCCCGGCTGCGACCAGGAGATCCCGTCCGGCGCCCCGCACGTGGTCGCCTGGCCGGAGTACGGGGGAGTGGACGACCGGCGCCACTGGCACAAGGCGTGCTGGAACGCGAAGGACCGCCGCACCAGCCGGGTGCAGCGGTCCCGCAACGCGCCGAGGTACTGAGGCCGGGATCGTCCGGACCGGGTCACACGTCCCGGCTGTTCAGCAGGGCGTAGGCACCGCCCAGGGCGGCGGCGGCACAGCCGGCCATGATCAGCAGCGGCTCCCAGCCCGCCGGACCGCTCGTGTCGAACGGCGGGTCCGTGCTGTACAGCGCGATCATCTGCGAGGGGATGGCGTACGTGAGCAGCCACTCCTGCGTCGACTTCAGCGTCTCGGAGAACATGAACATGGCGGCCACCAGCGGGAGGAGCAGCACCCCGATCATCACGGTGATCGCGCCCGCCGAGTGCCGGACGATCGTGCCGACCGCCAGCGACACCAGGCCGAGCAGGGCCAGGTAGGCGCTCGCCCCGACCGTCGCGCGCAGCCAGTCCCCGGCCGACGGCACCGCCGCGTCCACGATCGTGACCTGCGCCAGCGAGACCAGCGACGCGACCACCGCGGTGACCGTGAAGACCAGCAGGAAGAAGACGACCGCCTTCGCCGTCAGCACCCGCGCCCGGCTCGGACAGGCCGTCAGGGTCGTGCGGATCATGCCCGTGCCGTACTCGGAGGCGACCGTGAGCACGCCGAGCGTGATCACGCAGATCGAGGCGGGCAGCATGCCGAAGAAGCCGAAGGCGAGCGCCGTCTCCTCGCCCATCGACGCCTCGGCGGTCGAGGCGAGGGCCGCCACCCCCAGGCCGATGGCCACCATCAGCAGGATCATGACGCCGAGCGTCCACACCGTCGAACGCACCGAGCGGATCTTCGTCCACTCGGAGGCCAGGGCGTCCCCGAGGTGCGCCCGGCGGACCGGGATGGGGGAGACGTAGGAGTGCGGTGCCGGGGCGTGGTGGTGCGCGGGGGCGGTCATCGGGCGTCCTCGGTGGTGTCGCTCGGCTGGGAGGTCGGCGGGGGACCCGGCAGGGGAGGGGTGCCCGGCGCGGGGACCCCCGGCGCCGTGGCGTACGGGTTCTGCCCGGGCGGCGGCGGAGCGTACCAGCCCTGCTGCGGCACGTCCGGGACCACCGGCGGCGGCGTCCCGTACCCCGGCCGTCCGGGCTGGAGCGGCGGCTGGAGGTGGGCGAGCCGGTCGTCGGTGGAGCGGTAGTCCACGGCGCCCTGCGTCATCCGCATGTACGCCTCCTCCAGGGACGCCTGGTGCGGGGACAGCTCCCAGAGCCGTACGTCCGCGTCGTGCGCCAGGTCGCTGATCCTGGACAGGGGCAGGCCCGTGACCCGCAGCGCCCCGTCCGGCTCGGAGAGCACCTGCCCGCCGGCCTCCGTCAGGACCGCCGTCAGCTTGTCCCGGTGGGCCGGTTCGGCCGCCGGGGTCCGCACCCGGGCGAAGTCGGCGGAGTTCGCCGAGATGAAGTCCTTGACGCTCATGTCCGAGAGCAGCTGCCCCCGGCCGATCACGATCAGGTGGTCGGCCGTCAGAGCCATCTCGCTCATGAGGTGGCTGGAGACGAAGACCGTCCGGCCCTCCGAGGCCAGCTTCTTCATCAGGTTCCGCACCCAGAGGATGCCCTCGGGGTCCAGGCCGTTGACGGGCTCGTCGAAGAGCAGCACCTGCGGGTCGCCCAGGAGCGCCGCCGCGATGCCGAGCCGCTGCCCCATGCCGAGGGAGAAGCCGCTGGACCGCCGCCTGGCCACGTCCTGGAGGCCGACCACGCCGAGGACCTCGTCCACCCGCCGCGCCGGGATGCCGGCGAGCTGGGCGAGCGACAGGAGGTGGTTGCGGGCGCTCCGGCCGCCGTGCACGGCCTTGGCGTCGAGGAGCGCGCCCACCTGGCGGGGCGCGTTCGGCAACTGCCGGAAGGGGTGCCCGCCGATCGTCACGTGGCCCGCGGAGGGCCGGTCGAGCCCGAGGATCATGCGCATCGTCGTCGACTTCCCGGAGCCGTTGGGCCCCAGGAAGCCGGTGACGACGCCGGGCCTCACCCGGAAGGAAAGGTCGTACACGGCCGTTTTGGCGCCGTAGCGCTTGGTCAGGCCGACTGCCTCGATCATTCTGCAGCCCCATCGACAGGTCGGTCGCGTCCTCTTCGGGGCGTGGCGGCCGTCGGCCGGAGCCCCCCGTATGAGCTAGGAGCTTATCGAGCCGTTGACGGTTCCGGCCAAACGCGGAGGACCGGGGGCGCCTCCTCCCCGGGGGCTCGGGCGCCCCGCCTCCTTCCCGGAGGTCCGGGCGTCCCGCCTGCCTCCCGGGATCAGGCGTCCCGCCTCCCTCCCGGGATCAGGCGTCCCGCCTCCGCAGCACCAGGTAGCCGCCGGCGAGCGCCGCCACCACCCAGAGCACCATGATCCCGAGCCCGCCCCACGGGCCGTACGGAGCCTCGTCCGAGGCCATGGCGCCCGGCACGACCTGCATGATCTTCGACCCCGCCTGGTCCGGGAAGTACCGCGCCACCTCCTTGGCCTTCGGCACCTGCGCCAGGATCTGCGAGACGAGGAAGAAGAAGGGCATCAGGATGCCGAGCGAGAGCATCGAGGAGCGCAGCATCGCCGTCACCCCCATCGAGAAGACCGCGATCAGCCCCATGTAGAGCCCGCCGCCGACCACCGCCCGCAGGACGTTGTCCGCGCCGATCGTGGTCCCGTGCTCCCCGAGCAGGGCCTGTCCCAGGAAGAAGGAGAGGAAGCTCGTCGCCAGGCCCACGGCGAACGCCGGCACCGCCGCCACCGCGATCTTCGAGAAGAGGAAGACCGACCGCCGCGGCACGGCCGCCAGCGAGGTGCGGATCATGCCGGAGGAGTACTCGGTCCCCACCACCAGGACGCCGAAGACCACCATCGCCAGCTGGCCCAGGGCCGTCCCCGAGAAGCTGATCAGGGTCGGGTCGAAGGTGAGCCGCTCGGCCTCGCTCATGTCGTCGAAGGTGTGCGCCACGAGCGCGCACAGGGCCGCGCTCATCGCCACCGTGACGATCAGGGCGCTCGCCAGCGTCCAGACGGTCGACGCCACCGTCCGGATCTTGGTCCACTCGGAGCGGAGGACCGCGGATGCCGCTGTCATCGTTCAGACTCCCTCGGAGGTCGTGCCCCACCGGGGGCCGGGCGCCGCGGCGCCGCCGTGTACGTCGGTTCCGTGCGCGTGGTACTCCACCGCGCCCGCCGTCATCCGCATGAAGGCGTCCTCGAGCGAGGCGCGCTGGGAGCTCAGCTCGTGCAGCACGATCCCGTTCTCCGCCGCCAGCTCGCCCAGCCGCTCGGTCGTCGCCCCGTCCACCTCCAGGGCGCCGTCGCCGGCCTCGGCCGCGGTGAGGCCGTTCGCGTGCAGCACGTCCCGCAGCCGTTCCCGCTGCGGCGAGCGCAGCCGCGCATAACTCCGGGAATTCTGCTGGATGAAATCCGCCATCGACGTGTCGGCCAGCAGTTTTCCCTGCCCGATCACGATCAGATGATCGGCCGTCAGCGCCATTTCGCTCATCAGATGACTGGAAACGAAGATCGTCCGCCCCTCGGCGGCCAGCGCCTTCATCAGATGGCGAATCCAGTGAATTCCCTCGGGGTCCAGACCATTGACGGGTTCGTCGAACATCAGGATCTCGGGATCGCCCAGGAGCGCCGAGGCGATGCCGAGCCGCTGCCCCATGCCGAGGGAGAAACCCTTCGACTTCTTCTTCGCGACCGGGGTCAGCCCCACCAGCCCGAGCACCTCGTCCACCCGGCTCCGGGGGATGCGGTTCGACTGCGCCAGGCACAGCAGGTTGTTGTACGCCGAACGGCCGCCGTGCATCGCCTTGGCGTCGAGCAGCGCCCCGATGTGCTTCAGCGGCTCGTCCAGCTCCCGGTAGTGCCTGCCGTCGATCCGGACCGTCCCGCTCGTCGGGTTGTCCAGGTCCAGCATCATCCGCATCGTCGTCGACTTGCCCGCCCCGTTCGGTCCGAGGAAGCCGGTCACCACACCGGGCCGCACCCGGAAGGACAGATGGTCGACCGCGGTCTTCGCCCCGTAACGCTTGGTCAGGCCCTCAAGCTCGATCATGCGTCCAACCTACGGGCGCGCAAAACCCTCCGCCACCGGAATGACGGAGGGTTTCGACGGACTTCGCACCCCTGTTACCGGCGTGCGGTCACCGGGTCTGCTGGGCCGGGACGCCGCTCTGGCGCTCGTCGTCGACGGGGGAGCCGGCCGCCGCCACGGCGGCGCCGGTCAGCGTGGCCAGCATCTCGCGGACGTTGGTCAGCTGCGCGTTGATCGAGTCCCGGCGGTTCGTCAGGGCCGCCAGCTCGCGCTCCGATTCGCTGCGGATGCGGTCGGCCTTGGCGTTCGCGTCGGCCACGATGTCCTCGGCCTGGCGCTGCGCCGTCTCCACCGTCTGGCGGGCGCGGCGCTCCGCGTCGGTCCGCAGCTTCTCCGCCTCCAGGCGGAGCTGCTCGGCCCGGTGCTCGATCTCCGCCAGGCGCTTCTCGGCCTTCGCCTGACGCGAGGCCAGGTCCCGCTCCGACTGCTCGCGGCGCTTCGCCAGGTTGGTCTCGAAGTCCGCGGCGGCCTGGGCCGCCTTGGCGCGGGTCTCCTCGAAGAGGGCCTCCGCCTCCTCGCGCTTCGACTGCGCGTCCTTCTGCGCCTCGGCACGCAGCGAGTTGGCCTCCCCCTGGGCCTTCTCGACGATCCGGACACCCTCGTCCTCGGCCTTCGCCTTGCGGTCGACGGCGAACGACTCCGCGTCGTTGCGCACCTGCTGGGCGGCCGACTCGGCCAGCTCGCGGTGCTGCTCGGCGGCGCGACGGGCCTCCTCACGCAGGTCCTTGGCCTCCTCCTCGGCGAGCCGGAGGATCTTCTCGACCCGGGCGCCCAGACCCGCGTACGACGGCTCGGCGTCGGTGACCTGCGCCTGGGCGTTCTGCGTCTCGAGGTGCAGCTCCTCGATGCGCTTCTCCAGAGAGGTGATGCGGGAAAGGGCACTGTCGCGGTCGGCCACGAGCTTGGTAATGCGGTCGTCCACCTGACCGCGGTCGTAACCGCGCCGCACGAGCTCGAAGCCGAAGGGGGAGGAAGTGTCGCTCATGGGGTTCCTGTCGAATGAGACCGGTGAGGTGTTAGAGGGAATCCTAGGGGCCGAAGCGGCGTGTCATCGAGCGTATGCCGGTTTGGCCCGGAGAATGTCCAGTCTTTTGAGTGGCTTAGCCGTCCTGGGACTTGCCCCCCGTACGGGTGGAACCCGCCGGGGCCCCCGCCCTGGCGCCCGGCGCCCCCGACGGCTTCGCGCCGCCCGGGGCCTCGAAGGACTCCAGCGCCTCCAGCACGTCCTGGACGCGGGAGATCTCGGCGTTGATGTCCTTGCGCCGGCGCACCAGGACCTCCAGTTCGCGCTTGCCCTCCGCGATCGTCTCCGCCGCCTCGGCCTCCGCCTCGGCCCGCGTCCGCTCGGCCTCCGCCTTGATGCCCTCGGCCTCCGCGACGAGCGACGCCTTCTTCTGCTCGGCCTCCTTGAGGAGCGCCTCCGCCTTCCGCACGGCGGCGATCCGGACCTTGCTCGCCTCCGAACTCGCCTCGGAGAGCAGCTCCTTCGCCTTCTCCTCGGCCTCGGCGCGCTGCTCCGTCGCCGCCTTCACCAGCTTGTCGACCCGCTCGCCGGCCGTCTTCATCTGCTCGGCCGTCTCGCGCCGCGCCCGGTCGTGCAGCTCCTCGATCTCGCTCTCGATCCGGCCCCGCAGCTCCTCGGCCCGCTCCCTTATGGCGGTCGCGTCGCTGCGCGCCCCGACCAGCAGCTCGTCCGCGTCCGTACGCGCCTTCTCCACCAGCGAGTTGCCCTCGACGGTCGCCTCGGCGACGATCCGCTCGGCCTCCTTGCGGGCCGCGCCGACCATCAGGTCCGCCTGCGCCTCGGCCTCCGTGGTGGCGCGCAGCGCCTCCTCCTGGGCCTTGGCGACGAGCTGGTCCGCCTGCTCGGCCGCGTCCGAACGCTTCTTGGCCCCGGCCTCCCGCGCCTCGTCCAGGACCCGGTCGGCCTCCTCGCGGGCCTCCGCGCGCATCCGCTCGGCCGCCGCCTCGGCGTCCGCCCGCACCCGCTCCGACCCGGCGCGGATCTCCTCGGCGTCCCGCCGCGCGGACCCCACGGTCCCCTCCGCCTCGGCGCGCGCCTCCGCCACGACCGACTCGGCCAGTTCGGCCGCCTCGCGGGTGAGCCGTTCGGCCTCGTTCGTGGCCTCGGCGAGGAGGGCGTCG
>NZ_JBIAUG010000002.1:165639-312697 GCF_042892575.1 Streptomyces sp. NPDC001744
GTCGGCCTGTTCGGCGGCGTCGCTCCGCCGCTTGTCGGCGGCCTTGCGGGCCTCGTCGAGGACCTGCTCGCCGTCCGCGAGCGCGGCCGCCCGCAGCGCCTGGGCGTGCGCCTCCCCGTCGACCCTGATCTGCTCGGCCTCGGCGCGCAGGCGCAGGGCGTCCCGCTCGGCGGTCTCCCTCAGCTCCTCCGCCTCGCGGGTGAGCCGTTCCGCCTCGTTCGTGGCTTCCGCGAGGAGGGCGTCGGCCTGTTCGGCGGCGTCGCTCCGCCGCTTGTCGGCGGCCTTGCGGGCCTCGTCGAGGACCTGCTCGCCGTCCGCGAGCGCGGCCGCCCGCAGGGTCTCCGCGTGTGCCTCGCCCTCGGCCCTGATCCGCTCGGCCTCGGCGCGCAGGCGCAGGGCGTCCCGCTCGGCGGTCTCCCTCAGCCCGGCCGCCTCGGCGGTGAGCCGGTCCGCCTCGGCCCGCGCCTCGCCGACCACCGTCTCGGCCCGCTCCGCGGCCTCCGAACGGATCCGGTTCGCGTCGTCCCGGGCGTCCGCCCGCGTACGGGCCGCGTCCTGCTCGGCCGCGGCGAGCGAGTCCGTCACCTCGGTCCGCACCCGCTGCGCGTACTCGGCGGTGTCCGCCCGCAGCTTCTCCGCCTCGGCGAGCGCGTCCGTGACCGTCCGCTCGGCCAGCGCCTTCGCGGCCTCCGTCTCCTCCTGGGCGAGCGTCCGGACGCGGGCCGCCTCCTCGGTCGCCCGCTCCCGCTCCTCGTACGCGCCGGCGCGGACCCGGTCCGCCTCCTCCTGCGCCTCGGTACGGGTCCGCTCGGCGGCGTGCTCGGCCGCCGACCGCAGCCCGGCGATCTCCTCCTCGGCCTGCTCGCGCAGACCGGCCACCGACTCCCGCACCTCCTGGGCGGTCTGCTCGGCCGCGGCGACCACCTCGGCCGCCCGCGCGTCCGCCTCCTCGGCCAGCCGCTGCGCCTCGGCCTGCGCCTCCTCGACCCGCTTGCGGGCGGCGGCGAGCAGTTCCTCGGACCGCACCCGGGCGTGTTCGCGCTCCCGGCCGGCCTCGGAACGGGCCGACTCCAGCGTCTCCTCGGCCTCCCGGCGGCGCCGTACGGCCTCCTCCTGCGCGGCGGCCAGCGCCTCGGCGGCCTCGGCGGCCACCCGCTCGGCGGCGGCCGCGGCCTCGGCCCGCATCCGGTCGGCGGTCTCCTGGGCCTCCGACCGCAGGCGCTCGGCCTCGCCGGACGCCTCCTCGCGGAGCCGTACCGCCGCGGTCTCGGCCTCGGTGCGCGCGGCGGTCGCGTCCGCCGCCGCCTCGGCCCGCAGCCGCTCGGCCTCCTGCTCCGCCTGCTCCCGGAGGGTGCGGATGCGCTCGGCGGCCTCGGTCCGCAGCCGCTCCGTCTCCTCGGCGGCCTCGCGCCGGATGCGCTCGCCCTCGGCCCGCGCGTCGGTCAGCTCCTCCCCGGCCGCCGCCACCTTCGCCCCGGCCTCGGCGTGCAGCCGGGTCAGCTCCTCGGCGGCCTCCGCGCGCCGGGCCTCGGCGGCCCGCTCGGCGTCCGCGCGCAGCCCCGCCGCGGCCTCCTCGGCCGCCGCCCGTACGGACTCGGCCTGCTCCTCGGCCTCGGCGCGCAGCCGCTCGGCCTCGGCGCGGGTGCGCTCCAGGGTCTCCTCGGCCTGGGTCCGGAGCGTCTGGGCGCGCTCCATCGCCTCGGACTTGACCTTCTCGCTCTCGGCGCCGGCCTTCGTCCGCAGCTCCTCGGCGTCCGTACGGGCCTTGGACAGCAGCTCCTCGGCGGTCTTCGCCGCCTCCTCGATCTGCTGCAGGGCCTCGCGGCGCGCCTCGCCCCGGATGCGCTCGCCCTCGTCGACGGCCTCGCCGCGCAGCTGCTCGGCCTCGCCGCGCAGCCGCCGCGCCTCCTCCTGGAGCTCGACGGTCTTGGCGCGGTACTCCTGGGTGTCGTCCTTCGCCGAACCGAGCAGCTCGTCCGCCTGCTCCTCGGCCTGGGTGCGCAGCCGGTCCGCCTCGGCCTCGGCCTCGCGGCGCACCCGCTCGGCCTCCTCGGCGGCCTTGCGGGTGGTCTCCCGGGCGTCCTCGGACGCCTTGGTGAGGATCTCCTCGGCGCTGCGGGCGGCCTTGGCGAGCGCGGCGGCGGAGTCCTCGGCGGCGGCCGTACGGGCCTTCTCGGTCGCCTCCGTGACCAGCTTCTCGGCCTGGGCGGTGGCCTCGCGCAGCTTCTCCTCGGCCTCGGCCCTGAGCGCCTCGGCGTCCTTGGTGGCCTCGCCGACGAGCCGGGCGATCTCCGCCTTCGCGGTACGGGTGCGCTGCTCGTTGACCGACTCCGCGGAGGCGAGCTGCCGGGCGGCGGCCTCCTTGGCCTCGGAGAGGGCCTTCTCCGCCTCGGCGCGGGCGAGCCGGAGCCGTTCCTCGGCCTCCTGCATGCGCTGTTCGGCGGCGCGGGACAGCTCGGTGGCCCGGCGACGGGCCTGGTCGGTCTCGGCGGTGGTGGACGAGCGCAGCTGCTCGGCGTGGCTGGTGGCCTCCTGCGCCTGGCCCGCGGCGTTGGCGAGGAGCCTTTCGGCGTCCTTGCGGGCGCGCAGCAGAATCGCCTCGGCCTCGGCGCGGGCGGACTCCGCCTCGGCGCCGGCGCGGCGGCTGGTCTCCTCCGCGAGCCGGGCGGCCTCGGCGCGGGCGGTGGCGAGCGCCTGCTCGGCCTCCGCGCGGGACTCCTCCATCAGCCTGCGGGCCTGCGCCTCCGTACGGGCGCGGAGCTGCTCGGCCCAGGCGACGTTCTCGTTGACGTGCGCCTCGACGGTCTGGCGGCGCTCGTTCAACTCCTGGTCGAGCTGCTGGCGGCGCTGGACGGCCTCGTTGTGCAACTCGGCCTGGAGCCGCGCCTGGTGCTCGGCGTGCTCCTGGAGGATGCGCTGGGTCTGCGCCCGCGCCTCGCGCAGCTCGCGCTCGGCGTCCTGGCGCAGCTGTTCGGCCTGCGCCTGCGCGTTCCGCAGCATCTGCTCGGCCTGGTAACCGATGTCGGCGCTGTCGTACGCGGGCCGGGACGCGATGGTGCGCCGTGCCTCGTGGAGCTTGGCACGCAAGACCTCGACCTGGTAACCGAGGTCCTCGGCGTGCTGGACGGCCTTCTCCCGCTCGGTCTTCAGCCGGTCCATCTCGGCTTCGAACCTGGCGAGATGGTCGTCTTCAGCCCGGTGGCTCTCCTGGCGTTCGTAGCCCCGCACTGCGCGGTCCCACCCGTCCCCTGGTCGCGACACTCCTGCTGAGCACCGTCCCCCCGGACGAGGACGGACCCCCGGGGAATCGTGGCAGATCGGACGACCCCGACATCCCGACTTCGGTGCCACGCGGGGCAGCCCCGACCGGCCCCGGCCCGGAGCCGCCCACTCTACCGGGCCGGGAATCCGGTGGTCAGTGCTCCGCCGGGGAGTGGCCGGCGGACGGTTCGGCCGAAGTGACCAGTTCGGTGAGGACGCCGTGGCAGTCCTTGGGGTGGAGGAAGGTGATCCGGGAGCCCATGGAACCGGTGCGGGGCTCGTCGTAGAGGACCCGTACGCCCTTCCCCCGGATGGCGTCGGCGTCGCCGTCCACGTCGGCGGTGCCGAAGGCGATGTGGTGCACGCCCTCACCGTTCTTGGCGAGCCACTTGCCCACCGCCGAGTCCTCCCGGGTCGGTTCCAGGAGCTGGAGGTAGGAGGCGCCGCCGTCCGAGGTGCCGTTGATCCTGAGCATGGCCTCGCGGACGCCCTGCTCCTCGTTGACCTCGGTGTGGAAGACCTCGAAACCGTAGGTCGCGCGGTAGAACTCGACGGTCGCGTCGAGGTTGGAACAGGCGATCCCGATGTGGTCGATTCGCGTCAGCATGGATCCAGTGCAACCCCGGAGGAGTGGTTACGCAACGTGCGCGCCGTCACACCGTCGGGCCGATGACCGGGCGCCGCGCCCCTCAGTACATTGGCGGTGCACCTCCGTTTTGGGGGGACACCCCCCCGGACCCCCCTCTCGTTCACCTCTCATCCCAAGGGGCCGTGCCTCATGTCTGGAACGACCGGTACCACCTCAGTGATCGTCGCGGGCGCCCGCACGCCCATGGGTCGCCTGCTCGGCTCGCTCAAGTCCTTCTCGGGCGCCGAACTCGGCGGCTTCGCCATCAAGGCCGCCCTCGACCGGGCCGGCATCGGCGGCGACCAGGTGCAGTACGTGATCATGGGTCAGGTGCTCCAGGCGGGCGCCGGCCAGATCCCCGCCCGCCAGGCCGCAGTCAAGGCCGGCATCCCCATGAACGTCCCGGCCCTCACCGTCAACAAGGTGTGCCTCTCCGGGCTCGACGCCATCGCCCTCGCGGACCAGCTGATCCGCGCCGGCGAGTTCGACGTGGTGGTCGCCGGCGGCCAGGAGTCGATGACCAACGCGCCGCACCTGCTCCCGAAGTCCCGCGAGGGCTTCAAGTACGGCGCGATCGAGATGCTCGACGCCATGGCGTACGACGGTCTCACCGACTCCTTCGAGGGCGTCGCCATGGGCGAGTCCACCGAGAAGCACAACACCCGCCTGGGCATCAAGCGCCCCGAGCAGGACGAGATCGCCGCCCTCTCGCACCAGCGCGCCGCCGCCGCCCAGAAGAACGGCGTCTTCGAGGCCGAGATCACCCCGGTCGAGATCCCGCAGCGCAAGGGCGACCCGGTGATCTTCGCCAAGGACGAGGGCATCCGCGCCGAGACCACCGTCGAGTCCCTCGGCAAGCTCCGCCCCGCCTTCGCCAAGGACGGCACCATCACGGCCGGCACCTCCTCGCAGATCTCCGACGGCGCCGCCGCCGTCGTCGTGATGAGCCGGGCCAAGGCCGAGGAGCTGGGTCTGGAGTGGATCGCGGAGATCGGCGCCCACGGCAACGTGGCCGGCCCGGACAACTCCCTCCAGTCGCAGCCGTCCAACGCCATCCTGCACGCGCTGAAGAAGGAGGGCCTCACCGTCGGCGACCTCGACCTGATCGAGATCAACGAGGCGTTCGCGGCGGTGGCCGTCCAGTCCATGAAGGACCTCGGCGTCACCTCCGACAAGGTGAACGTCAACGGCGGCGCCATCGCGCTCGGCCACCCGATCGGCATGTCCGGCGCCCGGGTCGTGCTCCACCTCGCCCTGGAGCTCAAGCGGCGCGGCGGCGGTGTCGGCGCGGCGGCCCTCTGCGGCGGCGGCGGCCAGGGCGACGCGCTGATCCTCCGCGTCCCCGGCAACGGCAAGTAGTCCCGCACCCAAGGAGCAACGCACATGGTGGACGTCCCCGCTCTGGTCGCCCAGGCACGGGAGGGCCGGCCGCGCGCCGTGGCCCGGCTGATCTCGCTCGTGGAGGGGGCGTCCCCGCAGCTGCGCGAGGTGATGGCGGCGCTCGCGCCGCTCACCGGCGGCGCGTACGTGGTGGGCCTGACGGGCTCGCCCGGCGTCGGCAAGTCCACCTCGACGTCCGCGCTCGTCTCCGCGTACCGCCGGGCGGGGAAGCGCGTCGGCGTCCTGGCCGTCGACCCGTCCTCCCCGTTCAGCGGCGGAGCGCTGCTCGGGGACCGGGTCCGGATGTCGGAGCACGCCTCCGACCCGGGCGTCTACATCCGCTCCATGGCCACCCGGGGCCACCTGGGCGGCCTCGCCTGGTCCGCCCCGCAGGCCGTCCGCGTCCTCGACGCGGCCGGCTGCGAGGTGGTCCTGGTGGAGACCGTCGGCGTCGGGCAGTCGGAGGTCGAGATCGCCTCCCAGGCCGACACCTCCGTCGTCCTGCTCGCGCCGGGCATGGGCGACGGCATCCAGGCCGCCAAGGCGGGCATCCTGGAGATCGGCGACGTGTACGTGGTGAACAAGGCCGACCGGGACGGCGCGGACGCCACCGCCCGGGAGCTGAACCACATGCTGGGCCTCGGCGAGGCACGGGCGGCGGGCGACTGGCGGCCCCCGATCGTCAAGACGGTCGCGGCCCGGGGCGAGGGCATCGACGAGGTCGTGGAGGCCCTGGAGAAGCACCGCGCCTGGATGGAGGAGCGGGGGGTCCTGGCGGAGCGCCGCCGCGCCCGCGCGGCCCGCGAGGTCGAGACCATCGCGGTCACGGCGCTGCGCGAGCGCATCGGGGACCTGCGGGGCGACCGGCGCCTGGACGCGCTCGCGGAGCGGATCACGGCGGGCGGCCTCGACCCGTACGCGGCCGCCGACGAGCTGGTCGCGGGCCTGACGGGCCGCTGAACGTCCCGCGCGTACGGGAGGGGCCTCCCCGGCCGGCCGGGGAGGCCCCTCCCGTACGCGCGACCGGTTACGGCTTGCCGCGCCGTCCGCGCAGCTGCTCCGCGATCGGCTTCAGGGACTCGTGGAGGTCGCCGAGCGCCTCCGGGGAGAGCTGGTCGATGAAGTGCCGGCGCACGGACTCGACGTGGTGCGGGGCGACCTTCCGCATGGTCTCCATGCCCTGGTCGGTGAGGACGGCGTAGAGGCCGCGCCGGTCGGACTCGCAGTTCTCGCGCCGGACGAGCCCGGCGCTCTCCATCCGGGTGATCTGGTGGGAGAGCCGGCTCTTCGACTGGAGGGTGGCCGAGGCGAGGTCGCTCATGCGCAGCCGGCGCTCGGCCGACTCCGAGAGGTTCACCAGGATCTCGTAGTCGTTCATCGTCAGGCCGAAGGGCTGGAGGTCCTTCTCCAACTGGTACGTCAGCATCCTCTGGACGTCCAGGAAGGTGCGCCAGGCACACTGCTCGCCGTCGGTGAGCCACGGGGTGGCCGTCTCGGTCTCCATGTATGGATTCTACCTAAGAAGTTGAATTCTTGACGAAGTCTGGGAGCGTGACGCCGGGCACCCGGTGCCCCGCCCCGATCCGGCTCCGCCACCGGCGCGGACGCCCGGGGGCGTCACACTCCGCAGACTACCGCTCACAGCCCGAAACGACGCTGGAGGTCCCCCAGCTGGCCGGGAAGGCGCGGTGCCGAGCCCTGCTGACCCTGGCCCGATCCGTACCCTCCGTGACCGCCCGGCACCCCCGGCTCGGCCGGCGGCTGCCCGGCGGCCCGCTCCGTCATCAGCAGCTCCGTCGACTGGAGCAGGACCGTCCCCGCCCCCACGAACTCGAACTGGTGCTCCTCGCCCGACGTGCCGCCGAGCCCCGTCAGGGACCGCAGGCCGCCCATCACGCCCGTCAGGTAGCCGTGGTCGTAGTGGTGGCAGGGCGAGGGGCAGTCCGCCCAGCCCACCAGGGCCTGCGGGTCCACCCGCAGCGGCGGCTCCATGAAGACCACCGGCCCGTTCGACGCGGCCACGAACGTGCCCGTCCCGATCAGCGTCACGAAGCCCGGCACGATCGACTGCTTCAGCGCCAGGGTCGGCTGGTAGGCCAGCAGGTTCCCGGACCGGATCGTCAGGTTGCCCTCGTCCAGGTCGTACGAGTTCACGTCGAACGACCGGTCCGCGAGCAGCATCTTCCCGCTGCCCTCGGCCACCACCCAGTCGCTCGCGTGCAGCGGCGAGTGGAAGGACGTCCGCACCAGCCGGTCGAGCCGCCCGTGCCCGACGCCGTTGAACTCGATCCGCCCGTAATAGGCGATCATCTTGCCCTTCTGGAGGAACCACGGGGATCCCTTCAGCTCGACGCAGAACGTGTACGGGTTGACGTTGTCGTCCGACGGCAGGGTCTGCGGGTCGTGGATGACGGGGGTGCTCACAGCTTCTCCTCCGATGCCTGCACGTACACCGTGCCGCTGCCGCTCAGCTCCAGCTGGAACGCCTCGCCCGAACCGCGCCCCACCATGTCCCGCCAGCCGAGCGCGGTGGAGAGCTTGTTCCGCACGTCCCCGTGGTGGGCCACGTACGCCTGCGGGTCCACGTGGACCGGGCGGCCCGGGACGACGGGCAGTTCGAACACGCCGCCGTGCGCCATGACGGCCACCGAGCCGTGACCCTTCAGGGTGGTCGTGAAGAGGCCCTGGCCGGTCACCTGGCCCCGGACCATGCCCATGACCCCGCCCTGCGAGCCCATGAACATCGTGCCCTGCTCCAGCGACCCGTCGAAGGCGAGCAGCCGGTCGGCCTCGACGTACAGGGTGTCGCCGGTCAGCGCGATCACCTGGATGTGGTGGCCGCCGTGCCCGAACATCACCGTGCCGCTGCCCTCGACCGTCATCAGCGGGGTCGCCTCGCCCGCCACCCGGCGGCCGATCATCGACATCAGGCCACCCTGGCCCCCCACCGTGTTCGGCGTGAAAGTGACGTCGCCCCGGTACGCCAGCATCGCGCCGCGCTGGCTGAACATCCGCTGCCCCGGGACGACGGTCGCCTCGACCATCTTCGAATTGATCTCGCGGAACGGCATCAGACGTCACCCCCGATCGTGTTCCGTTCGCTGGGCTGGACGTACACCAGGCCGTCCCCCTCGAAGCGGATCTGGAACGCCTCGCCGCCGCCCTCGCCCACGAAGGTGCGGAAGGTCACCCCCGACTGGAAGTGCTGCTGGAGGTTGCCCTGGTGGGCGATGTACGCGCCGGGATCGACATGGAGCGGGTACTGCGGGGTCACCCGCAGCACCACCGCCGGACCGTCCGACATGATCGCGGCCTGGCCCGTCCCCTCCACGGTCGTGGTGAAGAGGCCGTTGCCGGTGGCCCCGCCGCGCAGACCCGTGAAGGTCGTGCCGGTGCGCAGCCCCCCGTCGGCGCACAGCAGATTGCTCGCCTCCACCCACAGCTTGTCGCCGTGCAGCGAGACGAGGTTGATCTCCGAGGCCCGGTCGGCGAACCAGCAGGTCCCCTGGCCCCGCACCTCCATCACCTCCATCTGCTCACCCGTGAGCCGGCGGGTCACCATGCCGCGCAGGCCCTCGCCACCCCCACTCATCTTCTTGAACGCCATCTGGCCGTCGTAGGCGACCATCGAGCCGTTCTTCGCCTTGACGGCGTCGCCGGCCATGGAGACGGCGAGCACCTTGCTGCCCTGGAGTCGGAACGTTGCCACGGGCCGAAGGTACTGGGGACCCGCTTAAAGGGACAGCAAAGTCGGCGTGCACAATGGACGCGCCCTTGTGCATCCGTTCACAAGATCGAACGAAGGTGACCCCCTCCGTGGACATCAAGACCGCATCCTCCCTCCACCGGCTCCGGCTCGTCTCCGCGCCCGAGGCCGTCTCTTTCCTGATCCTGCTGGTCTGCGCGGTGCTCAAGCGGACGACGGAGTTCAACGCGGTGCCCGTCATGGGCTCGGTCCACGGCCTCCTTTTCGTCCTGTACGTCCTCTTCTGGCTGGACGCCTGGAACCGGACCAGGTGGAGCTTCGGCACCGCCGCCCTGTACTTCGTCCTCTCGGTGCTGCCCCTGGGCGGCTTCTACGCCGAGCGGCGGCTGAAGCGCGAGGCCGAGGACGCGGTCATCGCGTCCCGCGCCCGCCGCGAGGGCACGGTGAACGCGTGATCGTCGCCTTCTCGGTGACCCCGCTGGGCGTGGGGGAGGAGGTCGGCGCGTACGTCGCCGACGCCGTCCGGGTCGTCCGGGAGTCCGGCCTGCCGAACCGCACCGACGCCATGTTCACCTCGATCGAGGGCGAGTGGGACGAGGTGATGGACGTCGTCAAGCGGGCCGTCGCCGCCGTCGAGGCCCGCGCGCCCCGCGTCTCCGTCGTCCTCAAGGCCGACATCCGCCCCGGCGTGACGGACGGCCTGCACGCCAAGGTCGCCACCGTCGAACGGCACCTGGAGGGCTGAGCGCCCTTCGCGGGAGGAGCCCCGGGGGTCCGCCGTCCCGGGGCCTCCTCCTGCCCGCACGGGGGAACCCGCCGGTCCGGCCGGTCGCTCACGACCGGCCGTCCCCGCCCCTCGTGCGCGTCCTCGCCGGAAGCCCGCCCGCCGGGGTTCACCGGCCCGGCCGCGCCGGCCCGCGCCGGACACCCGGTTCCGGGTGCGACAGCGCCAGGCCCAGCGGGGTCCGCTCGTACAGCACCTGGTGGCCGTACCGCCGGGAGGTCAGCAGCCCCGCGTCCCGCAGCACCGACAGGTGGGCGGAGACGGACGAGGGCGCCCGGCCGAGCAGGTGGGCGAGCGCCGTCGTCCCCATCGGCTCCGTCAGGGCGCACAGCACGTCCGCCCGCACCGGACCGAGGAGCCGCCCCAGCGCCTCCGGGGCGCGGTCCCGGACGTCCGTCCACAGCCCGCCGATCCCGCGCGCCGGGTACACCACCGCCGGCTGCCACGGCGGGTCGAAGCCGCTCACCACGTCGGGCCAGGTGAACACGGACGGCATCAGGACGAGCCCCTGTCCGTCCAGCGGGCGCACGTGTTCGCCGTGGTAGTCCACCCGGAGCGTGGCCGTCTCCGCCGTCCACTCGAAGGACGGGTGCAGCTCGCCCAGGAGCCGCTCGAGCCCGCCCTCCGCGAGCCGCCGCGAGTGGTACGCCACGTCCGCCTCCAGAAGCGCCCGCAGCCGGGGCCAGTCGGGCGCGATCAGCGCCTCCCACGCGGCCCGCAGCAGATCGGCCAGGCGTTCCACCGCCCCGGCCGGGTCCGCGAGCATCCGCCGTCCCTCGTCGGTGTCCGCCGCCCCGGGAACCGGGGCGAACGTCCGCTCGAAGTCGGCCAGGGCGAGCGCCGGATCGGTCCTCCGCACCGCCTCGATCTCCTCCTCGAAGGAGGCGGCGGGGCCCAGCGGCGGCGGATACAGGAAGTCCGGGCTGTGCCCGCGCGGCGGCATCAGCAGGTGCAGCGGCCCCAGGTCGAGCCCCCGCGCGGTGTCCGCGACCCGTCGCAGCCAGGGCAGGTGGTACCCCTGCCGCCGGGGCCGCGCGAGGACCCGTACGGCGGCGTGCGTCTCCCAGAGCGGCGAGACCGCGAACCTGATCCGCAGGGGGTCGGCCCCTCCGAAACGCAGGTGGTACGGCACGGCCCCGCTCCCTCGCCTCGCGACATTCGTCCGGAGCCGAAAGTCTAGGGCGGCCCCCGTCCCGGGCGGCACGCTGCGGCCATGCCGACACCCGACACCCCCGACACGCTCCCGCCCGCCGGGGGCACGCCCCCGCCCCCGGGAGCGGCCCCGCGCGCCGGGAGCCCGGCCGTGCCCGCGCCCGGCTCCGCATCCGTACTCGTGCCCGGCTCCACGCCTGTGCCCGGCTCCGCATCCGCGCCCGCGCCCGGCTCCACGCCTGTGCCCGGCTCCGCATCCGCGCCCGCGCCCGGCCCCACGCCCGTACTCACGTCCGCGCCCGGCCCCACGCCCGCGCCCAGCCCCATGCCGGCACCCGCGCCCGCGTTCGCCGGAACCCCCGCCGCGTCCACCGTTCCTCCCGCCCCGCCGGAGGCCCCCGCGGCCCCCGGCTACCGGGCCGTCTTCCGGGTCCGGGAGTTCCGGTTCGTCTTCGTGGCGCACCTGTTCTCCCTGCTCGGCGTCGTCGTCAGCGAACTCGCGCTCACCGTGCTCGTCTACGACCTCACCCGCTCCCCGCTCCTCTCCTCCCTCACCTTCGCCCTCGGCTTCCTCCCCCACCTCCTCGGCGGCACCCTCCTCGCCGGACTCGCCGACCGCTTCCCGCCCCGCCGCGTCCTCGTCGTCTGCGACCTCGTCTGCGCCGCCTGCGTCGTCCTGATGACCGTCCCCGCCACCCCCGTCGCCGTCCTGCTCGCGCTGCGCTGCGCCGTCGCCTTCGTCTCGCCCGTCTTCCACGGGACCCGCGCGGCGACCCTCGCCGACGTGCTCGGCGAGGGCGACCTCTTCGTCCTCGGCCGCTCCCTCCTGCGGATCGTCTCCCAGGGCGCCCTCCTCGCCGGCTTCGCCGCCGGCGGCGTCCTCCTCACCGCCGTCCCGCCGCGCGGCGCCCTCGTCGTCACCGCCGTCACCTTCCTCGCCTCCGCGCTCCTCCTCCGGCTGGGCACCGCCCGCCGCCCCGCCCGGTCCGCCGGAGGGGCCCCGGAGGGCGGGCTCGCCGGCACCCGGGCGATCCTGCGCGACCGGCGCGTCCGCGCCCTGATGGTGATGTTCTGGGTGCCGCCGCTCTTCGCCGTCGTCCCGGAAGCGCTCGCCGCCCCCTACGCCGACGAGACCGGCGTCTCCACCGCCGCCCTCGGCCTGCTCATGTGCGCCCTGCCCGTCGGCACCGTCACGGGCGAACTCCTCGCCGGCTCCCTCCTCTCCGCCGCCGCCCGCTCCCGGATCGTGCTGCCGCTCGCCGTCACCGGCGTCCTGCCCTACCTCCTGTACGCCGTCGAGCCGGGCGCCGTCCTCGCCGCCACCGCCCTCTTCCTGGCCGGGGCCACCGGCGCGCACACCCTCGGCCTCGACGCCCTGTTCGTCGCCGCCGTCCCCGAGGAGCGGCGGGGGAGGGCCATGACCCTGATGACGGCGGGCATGATGACCGTCCAGGGGATCGGCATGGCCGGGGCCGGACTCGCGGCCGAGTTCCTGCCCGTGCACACGGTCGTGGCGGGCACCGGCGTCCTCGGCACGCTCTGCCTCCTCGCCGCCGCCGCCGAACTGAGGGCGGCCGGTGCGACCGAAGGACGAGACGGGACCGTCCGCCATGTTCCCCATGGGTAAGGTCGTCGCGTGCCGAAGCCGCTCAGTCTCCCCTTCGACCCCATCGCCCGCGCCGACGAACTCTGGCAGAAGCGCTGGGGCCCGGTCCCCCCGATGGCCGCGATCACCTCGATCATGCGTGCCCACCAGATCCTCCTCGCGGAGGTCGACGCCGTCGTCAAGCCGTACGGCCTGACCTTCGCGCGGTACGAGGCCCTGGTCCTGCTCACCTTCTCCAAGGCGGGCGAGCTGCCGATGTCCAAGATCGGCGAGCGGCTGATGGTCCACCCCACCTCGGTGACGAACACGGTGGACCGGCTCGTGAGGTCCGGCCTCGTCGCCAAGCGCCCCAACCCCAACGACGGCCGCGGCACCCTCGCCTCCATCACCGACAAGGGGCGCGAGGTGGTCGAGGCCGCCACCCGCGACCTGATGGGGATGGACTTCGGACTCGGCGCGTACGACGCCGAGGAGTGCGCCGAGATCTTCGCGATGCTCCGCCCGCTCCGGGTCGCGGCACACGACTTCGACGAGGCGTGACCCGCGCGAGGACCGCGACGCGGCCCGACCCGCGCGAAGATCGCCCGGAACGTACGTTTACGCTCGTAGCCATGAAATCCAGCGTGCTGACCCGCTACCGCGTCATGGCGTACGTGACCGCGGTCATGCTCCTCATCCTCTGCGCGTGCATGGTGGCCAAGTACGGCTTCCACACGGGCGAGGACCTGACCTTCGCGGTCTCCCAGCTCCACGGCGTCCTCTACATCGTCTACCTGGTCTTCGCCTTCGACCTGGGCTCCAAGGCCAAGTGGCCGTTCGGCAAGCTCCTCTGGGTGCTGCTCTCCGGGACGATTCCCTTCGCCGCCTTCTTCGTCGAGCGCAAGATCGTCCGCGAGACGCTTCCGCTGGTCAGCGGCGCGCGGCCGGTTCCCGCCAAGGCGTAACCCCGCCCCGCGCCACACCGGCGCGGGGTCTCCCGTCGACATTTACTAGGACGTCCTAGTAAATTCGGAGCATGGACGCTGACGCCATCGAGGAGGGCCGCCGTCGCTGGCAGGCCCGTTACGACAAGGCCCGCAAGCGGGACGCCGACTTCACCACGCTCTCCGGCGACGCCGTCGAGCCCGTCTACGGGCCCCGGCCCGGCGACACCTACGAGGGCTTCGAGCGCATCGGCTGGCCGGGCGAGTACCCCTTCACCCGGGGACTCCACCCGACCGGCTACCGGGGCCGGACCTGGACCATCCGCCAGTTCGCCGGCTTCGGCAACGCCGAGCAGACCAACGAGCGGTACAAGATGATCCTGGCCGCCGGCGGCGGCGGCCTCTCCGTCGCCTTCGACATGCCCACCCTCATGGGCCGCGACTCCGACGACCCGCGCTCGCTCGGCGAGGTCGGCCACTGCGGCGTCGCCATCGACTCCGCCGCCGACATGGAGGTCCTCTTCAAGGACATCCCGCTCGGCGACGTCACCACCTCGATGACGATCTCCGGCCCCGCCGTGCCGGTCTTCTGCATGTACCTGGTCGCCGCCGAGCGCCAGGGCGTCGACCCGGGCGTGCTCAACGGCACGCTCCAGACCGACATCTTCAAGGAGTACATCGCGCAGAAGGAGTGGCTCTTCGA
This sequence comes from Streptomyces sp. NPDC001744, assembly GCF_042892575.1. Classification (NCBI taxonomy): domain Bacteria; kingdom Bacillati; phylum Actinomycetota; class Actinomycetes; order Kitasatosporales; family Streptomycetaceae; genus Streptomyces; species Streptomyces sp. NPDC001744. The sequence goes on from NZ_JBIAUG010000002.1 coordinate 179,783, forward strand.
GCCCGAGCCCCACCTGCGCCTCATCGGGGACCTCATGGAGCACTGCGCGGCGGAGATCCCCGCGTACAAGCCCCTCTCCGTCTCCGGCTACCACATCCGCGAGGCCGGGGCGACGGCCGCGCAGGAGCTGGCGTACACCCTCGCGGACGGCTTCGGCTACGTGGAGCTGGGCCTCTCCCGGGGCCTGGACGTCGACGTCTTCGCCCCCGGCCTCTCCTTCTTCTTCGACGCCCACCTCGACTTCTTCGAGGAGATCGCCAAGTTCCGCGCCGCCCGCCGGATCTGGGCCCGCTGGATGAAGGAGGTGTACGGCGCGAAGACCGACAAGGCCCAGTGGCTCCGCTTCCACACCCAGACGGCCGGCGTCTCCCTCACCGCCCAGCAGCCCTACAACAACGTCGTGCGGACCGCCGTCGAAGCCCTCTCGGCCGTCCTCGGCGGCACCAACTCCCTCCACACCAACGCCCTCGACGAGACCCTCGCGCTCCCCAGCGAGCAGGCCGCCGAGATCGCGCTCCGCACCCAGCAGGTCCTCATGGAGGAGACCGGCGTCGCCAACGTCGCGGACCCCCTCGGCGGTTCCTGGTACGTCGAGCAGCTCACCGACCGCATCGAGGCCGACGCCGAGAAGATCTTCGACCGGATCAAGGAGCGCGGCCGTCTCGTCCACCCGGACGGGCGGCACCCGATCGGCCCGATGACCTCCGGCATCCTGCGCGGCATCGAGGACGGCTGGTTCACCGGCGAGATCGCCGAGTCCGCCTTCCAGTACCAGCGCTCCCTGGAGAAGGGCGACAAGCGGGTCGTCGGCGTCAACGTCCACCACGGCTCCGTCACCGGGGACCTGGAGATCCTGCGGGTCAGCCACGAGGTCGAGCGGGACCAGGTCCGCGTCCTCGGCGAGCGCAGGGCGCGCCGGGACGACGCCAAGGTCCGCGCCTCGCTCGACGCGATGCTGGCCGCGGCCCGCGACGGCTCGAACATGATCGCCCCCATGCTGGAGGCCGTCCGCGCCGAGGCCACCCTCGGGGAGATCTGCGACGCCCTGCGCGACGAGTGGGGCGTCTACACGGAGCCCCCGGGCTTCTGAGACGGCTCGGCACGGGGCGGGGGCGGTGCGGATCTCCCCGTACCGCCCCCGCCCGCGTCGTGCGCCCCGGCGGCCGCGTGCCTCAGCCGCCGGACGCCACCGCGCCCAGGCCGCCCACCAGGAGGGCCGAGAGGCGGGCCACCCAGGGCGCGTCCACCGGCTCGGCGCTCACCAGGGCGCGGTGCACGACCGCGCCCGCGATCACGTCGAAGATCAGGTCGTCCGTGGTGCCCATGGCCCGCAACTCGCGGTCCGGCGGGAGTTCACCGCGCCGCTGCGCCCGCATCCGGCCCTCCTGGACCAGCCGCTTCTGGCGGTCCACGATGGAGGCGCGGATGCGTTCGCGCAGCGGCTCGTCCCGGGTCGACTCGGCCACCACCGCCATCAGGGCCGTCTTGGTCTCGGGGCGTTCGAGGAGCGCCGCGAACTGGAGCACCACGTGCTCGATGTCGGCCCGCAGGGAGCCCAGGTCGGGGAGTTCGAGCTCGTCGAAGAGGACGGCGACCGCGTCCACCACGAGTTCGCTCTTGCTCGTCCAGCGGCGGTAGAGGGTCGTCTTCGCGACCCCGGCGCGGCCCGCGACGTCCCCCATCGTGAGCTTGGACCAGCCCAGTTCGACCAGTGCCGCGCGGGTCGCCTCCAGGATGGCCGCGTCGGCCTCGGTGGAGCGGGGGCGCCCGGTACGGCCGGTGCGGGGGTCGGTGCGGCTGCGCATGAACGCCGACCATACCCGCCAGTAGCTAACGCGCCAGGGCTCGGCGGTGTGAGGCAGTTCACCGTACGGATCGTTCCCCCGCCCTCCCGCCGCCTCCGCCCCGGCAGTTACGCTACGACGCGTAGCGAAAGGCTCTGAGCGGCCCGAGCGACGACCACGGTGCCGGGTGGGGACCCGGCACGAACCGAGCAGTACGAAGAAGCACGAAGAAATACGAAGAGGGCGGACGGACCGTGCCGCAGGGCGTCCCGCACACCGGCGGGGGGCGCGCGGACGGCGCTGTTCGGCCACCGCTTACCGCTTACGCGCGCGGAGGGGGGAGGATGGTGCCATGCAGCCCCGAAACATGTCCATGAGCGGCGTCGTCGACCTCGCCGCGGTGAAGGCGGCCGGAGAGGCCAAGGCGAAGGCGGAGCAGGCGCGCGCCGAAGCCGCCCGGCAGGGCGGTTCCGCCGCCGTGCCCCCGTCCGCCCTGGTGATCGACGTCGACGAGGCGGGCTTCGAGCGCGATGTGCTCCAGCGTTCCGCCGAGGTCCCGGTCGTCCTCGACTTCTGGGCCGAGTGGTGCGAGCCCTGCAAGCAGCTCGGCCCCCTCCTGGAGCGGCTCGCCGTCGAGTACCGCGGCCGCTTCCTGCTCGCGAAGATCGACGTCGACGCCAACCAGATGCTGATGCAGCAGTTCGGCATCCAGGGAATTCCGGCCGTTTTCGCGGTGGTCGCCGGCCAGGCGCTGCCGCTCTTCCAGGGCGCGGTGCCCGAGGCCCAGATCCGCGAGACCCTCGACCAGCTGATCGCGGTCGGCGAGGAGCGCTTCGGCCTCACCGGCATCGCCGTGGACGCCGACGCGGACGCCGGCTCCGCGGCCCCCGCCCGGCCGGCCGGCCCGTACGACTCCCTCCTCGAAGCGGCCATGGCCGCGCTCGACGCGGGCGACCTGGCGGGCGCCGTCCAGGCGTACAAGAACGTGCTCGCCGACGCCCCGGCCCACCCGGAGGCCAAGCTCGGCCTCGCGCAGGCCGAACTCCTCACCCGCGTACAGGATCTGGACCCGGCCGCCGTCCGCAGGAACGCCGCCGAGAACCCGGCCGACGTCGCCGCGCAGTGCGCCGCCGCCGACCTGGACCTGGCGGGCGGTCACGTCCAGGACGCCTTCGGTCGGCTCGTGGAGACCGTGCGCCGCACGTCGGGCGAGGACAGGGACGCGGCGCGGGTGCGGCTCCTCGACCTGTTCGAGGTCATCGGCGCCGAGGACCCCCGTGTGACGGCGGCCCGGCAGGCCCTCGCCCGCGTGCTCTTCTGAGGACTCTCCGGGGTCTGCCCGGAGCGCCGGATCGCCCGGCGGTTTGGCAGCGAAGTGACAAAAGGCGGCCGCGCTTTACCAAAACTTGGTAATCGCGGCCGCTGTTACTTGCAGTAAATCAAGTCGGACGTTCTGTCCGCATTCCTGCGGCGATCCGCCGATATCCTCCGCCGTTCGAACGTACCGAGCGTGCCCGTTCGATCCCGTCCCGCCACGGGGCGGTCACTCCCGCGTTACCAGCCAGTAATGACCCCCCTTGTGCGGGCGCCCGGAATGGACAACGATCGGCCACGCTCGGTCCGAACCGCACCGCCCGGCAACCAACCGGGGCGCGGCGAAGGTCCCCACCGGGCGGACCGGTGCTCCGGCGCCGGTCGTGGACAGGGGGGTTCCCGCTCACACCGAACGGGGCCTGTCCAAGTCGGGCCACGCGCACCGCGCGGCCCGTGGTTGTCGCTCGGGGGTGATCGCCGGTGATCGGGACGCGCTTCGCGCCGCCCGCCGTCCCGGCGCTCTCCTTCCCGAGGACGTAGCTCTTCTCCCATCGCAGATCGGGCCCACGCCCCTTCTGGAGATGTACGTCCGAGAAGGAGGATTCTCATGCAGTCCCAGGTTCGTGGTGGCACCAGATGGAAGCGGTTCGCCGTCGTCATGGTCCCGAGCGTGATGGCTACGGCCGCGATCGGTGTCGGCCTCGCGCAGGGCGCGCTGGCGGCGTCGTTCGCGATCTCCGGCCAGGAGTTCAAGGTGAAGGCGAAGCAGCTCGAGGGCTGGGACTTCGTCCAGTACGGCAGTTACGTCAACGGCAAGAACCTCAAGGGCGAGGACATCTCCGCGCCGGTCGCCGTTTCGGGCTTCTCCAAGGCGTACATCACCGAAATGTGCCAGTCCGTCGTGACGCCCGAGGTTCCGTTCGTCGGCCCGGTCTCCCTGCAGCTCAAGGCCGGCACCGAGGGGGCGAAGGACCCGGACAGGCGCGTCTACGCCGAAGGCATCTACCTGGATGTCTCGGACCTGAAGGCGGATGCCGAGTTCAAGCAGATCGACATCGGTGTCGCCGCCGCCGCGCTCTCGAAGGGGGACGGCAAGCCGGGTATCCAGCCGGGGACCGAGAAGAAGGTGTACCCGACCGGATTCGGTCAGCGCGCTGACCACGCGGTGCTGTCGAACGTGGAGCAGAAGGCGTGGGCGACCACCGCCGCCACCTTCAAGCTTCCCGACCTGAAGCTGTCGCTGCACCGCGGCGTCAAGGAGTGCTTCGCCGGCTAGCACCGGCCTGGAGGGCGGGGGCGGTCCCGTACGTCCCCGCCCGCACGGCCGTGTACCCGCGGCTCCATCTCTCAGTAATTCTTCTCAGCAAGACCGCTTCCAGGGAGCTGTTTCCATGAGCGCCGAGTCCACTGCTTCCCGCGGAGTCACGATCCGACGGCGTTTCCGCGCCTGGCGGGGCAACCGCCCCTTCTGGGCCGGTCTGCTCACCATGCTGGGCGGCGTACCGATCGCCTATCTCCCGTACGGTGACCTGCGGCTCGGGAACATGACCCTCGCCATGGCCACGACCGCCGGGGCGGGCGCGTTGATCATCGGCGTCCTGCTCATCACGCTCGGACTGACGATGTGGTTCCAGCCCGTTGTCCGGGTGTTCGCGGGCGTCGCGGCGATCGTTCTGGCGCTCGTCTCTCTCCCGGTCTCGAACTTCGGTGGTCTCGGCGTCGGCTTCCTGCTCTCCATGATCGGGGGAGCCATGTCCACCGCCTGGGCGCCCGCGCCCCCGGTCGACAAGGACACGGGAGTCGAGGCGGACGACCCGTCCGGGATTCCGGACGAGACCGATGCCGAGACCCGGACCGTGCCGGTCACGGCCGGCGTCCCGGAACAGCGCGAGGCGGAGCACCACGCGACCGACACGACGATCGACGCCAAGGGCGGGAGGAACAGTGCGGGGTGACGAGTCCCAGCCGGCGCTCGTGAAGGGGGGCCCGCGACACGCGGCCCCGCGCAAGACGCTGCTGAACCGCATACAGGGTCCCGCGGGCAAGGCGATGGCGCTGGCCGCCATGCCGACCGCGGTGTTCGTGGGGATGAGCCTCACGCCCAAGCTCGCCCTCGCCGACGACGAGGCCCCCTTCGCGTCCGCCCCGTGCGTGTCGCGCTCGGACGAGCCCACGCCGGAGGCGACGGAGACGCCGAAGCCCACGAAGAGCGCCCAGCCGACGGCCACTCCCTCGGCGAGCGCGACCGCGAGCGCTACCACCGCTCCCACCGGCGCCCCGTCCGCCCCCGCGACGCCGGCGCCGACCGCGACGGACGCCACGGCGAAGGCCGGAGGGACGACCGCGCGGCGGACGCGGGAGGAGGCGAAGACCACCGCGCCCGCCGCGACGCCGACGCCCACGGCGACCCCCTCCCCGGCCAGGACCAGGAACCCGCTGGACCCGCTGGGCGTGGGCGACGCCCTGAAGGACCTCTTCGGCGGGCTGGACCCGTCGAAGCCGAAGGCCACGCCCACCACGGCGGCGCCCACGACGACGGCACCGGCCACCCGGGTCCCGGCCGGGCCGGCCACGGCCGACGAGAAGCCGGCCGCGTCCGCCGCACCGGAGGCGACCACCGCGCCGAAGACCACCGCGGATCCGAAGCCGGCCGCCGACCCGGCCGCGGAGAGGACGAAGGCCGCGATCCGCGAGGCCGCCGAGAAGGCGGGCGTCGGGGTCGCGGAGCTGCCGGAGGACGTCAAGGGCCTCGACGCCAAGAAGGACGAGGACATACCCGAGGGCGCCAAGCCCCGCTACCCGTGCCCGGAGCACGACGAGAAGGCGCTCGCGGACGCCGACCTGGAGCCCGGCATCCCGCTGCTCCCGGACGATCCGTGGCGCCTGGAGAGTTCGCTGCTCACGCTCTCGGGCCTGAAGTACCACGGCATCGTCGAGGTGAGGACCTACGGCGGCAGGACCAAGAAGGTCCTGAAGTTCACCGCCACCAAGGTGCAGATCAAGGACCTGCACCAGCTGACGGTCCACTCCGAGGGCCGTACGGGCCACGTCCGTTCCAGGAAGGGCGAGGAGTCGACCATCACCGACGGCACGGTGACGATGTACACGGAGGAGCTGAAGGGCAAGATCTTCGGCATCCCCTTCCTCCCGATCACCTTCAGCCCGGAGACCCCGCCCCCGCTGGACGTCTCGTACGTCTGGTTCACCGACGTCAAGCTCAAGCAGGCCGGCCAGTTCGGCGGCACCCTCAGGGTCCCGGGCCTCCGCAACACGATCGAGCCGAACTGACCCCCGTACCGCTCCGGGAGCCGTACGCGGCGAGGCCCCCGTCCTGTTCCGGACGGGGGCCTCGCCGTGTGCGGGGGCGCGTCAGTCGCGCTCGCCGCCGCCCAGGTGGTGGACCCGGACCATGTTCGTGGTGCCGGGGACGCCGGGGGGCGAGCCGGCCGTGATGACCATGAGGTCGCCCTCGTTGTAGCGCTGGAGCTTGAGGAGTTCGGCGTCCACCAGGTCGACCATCGCGTCCGTGTTGTCCACGTGCGGGACGACGTAGGACTCGACGCCCCAGCTCAGGGTGAGCTGGTTGCGGGTGTCCTCGTCCGTGGTGAAGGCGAGGATGGGCTGCTGGACGCGGTAGCGGGAGAGGCGGCGGGCCGTGTCGCCGGACTGGGTGAAGGCGACGAGCGCCTCGCCGCCCAGGAAGTCCGCGATCTCACAGGCCGCGCGGGCGACCGAACCGCCCTGGGTGCGGGGCTTCTTGCCCGGGACCAGGGGCTGGAGGCCCTTGGAGAGCAGCTCCTCCTCGGCCGCCGCGACGATCTTCGACATCGTCTTGACGGTCTCGATCGGGTACGCGCCGACCGAGGACTCGGCCGACAGCATGACCGCGTCCGCGCCGTCCAGGATCGCGTTGGCGACGTCGCTCGCCTCGGCGCGGGTCGGGCGCGAGTTGGTGATCATCGACTCCATCATCTGGGTGGCGACGATGACCGGCTTGGCGTTCCGGCGGCAGAGTTCCACCAGGCGCTTCTGCACCATCGGGACCTTCTCCAGCGGGTACTCCACGGCGAGGTCGCCGCGGGCCACCATGACCGCGTCGAAGGCCGCGACGACGGCCTCCATGTTCTCGACGGCCTGCGGCTTCTCCACCTTGGCGATGACGGGGACCCGGCGGCCCTCCTCGTCCATCACCTTGTGGACGTCCTTGACGTCGTTGGCGTCGCGCACGAACGACAGGGCGACCATGTCGCAGCCCATCCGCAGGGCGAAGCGGAGGTCGTCCACGTCCTTCTCGGACAGGGCGGGGACGTTGACGGCCGCGCCCGGCAGGTTGATGCCCTTGTGGTCGGAGACGACACCGCCCTCGATGACGATGGTCCGGACCCGGGGGCCCTCGACCTCGGTCACCCGCAGCTCGACGTTGCCGTCGTTGATGAGGATCTGGTCGCCCTTGGAGACGTCGCCGGGCAGCCCCTTGTACGTGGTGCCGCAGATCGACTTGTCGCCCGGGACGTCCTCGGTGGTGATGGTGAACTCGTCACCGCGCACCAGCTCGACCGGTCCCTCGGCGAAGGTCTCCAGACGGATCTTCGGGCCCTGGAGGTCGGCCAGGACGCCGACGGCGCGCCCGGTGTCCGCGGCGACCTGCCGGACGCGGTCGTACCGCTCCTGGTGTTCTGCCTGGGAGCCGTGGCTGAAGTTGAATCGGGCCACGTTCATGCCGGCCTCGATGAGAGCCTTCAGCTGCTCATACGAGTCGACGGCGGGGCCCAGCGTGCAGACGATTTTGGAACGGCGCATGAGGCGAATCCTATCGGTTTGTTTCGCTGCGGAATATTCCGGTTGGCGGAAAGTACATATGGGCGGAGGAGTGCTCAGGCGATCACTCGTTCGAGCCCTCCGGGCCTCCGTCGAGCGGGTTCCGCACCAGCGCGTAGCTCTGGCGCGCGATCTCCAGCTCCTCGTCCGTCGGCACCACGGCGACCGCCACCCGCGCGTACTCCGGCGAGATGATCCGCGCCCCGCCGGAACGCGCGGCGTTGAGGTCCGCGTCCACCGCGAGTCCCAGCTCCTCCAGGCCCGCGATCGCCGCCTGCCGCACCGGGGCCGCGTTCTCCCCGACCCCCGCCGTGAACACCACCGCGTCCACCCGGCCGAGCACCGCGTAGTACGCGCCGATGTACTTCTTCAGGCGGTGGACGTAGACGTCGAAGGCGAGCGCCGCCCGCTCGTCGCCCCCGTCGATCCGGCGGCGGATCTCCCGCATGTCGTTGTCGCCGCAGAGCCCGACCAGACCGGACCTCTTGTTCAGCAGGACGTCGATCTCGTCCGCCGACATCCCCGCCACCCGCCGCAGGTGGAAGGTGACCGCCGGGTCGATGTCGCCCGAACGGGTGCCCATGACCAGGCCCTCCAGGGGCGTCAGCCCCATCGAGGTGTCCACGCACCGGCCGCCCCGCACCGCCGAGGCGGAGGCCCCGTTGCCCAGGTGCAGCACGATCACGTTCACGTCCTCCGGCGCCCTGCCCAGCAGCTCCGCCGTCTTCCGCGAGACGTACGCGTGCGAGGTGCCGTGGAAGCCGTACCGCCGGATGCGGTGCGCGTCCGCGGTCTCCACGTCGATCGCGTACCGCGCCGCCGACTCCGGCATCGTGCGGTGGAAGGCGGTGTCGAAGACCGCCACCTGCGGGAGGTCGGGGCGCAGCGCCATCGCCGTACGGATGCCGACCAGGTTCGCCGGGTTGTGCAGCGGCGCCACCGGGACGAGCCGCTCGATCTCCGCCAGCACCTCGCCGTCGATCACCGTCGGCTCGGTGAACCGCAGCCCGCCGTGCACCACCCGGTGCCCGATCGCCGCCAGTTCGGGGGAGTCCAGGCCCAGCCCGTCCGCCGCCAGCTCCTCCGCGACCGCCTTCAGCGCGGCCGAGTGGTCCGGGATCGGGCCGTTGCGCTCGCGCTTCTCCCCGTCCCCGCCGGGTGGCGTGTGTACGAACCGCGAGGTCTCCTCGCCGATCCGCTCCACGAGGCCCTGCGCCGGGCGGCTCTCGTCGCGCATGTCGAGGAGCTGGTACTTCAGCGACGAGGAACCGGAGTTGAGCACCAGCACACGGGTGGGGGCGGCGGCGGAGGACGGACGGGCGGTCATGCGGGAAGCTCCTGACCCTGGGACTGGATCGCCGTGATGGCGACCGTGTTGACGATGTCGCTGACGAGGGCGCCGCGCGAGAGGTCGTTCACCGGCTTGCGCAGCCCCTGGAGGACCGGCCCGACGGCCACGGCGCCGGCCGAACGCTGCACGGCCTTGTACGTGTTGTTGCCGGTGTTCAGGTCGGGGAAGACGAGCACGGTCGCCTGCCCCGCCACCTCCGAACCCGGCAGCTTCGTCGCCGCGACCGAGGGCTCCACGGCCGCGTCGTACTGGATGGGCCCCTCGATCCGCAGCTCCGGACGCGCCTCCCGGACGCGCGCGGTCGCCTCCCGCACCTTGTCGACGTCGGCGCCGGAGCCCGAGGTGCCCGTGGAGTACGAGAGCATCGCGATCCTCGGCTCCACGCCGAAGCGGGCCGCCGTGGCCGCCGACTGGACGGCGATGTCCGCGAGCTGCGCGGCGTCCGGATCGGGGTTGACCGCGCAGTCGCCGTACACCAGGACCCTGTCCGCGAGGCACATGAAGAAGACCGACGAGACGATCGACGCGTCCGGCTTCGTCTTGATGATCTCGAAGGCCGGCCGGATCGTCGCGGCCGTGGAGTGCGCCGAGCCGGACACCATGCCGTCGGCCAGGCCCTCCTCGACCATCAGGGTGCCGAAGTAGTTCACGTCCGACACCACGTCGTACGCCAGCTCCGCGGTGACGCCCTTGTGGGCGCGCAGCGCCGCGTACCGCTCCGCGAACGCGTCCCGCAGCTCCGAGGTCCGCGGGTCGATCAGCTGCGTCCCGCCCAGCGCGATGCCCAGGTCCGCGGCCTTCTTGCGGATGACGTCGACGTCGCCGAGCAGGGTCAGTTCGCACACGTCCCGGCGCAACAGCACGTCGGCGGCGCGCAGCACCCGCTCCTCGGTCCCCTCCGGCAGCACCACCCGGCGCCGGTCGGCCCGCGCCTGCTCCAGCAGCTCGTGCTCGAACATCATCGGGGTGACCCGGCCGCTGCGGGCCACCGAGACCCGCTTGAGCAGGTCGGCGGTGTCCACGTGCCGTTCGAACAGGCCCACGGCGGTCTCCGCCTTGCGCGGCGTGGCGGCGTTCAGCTTGCCCTCCAGCGCGAAGAGTTCGGCGGCGGTCGGGAAGCTGTTCCCGGTGACCGAGACGACCGGGGTGCCCGGCGCGAGGCGGGCCGCCAGGGTCAGGATCTCCTCGCCGGGCCGCTCGTTCAGGGTGAGCAGCACGCCGGCTATCGGCGGGGTGCCGGCCGAGTGCGCGGCGAGCGCGCCCACGACCAGGTCGGCCCGGTCCCCGGGGGTGACGACCAGGCAGCCCGGGGTCAGCGCCTTGAGGAAGTTCGGCAGCATCGCCCCGCCGAAGACGAAGTCCAGGGCGTCCCGGGCGAGCCCGGCGTCGTCCCCGAGGACGACGGTGCCGCCGAGGGCGTGGGTGATCTGGGCGACGGTGGGCGCCGCCAGGGCCGGCTCGTCCGGCAGGACGTAGCAGGGCACGGGCAGCCGGGCGGACAGCCGCTCCGCGATCGCCTCCCGGTCCTCGGCCGCCACCCGGTTGACCACCATCGCGAGCACGTCGCAGCCGAGTCCGTCGTACGCCCGGAAGGCGTTGCGGGCCTCGGACCGCACGGACTCCGCCGTCTGGCCCTTGCCGCCGACCACCGGGATGACGGAGGCGCCGAACTCGTTGGCGAGCCGGGCGTTGAGGGCCAGCTCGTCGGGGAGCTGGGTGGCGGCGTAGTCGGTGCCCAGGACGAGGACGACCTCGTAGTCGCGGGCGACGGAGTGGAACCGGTCGACCAGCTCGGAGACCAGCTCGTCGGTGCCCCGCTCGGCCTGGAGCGCGGCCGCCTCCCGGTAGTCCATGCCGTGGACCGTCGAGGCGTCCTGGGAGAGCCGGTAGCGGACGCGCAGCAGGTCGAAGAGCCGGTCGGGTCCGTCGTGCACCAGCGGGCGGAACACCCCCACCCTGTCCACCTGGCGGGTGAGGAGTTCCATGACTCCCAGCTCGACGACCTGGCGGCCGTCACCGCGGTCGATCCCGGTCACGTACACGCTGCGCGTCACGCCGTGGTCTCCTGTCCAGTCCTGCGGAAGGGGCCGGGCGGTGTCCTCGCGCCGCCTTCTCGGCCCGTGCGTCGATCCGTGCGTCGATCCGTCGGTCGGTCCGTCGGTCCTCCGGTCTTCCGGTCCTCCCGCCTTTCCACCGGTCTCCGCGTCCACACCTCGCGTCAACCGGATGTGACCGGAAAGCCTCCGACGGAGCGTTGTCACCCCCTTGACAATACCCCCGGGGCTGGTTAGGTCGCCCGCCGGACGAAAGGGCCGGAAACCCGGCCCCGAGGGCCTTCGCGGGGGGTGCCGGAAGGGACGCGCGGAACGGCGGCGAACGCGCCCGTCAGGCGTGGCGTGTGAGAATCGACGTGGCTCACAAGGACCGCGACCGAGCAGGAGACACAGCACGATGCGCATCGGAGTTCTCACCGCAGGCGGCGACTGCCCCGGCCTGAACGCAGTGATCCGGTCGGTCGTGCACCGGGCGCTGACCGGCCACGGCGACGAGGTCATCGGCTTCGAGGACGGGTTCAAGGGACTCCTCGACGGCCACTTCCGCCCCCTCGACCTGAACGCCGTCAGCGGCATCCTGGCCCGTGGCGGCACCATTCTCGGCTCGGCGCGCCTGGAGCGCAACCGCCTGCGCGAGGCCGCCGAGACCGCCCCCGACCTGGCCCGCCAGTACGGCATCGACGTCCTCATCCCGATCGGCGGCGAGGGCACCCTGACCGCCGCCCGGATGCTCTCCGACGCCGGCATGCCGGTCGTCGGCGTCCCGAAGACGATCGACAACGACATCTCCTCCACGGACCGCACCTTCGGCTTCGACACCGCCGTCGGCGTCGCCACCGAGGCCATGGACCGCCTCAAGACCACCGCCGAGTCCCACCAGCGGGTGATGGTCGTCGAGGTGATGGGTCGCCACGCCGGATGGATCGCCCTGGAGTCCGGCATGGCCGGCGGCGCGCACGGCATCTGCCTGCCCGAGCGGCCCTTCCAGGTCGACGACCTCGTCAAGATGGTCGAGGAGCGCTTCGCGCGCGGCAAGAAGTTCGCCGTCATCTGCGTCGCCGAGGGCGCGCACCCGGCCGAGGGGTCGATGGACTACGCGAAGGGCGAGATCGACCAGTTCGGCCACGAGCGCTTCCAGGGCATCGGCAACCAGCTCGCCGTCGAGCTGGAGCGGCGCCTCGGCAAGGAGGCCCGCCCCGTCATCCTCGGCCACGTCCAGCGCGGCGGCACGCCGACCCCGTACGACCGGGTGCTCGCGACCCGCTTCGGCTGGCACGCGGTGGAGGCGGCGCACCGCGGCGACTTCGGGCGGATGACGGCGCTGCGCGGCACGGACATCGAGATGGTGCCGCTGGCGGAGGCCGTGACCCAGCTCAAGCGGGTCCCGGCGGACCGCATGCGGGAGGCGGAGTCGGTCTTCTAGACCGGAACCGGAACGCGGCCCCGGGCCCGGGGTCCGGAACCGTACGGCCGAGCGGCCCCGACCGTCCCCCCGTGGACGGTCGGGGCCGCTTCCCCGTGTCCGGCACCTTCCTGGAAATGCCGGGTTCCACTCTTGAGCCCCGGCGCGCGATCAACAAGGCTTGGGGTCTGTCCCGGACATGTCCCACACCTGTCCGGCGGAAGGGGAGGCACGGATGACGCCGGGGGAGCACGCCCCTGACCCGCGGGGGGCCCGGACTCCCGCCGAATTCCTCGCGCGGCTCCAGGAGCTCAAGGACTGGTCCGGCCTGACCTACCGCGAGCTCTCGGCGCGCGCGGAGGCGGGCGGTGACGTCCTGCCCCGCTCCACGGTGGCGAACATGCTGGCCCGCACGAGCCTGCCCCGCGAAGAACTCCTGGTCGCCTTCGTCCGCGCGTGCGGGGCCGGGCCGGCCGCGCTGGAGGAGTGGCGGGCGGCGCGGAGGGGCCTCGCGGAGCGGAAGGGGTACGGGCCGCCGGACGCCGCGCCGGACCGGGACGGGACCGGCCCCTCCCGGCCGGCCGCCGGAACGGCCGCGGGCGAGGGTACGGATTCGGTTGCGGGTACGAGCCCGGGTACGGATTCGGCTCCGGTGACGAGCCCGGGTACGGATTTGGCTCCGGTGACGAGCCCGGGTACGGATTCGGCTCCGGTGACGAGCCCGGACACGGGTACGGGTACGAGCCCGGGGAAGAGGGTCCCGGACACGGGTACGGGTACGGGCCCGGGGGAGAGGGGCCCGGACACGGGTACGGGTACGGGCCCGGGGGAGAGGGGCCCGGACACCGGTACGGGTACGAGCCCGGGGGAGACGGGCCCGGTCCGGCCGGACGCGGCCCCGGAGGAGCCCGACCCGACCGCACACGCCGCCCCGGGGAGGCCCGGCCCCTTCGTGTCCGCCGCGGACCGCCCCGCCCCGGCCCCTCCCGCCGGCGGCGTCTCCGCCGTCGCTCCTCCGGTTGCTCCTCCCGCCGCCCCGCCCCGCTGGTCCGCTCCCTCCACCGAGGTCCTCGCCGGCGGGCCGGAAGCCCCGTCGTGGCCGCGGCGCCTCCTCGTCCCGGCGGTCGCGGTCACCGCCCTCGTGCTCGCCGGCGTCAGCGTCGTCGCCTTCCTGCGGGACGGTCGTACGGAGCAGTCCCGTACCCCCACCGCCCCCGCCGCGGGCGACGTGCGCGTCCGGGTGGCCGGCACCGGCTTCTGCCTCGGCGAGCGGCGCGGCGTCCGCACCGGCCAGGTCCACCAGGTGCCGTGCGACGCCGCGAACGTGCCGCTCTACTCGCTCGCGCCGGCCGGTGGCGGCCGGTGGCGGATCGTCACCCACCACCCCGACTACGGTCCCGGCTGTTCCGGCATACCCTCCGGCGGCCGCGTGCCCGGCGCGGCCTACGAGGACTCCGAGTGCGGCGACCCCACCCGGGTCGAGGAGTTCGCCCTGGAGCCGTACGGCACCCCCGTCGAGGGCTACCGGATCGTCCCGGCCGGCTCCGCGACCCCCGGAAGCTGCGTCACCGTCGTCGGCGACCGCGCGGCCGCCTGGGCCCGTCTCGCCCAGGCCCCCTGCGCACCGGACGCCGCCGGCCAGCTCTTCGACTTCGCCCGGCGGGACTGATCTCCCGCGTCGGGGCCCTGCCCGGGTGTCCGGGCTCGCTCGGTGGCGCGTACGGGGCGGCCGGGGGCCGAGGTCGATCCTGTCGGGTGGGGAACGGACCGCGTCCGGGAGGGCGGGCACGGGTGCGGGTCACGCGGTGTGCGGGGGAGTCCGGTCGCCGGTGGCGGACGCGAGGCCCCGCGTCGCGGCGGACCGGAGCAGGAGCACGCACAGGAAGGCCGACGCGGCGAAGGACAGCGACTGGGCGAGGGAGTCGTCGCGCGCTCCGGCGAGGAGCGCGCCGACCGCCGACAGGGCCACGGCGACCACCGGCAGGACGCGCGCGTACGGCACGGGGACCGCTGCCTCGGCCGGGGGCAGCAGACGGGTCGCGAGGGCGTGCCAGGCGCAGGCGAGGAGGGTGGAGCCGAGGACGTCGCTGGGCCGGTGGTGGTACGTGGCCTGGACGGCGGCGGCGGTCACGGCGAACCAGAGGGAGCCGACGGCGAGGACGTGGGGGCGGACGCGGGGGGAGGCGACGAGGAGGGCGCCGAGGACCAGTGCGGCGGGGACGGCCGCGTGGCCGCTGGGGAAGCTCGGCTCGATGAGGAGGTCGTCCGCGCCGATCAGGTCGGGGCGGGGCAGGACGCGGCAGGCGAGTTCCTTGGTGAGGATCGTGGCCGCGACGGCGCCGACCGCCACGCACCCCTGCCGCCGGCGCCCGCGCAGGGCGGCGACGGCCGCGATGACGACGAGACCGGCGATCAGGGTCGGGACGGCGGTGTGTTCGAGGGGCGGCAGGGCCGCCGAGCCGTAGGCCGCTCCCGACAGGTCGTAGATCCAGGCGGGGGCGGCGCCGTCGTCGCCGGTGAGCAGGGCGTTCTCGACGCGCTGGCCGAACGGGGTGTGGACCGCGAGGAGGTAGACGGCCAGGAACGCCAGGAGGTACAGCGGGAACGGGAGCCACGACCGGACCGCCCGCCCGGTTCGTCCGGCGGGGGCGGTCCGCTCCTGGGGGCCGGCCGGGGCCGGGGGCGTGGACAGGGCCGAGGGGTCGTGCGGGGACATCGTTCTCTCTGTCTGCGGGAGGCGTCGCGGTCGGTGGTGGTGAGGGGTGCGGCCGGATGTCCTCAGCCGAGGAGCGCCCGGTCCTGACGGCGCCGGGCGGCGATGGCCAGGGCCGGGAGGGGGGCGATGAGGAGGACGAGGACGAGCAGGTCGGGCAGGGACCGCATGAGGCCGTCCGGCCGGAGGACGATCGCCTGGACGCGGACGAACGCGAACGCCGCCACGGGGATCAGCCAGCGGTGGTCGCCGGTGGCGGCCGTCGAGACCCACGCGGCGAGCAGCCCGGCGATCTCCAGGACGAACATGCCGCGCTGGAAGAGGGGGCTGACGGCGATGACGTGCAGTCCGCCGGCGACGAAGAGGGCGAACGCGAGGGGGACCAGCCGGCGGTACGAGTGGCGGCGCAGCCGGCCGGGGCGGCAGACGGCCAGGACGGCGCAGGCGGCGCAGAGCGCCGCGGACAGGACCGGGTCGTGGGCGGTGATCGGCGCGCCGAGCCCGTAGTAGCCCAGTCCCACCTTGCCCTCGGTGCCGAAGAGCGTGCCGCCGGAGAAGACGGAGCCGGCGAGGACCATCGTCGCCGCGGCGGGCAGGGCGATCCACGGCTTGCCGCGCAGCAGGGCGATCAGGGCGGTCAGCGGGAGCAGCCCGTAGGGCAGCAGCCGGGTCCGGCCGCCCTCGCCCCGCGCCCAGGGGAACCAGCCGGAGTGGCGGAAGGCGATGGCGTGGGTGCCGGGGTCGATGCGCAGGGCCCAGTGCCACACGTCCTGGAGGTACGGGACCAGGGCCAGCGCGGCGAGGACGAGGGCGGCCAGGTGGATGCCGTCCAGCCACCAGGGGCGGGCCGTGTCGTCGGCGACGGCGCGGGCGCGGGTCCGGACGCCGGCGCGCGCGAGGGCGACGGCCTCGCGCGGCGGGGGCCAGGAGCGGCCGGGGTACGCCTCGGAGAGGCAGGCCAGCAGCTCCGCCCCGTGCCGGGAACGGTAGGACTTGGGGTGGGCGGCGAGGAGCAGGCGGTTCATGCCGGGGCCACCCCGGCGCCCCGGGCGCGGCCGAGGACGACGGACGCCGCCTGCCGCATGCGCAGCGCCTCCCGGTCGAGGGCTCCGGTGCCCTCGTCGGTGAGGCGGTAGTAGCGCCGTGCGCGTCCGTCGACGATCTCCTCCGCGCCGGCGGCGACGAGACCGGCGCGTTCCAGCCGTTCCAGCGCGCCGTAGAGGGTGCCGACGGCGATCCGGAGCCGTCCGCCGGTGGCCTGTTCGGCGGCCTTGATGATGCCGTAACCGTGCAGGGGCCCGTCCAGGAGCGCGGCGAGGATGAAGTACTGCGATTCCGTCAGGGACGGGTTCTGTCGTGCCATGGGCCGATCATATATCGGCGTACGAAGTATCTTTACCGGCCAGGAGGGGGTGGGGCGAGGGCGGGCGGGGTCCGGGGCTCCCCCGCCGTCCCGGCCCGGGCGGGACGTTCCGGACGCGCCCTGGCACTCCCTCGGGCCGGTGGCGGGGATCGGGTGCGTACTCACCGTCCTCGCCGGAACGTTCCCCCAGGGCTCGCCCTTCGTCCTGAATCCCACCCAGTACCGGATCTCGCCGCTCGCGCTCTTCCCCCAGCACCGGAAAAGGGTCTCGGGTCCGCTCCCGCCCCGCGTCAAGGGGGAGTTGACCCCGTGGGGATGATCGTTCCATGACCCTTCCCAGCAGACGCGCTCTCCTGACCACCGTCGCCGCCGCGGCCGCCCTGCCCCTCGTCAACGACCTCGCGGGGAACGGCGGCACCGCCGCCGCGGCCGGGTCCACCGAGTTCGCCTCGAACGCCGCGCTCTACAGCAGCGACGTCTACGAGGAGGGCGTCCACTGGATGCGCCGCTTCCGCTGCGGCGCCCCGGTGACCCTGAACGACTACGCGAAGGACCCCGCGCCGGCCACCCCGCTCGGCGTGCTCACGAGCGCCCCCGTCCGCAGTACGGCGATCATCGCCCCGCACGGCGGCGGCCTGGAGGCGGGCACCACCGAACTGTGCCTCACCCTCGCCGGCTACGACCGCGCCGAGCCCGGAACCGAGCCGAAGCCGGACACGAGCACCCCGGGCGCGGTGCAGCGCGACTACTGGATGTTCGAGACGCTGACCGCGTCCCTCCCGGCCCCCGCCAAGTCCCTCCACGTCACCTCGACCCACTGCGACGACCCCGCCGCCCTGGCGGTCTGCGGCAACAACCTCTACGCGGTCTCCCTCCACGGCTACCTGCCGGACGACGCCCCGTCGGCCAAGCGGATCCTCATCGGCGGCCGGGACCAGCGGCTGGTCCGCAACCTGGCGAGGGCCTTCGACCGCCACGGGCTCGACTCCTCCCTGGGCGTCGAGGTGGTCGTCGCGGGCGGCGACGCCGAGCTGAACGGCGACGATCCGGCCAACATCGTCAACCGCACGCGCACCGGGGCCGGCGCTCAGCTGGAGACGTCCACCGAACTGCGCAGGGCGATGTTCGGCACGTTCGGCAGCGGTTCCGGCCGCCGGGGGACCGCCGGCGTGGCATCCGCCACCGCGCCCCAGGCCCCCGCGTACTGGAACGGCTTCGTCGACGCCGTGCGCGAGGCCGTCGACCGGCACGAGCGCGGCCTCGACTCCCTGTAGCGGCCGGGGAGCACGGGGGACGGGCGCGGGGGAGGTTCCGGCGCCCGTCTCAGGGCCCGACGGCCGCCCAGAAGTGGGAGACGACGTCGTCCAGGTACGCCCGGCCCCCGTCGCCGGTGGACCCCGACGCGCCCCAGCCGCCGGTCGCCGCCATCCGGGCGTGGTAGTCCGCGTGCAGCCGCTGGAGCGCCGCCTCCAGGGTCCGCCTGGGCAACGGCACCATCCGCACCGCCGGTTTCACGTACGCCTGCCAGCGGGTGGTGGCCGCGTCGCGCAGCAGCCCGGCGAGGCGCTCGTCGCCGCCGGTCGCGGTGATCAGCGCGCGCGGGCCGAGGCCGAGCGCGTCCGCGAGGGCGGCCGTCTGGCGGTCGGTGCCGCGCCAGCGCCCCTCCTCCTCCATCCGCCGGTACGCGGAGGCCGCGAGCCCCACCCGCCGGGCCAGGTCCTCGGGGGACAGCCCGCGCGCCGTCCGGTGCTCGCGCAGGGTGGAGGCGGCGGTGAGCAGTTCGGCGGGCGAACACCACAGGACGCCCGCGAGGGCGGTGAGTTCCCGCTCGTCCGGCACGGCCCGGCCGCGCTCCCAGTCGAGGACGGTGTCGGGCGTGACGGAGATGTCGTACTGCGCCCGCAGGCCGTACGCGACGTGGCCGTGGGCCATGCCGAGACCTTCGCGCAGGCGGCGCGCGGCCAGGGCGTCGAAGGGAGGGGAGGCTGGGTGCACGCCGCCACCGTAGGGGCGGGGGTGACGGATGGCTACGGTGCGTTCACCCAAACATGCGGTACGGCGGAAACGGTGAACCGGCCGGTGACCGGCCGGAAGCCGCCCGGCTCCCGCCCCGGCCGCCCCGGCTCCCGAGGGGCCGTCCGGCGCCCGCTCCCGTGCTCCGGGGATCGTCCGGCGGCCGGCCCCGAGCTCCGGGGATCGTCCGGCGGCCGGCCTCAGTGGCCCCGTGCCGGGCGCGCCGGGCCGTCGAGCCAGCGGTACTGGAGTTCGGGGCGCCCGACCTGCCCGTACCGCGGCGCGCGCACGGCCCGGCCCTCGGTCACGAGGTGCTCCAGATAGCGGCGCGCGGTGATCCGGGAGATTCCCACGGCCTCCCCCGCCTCGGCGGCGGTGAGCCCGCCCGGGGCGGACCTGAGGGTACGGGTGACCGCCTCCAGGGTGGGCGCGCTCAGGCCCTTGGGGAGTGCGGACGGGTGCGGGGCGCGGAGGACGGCGAGCGCCCGGTCCACCTCGTCCTGCCCGGACGCCTCCCCGGCGGACGCGCGGAACTCGGCGTACCGGACGAGCCGGTCCCGGAGGGTCGCGAAGGCGAACGGCTTCAGGACGTACTGGACGACCCCCAGGGACACGCCCTCCCTGACCACCGCCAGGTCCCGGGCGGAGGTCACCGCGATGACGTCGGCGGTGTGCCCGGCGGCGCGCAGGGCGCGCAGGAGCTGGAGGCCGTGGCCGTCCGGCAGGTACAGGTCGAGCAGGATCAGGTCGACCGGCGTCCGGTCGAGCACCCGCGCGGCGGCGGCCCGCGAGTGGGCGACCCCGACGACGGCGAACCCCTCGACGCGCCCGGCGTAGAGCGCGTGGGCGTCCGCCGCCACCGGATCGTCCTCGACGACCAGGACCCGCAGGGGAGCCGTACTCACCCCGTCACCTCCGAGCCGGAGGGACCGTCCGTCGAACCGGAGGAGCCGCCCTCCGCCCCGGCGGAACCGTCCGTACGGGGGCCGCCGTCGCCGTCCTCCCGGGGCGCGGGCACCCGGCCCGGCCCGGACGGCCGGTCCCGTTCCGGCCCGGACGGGGATTCCCGGCCCGGTCCCGCCTTTCCCAGCGGCAGCCGTACGGTGAACTCCGCCCCGCCCTCCTCCCCGTCCGCGAGGTCCAGCGTGCCCGCGGCGCGGGAGACCGTCTGGCGCACCAGGGCCAGGCCGAGGCCGCGCCCGGGGCCCCGGGTGGACCAGCCGCGGCCCAGGACCGCGTCGCGGTCGGCGGACCGGACGCCGGGCCCGTTGTCCCCGACCCGGAGCAGCAGCTCCCCGTCGCCCGCGCGGGCCGCGACCGTGACGGTCACGCGCGCGTGCGGGGTTCCGCTCACCGCCTCCACCGCGTTGTCGATCAGGTTGCCCAGGATCGTCACCAGGTCCCGGGCGGGCAGGGCCGCCGGCGCCCGGCCGTCGTCGATGCGGCTGTCCTCGGTGAGGACCAGCTCCACGCCCCGCTCGTTGGCCCGCGCCGTCTTCCCGAGCAGCAGCGCGGCGAGGACGGGCTCGCCCACCGCGTCCACGACCCGGTCGGTGAGCGCCTGCGCCAGCTCCAGCTCCGCCGTCGCGAACTCCACCGCCTCGGACACCCGGCCCAGTTCGATGAGCGAGACGACGGTGTGGAGCCGGTTCGCCGCCTCGTGCGCCTGGGAGCGCAGGGCCTCGGTGAAGTCCCGTTCGGAGTCCAGCTCGCCGGAGAGCGCCTGGAGTTCCGTGCGGTCCCGGAGCGTCACGACGGTCCCGTGCCGTTCCCCGCCCACCACCGGGCGGGTGTTGACGACGAGGACCCGGTCCGCCGTCAGGTGCGTCTCGTCCACGCGCGGTTCCGAGGAGAGCAGCGCCCCCGTCAGCGGCGCGGGCAGGCCGAGTTCCGCCGCCGGGCGGCCCACGACCCCTTCGTCCAGGCCCAGCAGTTCCCGCGCCCCGTCGTTGATCAGGGCGATCCGCCGCCGTCCGTCGAGCATCACGAGCCCTTCCCGGACCGCGTGCAGGGCGGCCTCGTGGTAGTCGTGCATCCGGCTCAGCTCCGTGGCGTTCATGCCGTGCGTGTGACGGCGCAGGCGCGCGTTGACGACGTACGTCCCCGCCCCGCCGAGCGCGAGAGCCGCGCCGGCCGTGCCGAGCAGGGCGGTCACCTGTTCCCGCACCTGCTCGCTGATCCGCTCGATCGTGATGCCCGCGCTGACCAGGGCGACGACCCGTCCGTCACGGTCGAAGACGGGCGCCACGGTCCGCACGGAGGGCCCGAGGACCCCCAGGTGGGTCTCGGAGTGGACCCGCCCCCGCCGGGCCTGCTCGATGTGGCCGAGGTACGTACGGCCGATCTGGTCCGGCTCCGGATGCGTCCAGCGGGTGCCGTCCGGGGCCATGATCACCACGAAGGCGACGTCCGCGTGGCGGCGCAGCGCCTCCGCGTACGGCTGGAGCGCCGCCGACGGGTCGGCGGAACGCGCCGCCGCCACCACGGACGGGGAGTCGGCGACGGCCGCGGCGGTCGCCGTCGCCTGGCGCCGCGCGGTCTCCTCGGCCTGGGCCCGGTCCGTGAGGTACGCGAAGACCGCGCACCCCGCCACGACGGCGGCCACGAGCACGATCTGCATCGCGAAGAGCTGGCCGGCCAGGCTGCGGGGCCGGGGGAGCCGGGAGAGCCGGGAGAGCCTGGCGAGGGGGACGCGCATGCCGGTAAGTGTGCACGCCCCGCTCCGGGCGCCGGAGCCGCGGTCCGGCCCGCGCGCCCGGCCGGTCCGGCCCCGGCCCGTACCCCACCGGCCCCGGCCCCGGCGGGCCCGCCGTTCCCGCCGTGAACGAAACGCACGCAACGGTGACCCCGGTCGGGGGCTGGTGGATAGTCGCGGAGATCCACCGGGACGCGGACGCCCGACGGACACCCATCAGCACGAGGAGGTACCCGTGGCCGCACGCCGGGACCGCACCCATTATCTGTATCTGGCCGTCATCGGCGCCGTCCTGCTCGGCATCGCGGTCGGGTTCCTGGCGCCGGGCGTCGCCGTCGAGCTGAAGCCGCTCGGCACCGGCTTCGTCAACCTGATCAAGATGATGATCTCCCCGATCATCTTCTGCACGATCGTGCTCGGTGTCGGTTCGGTCCGGAAGGCCGCGAAGGTCGGCGCCGTCGGCGGTCTCGCCCTCGGCTACTTCCTGGTCATGTCGACCGTCGCCCTCGCGATCGGCCTGCTCGTCGGCAACCTCCTGGAGCCCGGCTCCGGACTCCACCTCACCAAGGAGGTCGCGGAGGCCGGCGCCAAGCAGGCGGAGGGCGCGAGCGAGTCCACGGCGGACTTCCTCCTCGGGATCATCCCCACCACCCTCGTCTCCGCCTTCACCGAGGGCGAGGTGCTCCAGACCCTCCTGGTCGCCCTGCTCGCGGGCTTCGCGCTCCAGGCGATGGGCGCCGCCGGGGAGCCGGTGCTGCGCGGGATCGGGCACATCCAGCGGCTCGTCTTCCGCGTCCTCGCCATGATCATGTGGGTCGCCCCGGTCGGCGCGTTCGGCGCGATCGCGGCCGTGGTGGGCGCGACCGGCCTGGACGCCCTCAAGTCCCTCGCCGTCCTCATGGTCGGCTTCTACCTGACCTGCGGGCTCTTCGTCTTCGTCGTGCTCGGCGCGATCCTGCGGCTGGTCGCCGGCATCCACATCTGGGCCCTCCTGAAGTACCTGGGCCGTGAGTTCCTGCTGATCCTCTCCACCTCCTCCTCCGAGTCGGCGCTGCCCCGCCTCATCGCGAAGATGGAGCACCTGGGCGTCAGCAAGCCGGTCGTCGGCATCACCGTGCCGACCGGCTACTCCTTCAACCTCGACGGCACCGCCATCTACCTCACGATGGCCTCGCTCTTCGTCGCCGAGGCGATGGGCGACCCGCTCTCGCTCGGCGAACAGGTCTCGCTCCTCGTCTTCATGATCATCGCCTCGAAGGGGGCGGCCGGCGTCACCGGCGCGGGCCTCGCCACCCTGGCGGGCGGCCTCCAGTCGCACCGTCCCGAACTGGTCGACGGAGTGGGCCTGATCGTCGGCATCGACCGCTTCATGAGCGAAGCGCGCGCCCTCACCAACTTCGCGGGCAACGCGGTGGCCACGGTGCTCGTCGGCACGTGGACCAAGGAGATCGACAAGGAGCGGGTGGCCGAGGTCCTCGCCGGCCGCGTCCCCTTCGACGAGAAGACCCTCCTCGACGACCACGCCCCGTCCCCGGTCCCGGACCAGCGCGCCGAGGAGGGCGGGGAGAAGAGCCCGGCGGGCGTCTGAGCCGGCCGGCCGGGACGCCCGGCACCGCGGAGTCCGCCCCCCCCCGCCGCCGGGGGGAGGCGGACTTCCGGGCGTACGCCCTTGCCCTGACGCCGACGTCAAGGTCTACGGTCGGGGACATGCGCATCGGAGAGCTGGCCGAGCGGGCCGGAACCACCACGCGGACCCTGCGGTACTACGAGTCGCGCGGACTTCTGACCGCCCGGCGCACGGACCGGGGCCACCGCACGTACGACGAGGACGACCTGCGGCTCCTCCGGCAGATCAGGACCCTTCAGGACTTCGGGTTCGAGCTGGAGGAGACGCGCCCGTTCGTCGACTGCCTGCGCGCGGGCCACCCGGCGGGGGACTCCTGTCCCGCGTCGATCGCCGTCTACCGGCGGAAGGTCGCCGAGCTGGACGGCCTGATCGCCCAGCTGCGGACGGTGCGCGACCAGGTCGGCGCCCAGCTGCTCCGGGCCGAGGCGGAACTGCCCCGCGGCCCGGAGCCCCGGTGCGAGATCGGTACGGAACGGGACACGGAGACGGAAGGATGACGGAGATGACGACGCAGACGACGACGGGGACGGCGTACTCGGAGGGCGTGGCCGAGGTCACGGACGCGGACTTCGGAACGGAGGTGCTGGAGTCGGGGCCGCCGGTCCTGGTGAAGTTCACCGCCACCTGGTGCGGCCCCTGCCGCCAGCTCAAGCCGGTGCTCGCCGCGATCGCCCGGGAGGAGGCCGGACGCCTCCGGGTGGTCGAGATGGACGTGGACCGCAACCCCGGCACCGCGACCCGCTACGGGGTCCTCGCCACCCCGACCCTCATGGTCTTCGCGGGGGGCGAGCCGGTGAAGTCGATCGTCGGCGCCCGCCCGAAGCGCCGTCTCCTGGAGGAACTGGAGGACGTCCTCGGCTCCTGAGCCGCCGGGGAAAGAACGGGAAAACCCCGACCGGAATTGACAGTCGGGGCGTCGCGGAGCGTATATTGATGGATTCCGTGTCTGCACACAAAAAAGGCGCACCCAAGTGCGCCTGCAATTCACGGAGAAGCTCAATAAACGTACTGTACCGCGCCGGGAGTCGAATTGTCAACCGAGGAATTTCGGAATGAACAACAATTCATCACCGATCTCTACACACGACTCGACGCCCTGAGGGACCAGGCCGAGGACGCCGTCGGGCGGGCCCTGCGCACCCCCGGCGTCGGCAACAACCAGAGCCGGCTCGAACGGGACGTGATGGTCGCCGAGCAGTCCGGGCTGCTCGCCGCGCTCAACGCCGGGGAGAGCGGGCTCTGCTTCGGCCGGCTCGTCTTCCGCGACGGACGGGACCACCACATCGGCCGGCTCGGCATCCGCGAGGACGACCCGAACCGCACCCCCCTCGTCGTGGACTGGCGCGCCGAGGTCGCCCGCCCCTTCTACCTCGCCACCGGGTACGAGCCCATGGGCCTCTCCCGCCGCCGGCACATCGGCACCGCCGGGCGTACGGTCACGGCCCTCCACGACGAGGTGCTCGACCTCACCGACGCCACCCGCACCGGACACGAGGGCCGGGACGCCGACGAGGTGCTGCTCGCCTCGCTCGACGCCGCCCGCACCGGCCGCATGCACGACATCGTGCAGACCATCCAGGCCGAGCAGGACGCCATCATCCGCTCCCCGCACCGGGGCGTCCTCGTCGTGGAGGGCGGCCCCGGCACCGGCAAGACCGCCGTGGCCCTGCACCGCGCCGCGTACCTCCTCTACGCCCACCGCGAGCAGCTGGCCAAGCGGGCCGTCCTCATCGTCGGCCCCAACCCCGCCTTCCTCGGCTACATCGGCAACGTGCTGCCCTCCCTCGGCGAGACCGGCGTCCTCCTGGCCACCCCCGCCGAACTCTTCCCCGGGGTCCGCGCCACCGGCACCGACACGCCGCGCGCCGCCGCCGTCAAGGGCTCCGCCGCCATGGCCGGCGCCCTCGCCGCCGCCGTGCGCGACCGCCAGCGGGTCCCCGAACGCGACGAGCCCCTCGTCGTCCCCCACGAGGACGGGGACCTGGTCATCGACCGGGGCATGGCCCTGGAGGCCCGTCACCGGGCCCGCGAGACCGCCCTCCCGCACAACCTCGCCCGCCCGTACTTCGTCTTCCGGGTCCTGGACGACCTCGCGCGGCAGCTCGCGGACCGGATCGGCGCCGACCCCTACGGCGGCCCCAACTTCCTCGGCCCCGACGACATCGCCCTGCTTGCCAAGGGCGTCGCCGCCAACCCCGGGGTCCACGCCGCCCTCGACACCCTCTGGCCCGCCCTCACCCCGCGGGACTTCCTCGCGGACTACCTCGCCGACCCCACGCACCTGCCCGACGCCGACGCCGACGCGATCCGCCGCGGGGAGCACGACGAGGACGCGTGGACCCCCGCCGACGTGCCCCTGCTCGACGAGGCCGCCGAACTCCTCGGGGAGGACGACTCGGCCGCCCGCGCCGCCGAGGAGGCCGAGCGGCAGAAGCGGATCCAGTACGCGCAGGGCGTCCTCGACGTCTCCTACGCCTCCCGCACGTACGAGTTCGAGGACAAGGAGGAGCAGGACAAGGACGCCTCCGAGGTCCTCTCCGCCCACGACATCATCGACGCCGAGCGGTTCGCCGAGCGCCACGAGGAGGCCGACCACCGCAGCGCCGCCGAGCGGGCCGCCGCCGACCGCACCTGGGCCTTCGGGCACATCATCGTGGACGAGGCCCAGGAGCTCTCCGCGATGGCCTGGCGGCTCCTCATGCGCCGCAGCCCCAGCCGCTCCATGACCCTGGTCGGCGACCCCGCCCAGACCGGCGACCCGGCCGGCGTCGGCGCCTGGGAGGACATCCTCGCCCCGTACGTGGAGGACCGCTGGGAACTGGTCCGGCTCGGCGTCAACTACCGGACGCCCGCCGAGATCATGGCCGTCGCCGCCGGGGTCCGCCGGGAGACCGACCCCGGTTTCGAACCGCCGGGCTCGGTGCGCTCCACCGGCGTCGAGCCCTGGGACCGGACCGTCCCGGACCCGGTGCGGGAGACCGCCGACGCGGTCGCCGCCGAACTCCGCCCCGACGGGCGGCTCGCCGTGATCGCCCCGGCGGGGCTGCACCCCGCCCTGCTGGCCGCCCTGCCGGACGCCGCCCACGGGACCGCCCCCGACCTCACCCGCCCGGTGGTCCTGCTCGACCCCCGGCAGGCCAAGGGCCTGGAGTTCGACACGGTCCTCGTGGTCGACCCGGACGGCATCCGGGCCGGCGCCCCGCACGGCGTGAACGACCTGTACGTGGCGCTGACCCGGGCCACCCAGCGCCTGGGCGTGATCAGGCCCGCGTGATCACGCCCGCCGTGCCCTTCAAGCCGGCCTGAGCCAGACCGTCGCCAGCGGCGGCAGCGTCATCCGCACGCTGGACGACCGCCCGTGCCACGGCACCGACTCGGTCTTCACCGGGTCGGTGCCGACCACGCCCGAGCCCCCGTACCGGGCCGCGTCCGTGTTGAGCACCTCCGTCCAGGCCGCGAAGGCGTCCGGCACGCCGAGCCGGTAGCCGTCCCGGACCACCGGCGAGAAGTTCGACACGGCGAGCAGCGGCGAGCCGAGGCCGTCGAAGCGCAGGAACGCGAAGACGTTGTCGTCGGCCGCGTCCCCCACCACCCACGCGAACCCCTCCGGGGAGGTGTCCCGCTCCCACAGCGACGGCGTCGCCGTGTACACCGCGTTCAGGTCGCGGACGAGGTCCCGCACGCCCCGGTGGTCGGCCTCCGCCCCGTACGCCGGGTCGAGCAGCCACCAGTCCGGGCCCTGGTCCGCCGACCACTCGCCGCCCTGCGCGAACTCCTGCCCCATGTAGAGGAGCTGCTTGCCGGGGTGGGCCCACATGTAGCCCAGGTAGGCGCGGTGGTTGGCCCGCTGCTGCCACCAGTCGCCCGGCATCTTCGACACCAGCGACCGCTTGCCGTGCACCACCTCGTCGTGCGAGATCGGCAGGATGTAGTTCTCGCTGTACGCGTACACCATCGAGAACGTCATCTCGTCGTGGTGGTACTTCCGGTGCACCGGCTCCTTCTGCACGTACTCCAGGGAGTCGTGCATCCAGCCCATGTTCCACTTCATGCCGAAGCCCAGGCCGCCGAAGCCGCCCGGCCCCACCTGGTCCGTGGGGCGCGTCACGCCGTCCCAGGCCGTGGACTCCTCCGCGAAGGTCACGATCCCCGGGCAGCGCCGGTACACCGTCGCGTTCATCTCCTGGAGGAACGCCACCGCGTCCGGGTTCTCCCGGCCGCCGAACTCGTTCGGCACCCACTCGCCGTGCTCGCGCGAGTAGTCCAGGTAGAGCATCGAGGCCACCGCGTCCACCCGCAGGCCGTCGATGTGGAACTCCTGGCACCAGTACACGGCGTTGGCGACCAGGAAGTTGCGCACCTCCTTGCGCCCGTAGTCGAACTCCAGCGTCCCCCAGTCGGGGTGGTGCGAACGGCGCGGGTCCTCGTGCTCGTACAGCGGCCGCCCGTCGAACTCCGCGAGCGCCCAGTCGTCCTTCGGGAAGTGCGCGGGGACCCAGTCCATCAGGACCCCGATCCCGGCCCGGTGCAACGCGTCCACCAGGTACTTGAAGTCGTCCGGCGTGCCCATCCGGGCCGTCGGCGCGTAGAACCCGGTCACCTGGTAGCCCCACGAGCCGCCGAAGGGGTGCTCGGACACCGGCATGAACTCCACGTGCGTGAAGCCGAGGTCCCGCACGTACGCGGGCAGCTGCTCGGCCAGCTCGCGGTAGCCGAGGCCCGGCCGCCAGGACGGCAGGTGCACCTCGTACACCGAGAGCGGGGACTCGTGGGCCGGGCGGTCGCCCCGCCGCTCCATCCACTCCCGGTCGCCCCACGCGTAGTGCGACTCGGTGACGATCGACGCGGTGTTCGGCGGGCACTCGGTCCGGCGGGCCATCGGGTCCGCCCGCAGGGTGTGCGAACCGTCCGGCCGGGTGATGTCGTACTTGTAGACGGCGCCCTCGCCGATCCCCGGCACGAACAGCTCCCACACGCCCGTCGAGCCGAGCGAGCGCATCGGCAGCCCCGTGCCGTCCCAGCAGGTGAACTCGCCCGTGACCCGCACCCCGCGCGCGTTGGGCGCCCAGACCGCGAAACGGGTGCCGGTCACGCCCTCGTGCGTCATCACCCGGGAGCCGAGGGCCTTCCACAGCTCCTCGTGGCGGCCCTCCCCGATCAGATGGAGGTCCAGCTCGCCGAGCGAGGGGAGGAAGCGGTACGGATCCTGCACGGCCAGTTCCGTGCCGCCGGCGGCCCCGTCGGGTCCGTCGGGTCCGTCGTACCGTACCCGCAGCTCGTACGCGGGCACCTTGCGGAGCAGCGGCAGCAGCCCCGAGAAGAGGCC
Organism: Streptomyces sp. NPDC001744; assembly: GCF_042892575.1. Taxonomy (NCBI): domain Bacteria; kingdom Bacillati; phylum Actinomycetota; class Actinomycetes; order Kitasatosporales; family Streptomycetaceae; genus Streptomyces; species Streptomyces sp. NPDC001744. Next base: position 208,243 of record NZ_JBIAUG010000002.1, read on the forward strand.
GTCCCCGTCGTCGTGGAGCGTGATCCGGCGGCCCTTGACGAGGACGGCGACCTCACGGGCGAACGGGCGCAGCACCCGCACCACCACCCCGCCGCGCACCGGATGCGCGCCGAGCACCCCGTGCGGGTCGTGGTGCTCGCCGGCGAGCAGCCGTGCCCGGTCGCCCGGGTCGAGCGGTGGTGCCTTCCGCACGGCCGGCCGGTCCGGAGCGGACGCCTTCGGCACGGCGGGGCGGTCCGGCACGGGCGCCTTCCGCACGGCGGGCCGGTCCGGCAGGGGAACCTTCCCGGCAGTGTCCGACGCGAGCGCCTTCCTGGCTGTGGACGTCTTTCCTGCGGATCGGGCGGTCACGGCGAAGCCTCCTGGAGGACGGGAGAAGAGGGGGAGGGGAACGGGGGGTACACGCATACGGAACGGTCCGCCGGCCGTCCGGGACACTCGGCCGAACGGGGCGGGCCGGGCTTCCGGCGGGCGGGCGGGGGCACGGCGGCCCGGAGCACCGCTCCGGACGGGGGAGCGCCCGTCCGGGCGGGGACGCCGGACCGGTACGGGCAGCTCACGGGAGCGCCGCCAGACGTTCGACGGCGGCCATCGGGACCGGGAGCCAGTCCGGGCGGTGGCGGGCCTCGTAGACGACCTCGTAGACCGCCTTGTCGGTTTCGTAGGCCCGCAGGAGCGCCGGGTCCGAGCGGGGGTCGGCGCCCGCCGTCTCCGCGTAGCCGGCGCAGAAGGCGGCGCGGCAGCGGGCCGCCCAGTCGGCGTTCCAGGGGCGGTGGGTGCGGGCCGCGTAGTCGAAGGAGCGGAGCATTCCGGCGATGTCGCGGACCGTGGGCTGGGGGCTGCGCCGTTCGTCCAGCGGCTTCGCGGGCTCGCCCTCGAAGTCGATGACCGCCCAGGCCCCGTCGGCGCCCCGCAGGGTCTGCCCGAGGTGCAGGTCGCCGTGGATGCGCTGGAGCGCCCCCGCCCCCGGGGCGCCGCTCGCCGCCGCGAAGACGGCCCGGAGCCCCGGCACGTACGGCAGCAGCGCGGGCACGGCCTGCGCCGCCGCGTGGAGCCGCCGGTCCATCGCGCCGGCGAGCCGCTCCGCCTCCTCCTTCCCCAGCCGCCGCGTCGGCAGCGTGGCGGCGAGCGCCAGGTGCACCTCGGCCGTGGCGCGGCCGAGCGCCCGCGCCTCGGTGGTGAACTCCCGCCCGGCGGCCAGCGCGTCGAGCGCGAGCCGCCAGCCGTCCCGGGAGTCCCGGAGGTAGGGCTGGAGCACCCCGAGGGTCGAGGCCCCCGACTCGAACCAGGCGACCGGCGAGGGCACCCGGCCGCAGCCGGCCCGGCTGAGCGCGAGCGGCAGCTCCAGGTCGGGGTTGGCGCCTGGACTCACCCGGCGGAAGATCTTGAGGATGTACGCGTCCCCGTAGACGAGCGAGGAGTTGGACTGCTCGGCGTCGAGCACGCGGGGCGCGAGCGCGGCCGGCAGGGCGCTGGTGGTGTGGAAGCGCAGGGGGCCGGTCCGGCCCGGGGTGCGCAGCCGCTCGTAGAGGAGGCCGGCGAGCCGCGGGTCGCGCAGCCCTTCGTAGACGGCCCGTCCGGCGAGCGGTCCCTGCCGGACGCGCCCGATCAGGGCGGGGGCGAGGCGCGGCGGGAGCTGCGCCCGTACGCCCAGGAGCAACTGGTAGCAGTCGGGGGGCGAACCGGCCGGGCGGCCCGGTTGTTCGACCCGTACGAGCAGATGGAGGAGGCCGGGCCCCGGGCCGTCCAGCGGCAGCAGCTCGGTGGCCGCGTCCAGGGTGAATCCGGTGACCCGCCGGCCCTTGCCCGCGAACCAGCGCTGCCGTGGCAGCCAGTCGTGGAGCAGGGGGGCGAGGGACGGAAGGAGGGCGTCCGGCGCCCGGGTGGTGGATGCGGTCTCCGGCATGGCGTCGCGTCCTTTCCCCGGGGCGCGCAAATGGCGTTCGTATACGTTCAAATGCGCAGAGTGTCCCGGATGGCGGCTTGGGCTGTCCGGAAGTGCGGGACGTGTCGGAAGGGGAAGATCCGTATGGGCCCGGGAAGAAGGCCCGTATGGACCTGAATCGTGTGGGTTCACGTGCCCCCGGTGGGACGGGCGAAACCGCCCCACCGCGGACGTGGCCGAACCGGTGCGGTGTCAGGCCCTCCTGAGGCGGAACCAGTAGAACCCGTGGCCCGCGAGGGTCAGGAGGTACGGGAGTTGCCCGATGGCCGGGAACTCCACCCCGCCGATCAGCTCCACCGGGTGGCAGCCGGCGAAGCGGCGCAGATCCAGCTCGGTCGGCTGTGCGAACCGCGAGAAGTTGTTCACGCAGAGGACGAGGTCGGCGTCCATTCCCTCTTCGGGAGCGGTCTCGCGCAGGAAGGCGAGCACGGCCGGGTTCGACGCCGGGAGTTCGGTGTACGTCCCCGTCCCGAACGCCCGGTTCTGCTTGCGGATCTCGATCATCCGCTTCGTCCAGTGCAGCAGCGACGACGGCGAGGCCATCCCCGCCTCGACGTTGGTCACCTGGTAGCCGTGGACCGGGTCCATGATGGCCGGAAGGTACAGCCTGCCCGGGTCGCAGGAGGAGAACCCGGCGTTCCGGTCGGGGGTCCACTGCATCGGGGTGCGCACCCCGTCCCGGTCGCCCAGCCAGATGTTGTCGCCCATGCCGATCTCGTCGCCGTAGTACAGCACCGGCGAACCGGGCAGCGAGAAGAGCAGCGCGGTGAACAGCTCCATCTGGTTGCGGTCGTTGTCCAGGAGCGGGGCGAGCCGGCGCCGGATGCCGATGTTGGCCCGCATGCGCGGGTCCTTGGCGTACTCGGCGTACATGTAGTCGCGCTCTTCGTCCGTGACCATCTCGAGGGTCAGCTCGTCGTGGTTGCGCAGGAAGATGCCCCACTGGCAGCCCGACGGGATCGCCGGGGTCTTCGCCAGGATCTCGGAGACCGGGTAGCGGGACTCGCGCCGCACGGCCATGAAGATCCGCGGCATGACCGGGAAGTGGAAGGCCATGTGGCACTCGTCGCCGCCCGACCGGAAGTCGCCGAAGTAGTCCACGACGTCCTCGGGCCACTGGTTCGCCTCCGCGAGCAGCACCGTGTCCGGGTAGTGGTCGTCGATCTCCTTGCGGACCCGCTTCAGGAAGGCGTGGGTGGCCGGGAGGTTCTCGCAGTTGGTGCCCTCCTGCTGGTACAGGTACGGCACCGCGTCGAGCCGGAAGCCGTCGATCCCCAGGTCCAGCCAGAACTTCAGCGCGGACAGGATCTCCTTCTGCACCGCCGGGTTCTCGTAGTTGAGGTCCGGCTGGTGCGAGAAGAACCGGTGCCAGTAGTACTGCTTGCGGACCGGGTCGAAGGTCCAGTTGGAGGTCTCCGTGTCGACGAAGATGATCCGGGCGTCCGCGTACTGCTTGTCGTCGTCGGCCCAGACGTAGTAGTCGCCGTACGGCCCGTCCGGATCGCGCCGCGACTCCTGGAACCACATGTGCTGGTCGCTGGTGTGGTTCATGACGAAGTCGATGATCACGCGCATGCCGCGCTGGTGGGCCGCGTCCACGAACTCCACGAAGTCGGCCAGGTCGCCGAACTCGGGGAGCACCGACGTATAGTCGGCCACGTCGTAGCCGCCGTCCCGCAGGGGGGACTTGAAGAACGGCGGCAGCCAGAGGCAGTCCACGCCCAGCCACTGGAGGTAGTCCAGCCGGGACGTGATGCCCTTCAGGTCGCCGACGCCGTCGCCGTTGCTGTCCTGGAAGGAGCGGACGAGGACCTCGTAGAAGACGGCCCGCTTGAACCAGTCGGGATCGCGGTCCTTGGCGGGGGTGTCCTCGAAGGTGTCGGGGACGGGCTCGTTGACAGTCATGAGGTGGGTGACCCTCCGGTCTGCGGGGACGGTCGCAGGATCAGCACGTGCGCGGGCGTGACGCCCGGTTCCAGGCGCACGTAGTTGGCCCTGCCCCAGTGATAGGTCTCGCCGGTGAGCTCGTCGCGCACCGGCACGGTCTCGTGCCGGTCGAGGCCGAGTTCCGGCATGTTCAACGAGACCGTCGCCTCCTGGGTGTGGTGCGGGTCGAGGTTGACGACCACCAGAACGGTGTTCGAACCCGCGCGCTTGCTGTACGCGATCACCTGCGGGTTGTCGGCGTGGTGGAAGACCAGGTTCCGCAGCCGGTGGAGCGCCGGGTTCCGGCGCCTGATCCGGTTCAGGGCGGTGATCAGGGGGACGATCGTGGCCCCCGACCGCTCCGCCGCCTCCCAGTCGCGCGGCCGCAGTTCGTACTTCTCCGAGTCGAGGTACTCCTCGCTGCCCTCGCGCAGCGGAGTGTTCTCGCACAGCTCGTACCCGGCGTACATGCCCCAGGACGGGGACAACGTCGCCGCGAGCACCGCCCGCACCTCGAACGCGGGCCGGCCGCCCTCCTGGAGGTAGGCGTGCAGGATGTCGGGGGTGTTCACCCAGAGGTTCGGCCGCATCTGCGCCGCCGTCTCCCGGGACAGCTCCGTCAGGTACTCCGTCAGCTCCTCCTTGGTGTTGCGCCAGGTGAAGTACGTGTACGACTGCTGGAAGCCGATCGCGCCCAGGGCCCGCATCATCGCGGGCCGGGTGAACGCCTCCGCCAGGAAGATCACGTCCGGGTCGGCCCGGTTGATCTCCCCGATCACCCGCTCCCAGAAGACCACCGGCTTGGTGTGCGGGTTGTCGACGCGGAAGATCCGGACGCCGTGGTCCATCCAGTGCCGCAGCACCCGGACGGTCTCCGCGACGATCCCGTCCATGTCGTCGCCGGCCTCGTCGAACGCGATGGGGTAGATGTCCTGGTACTTCTTCGGCGGGTTCTCCGCGTACGCGATCGAGCCGTCCGGCCGCCGGCGGAACCACTCCGGGTGCTTCTCCACCCACGGGTGGTCCGGCGAGCACTGGAGCGCGAAGTCCAGCGCGACCTCCAGGCGCAGCTCCCGGGCCCGCGCCACGAAGGCGTCGAAGTCCTCGAAGGTGCCCAGGTCCGGGTGGAGCGCGTCGTGCCCGCCCTCCGGCGAACCGATCGCCCACGGCACGCCCACGTCGCTCGGCGACGCCGACAGGGAGTTGTTGGGGCCCTTGCGGTGGGTCTCGCCGATGGGGTGCACCGGCGGCAGGTACACCACGTCGAAGCCCATCGCCGCCACCGCGGGCAGCCGCTCGGCGGCCGTGCGGAAGTTCCCCGGGACCGTCCGGCCGTCGACCGTGCGTACCCCCTCGGAGCGGGGGAAGAACTCGTACCACGCGCCGTACAGGGCCCGTTCCCGCTCCACCCGGAGGGGGAACTTCGGCGAGGAGGTGAGCAGTTCGCGCAGCGGGTGGCGGTCCAGGATCTCCACCACCCGGGGCGCGAGCGCCGCCGCGAGGCGGACGGCGGCGGGCCGGGACGGGTCGCGCAGCGTGTCCGCCGCGGCGAGCACGGTCTCCCGGCCGCCGCCCTTCTTCGGAACGCCCTTCGCGGCCCGCTCGTGCAGCTCGGCCCCCTCGGCGAGGACCAGTTCGGAGTCGATGCCCGCCGGGATCTTGATCCCGGCGACGTGGCGCCAGGTCGCGATCGGGTCGCTCCACGCCTCGACGGCGTACGTCCACGAGCCCTCGGCGTCCGGGGTGACCTCGGCGCCCCACCGGTCGGTTCCCGGGGCCAGTTCCCGCATGGGGATCCAGGGGCCGGGACGGCCCGAAGGACCGCGCAGCACGACGTTGGCGGCGACCGCGTCGTGACCCTCGCGGAAGACGGTCGCCGTCACCTCGAAGGTCTCTCCGGCCACCGCCTTCGCGGGGCGCCGGCCGCAGTCGACCAGTGGGCGGACGTCCAGTACGGGAATGCGTCCCATGAGCGGATTCACAGCATCACCTGACGGTTTACGGGGGTGCGGGTGGTGGTGCGCTCTTTCTAGCTCCGCCGGCGGCCGGGGGGTCGCGGGCGTGGCCGCTCCCGTTCGCGTTCACCCGGACGGTCGATCCACGGGGGTGAAAGGGGGTCAGGAACGGACGGGTGCCTGGCGTTACCGGAGAAGCCTTCCCATGGTGCACCCTCGGGCAATCCGGCGCTTTGTCGACTACTGGGTCATAGCAGAACCGGCAAGGCCGGGAGTCGGACGGGAAAAGGGGCCCGACCTCGCGGGGAGGGGCCCGACGGAGCACGTCGGGGGGGCCGGAACCGCCTGAAGTCACCTCCGAAGACGGCCGGATCTGTTCCCTCGCGCCTTCCTTCCGGCCGGGGCCGGACCTCCGTTCGGCCGGGGGCCGGACGGGTGAGGAGACGGGTGCCCCGGACGCGATGTGCCCATGGGGGCGGACGGGGCCGGACGGGTGAGGGGCGGGTGAGGGGCGGACGGGACGGGTGGGGTGGGGGTGAGGGGTGGCCGGGACGGGCGGGGGTGGGGGTGAGGGATGGACGGTGCGGGGACGGGTGAGGGGTGGCCGGGGGCGGGCGGGGTTGTGGGGGTCGTTCATCGCTGTCCGTTGTCCGTTCTCCGTAGGGCCCGCCCACGTGCAACCGCACACACGACAGTCCGCGCCGATAGCAGGTCGGGGCGGCTGCGAGGCCGAGGAAGGCCGGGAAGTGCGAGCCCTTCCGCCCGTATCGGACGGTGGGGCGGCGGTAGCCGAACAGCCGGGCGATCGATCTTTCGATCTTCCGGCGGTGCCGGCCGAGCCGTTCGCTCGACTCGATCCCGGGGCGGGCGATACCTGGGACGATGCCGCGTTCACGCAGCCGGGCCAGGTGGTCGGCGGAGAAGTACGCCTTGTCCGCCCGGAGCTTTCCCGGCCGGCGCCGGCGTGGCCCGCGACGGGAACGGATGGCGGGTGTCCCGCGGATCAGCGCCTTCAGGGCCTGGCTGTCGTGGGTGTTCGCCCCCGACACGGCGACAGCCGGCGGGATGCCCTGAGCCTCGGACGGCACATGCGGCTCGCTGGCCTTCTTGCCGCGATCGGCCGGGCTCGGTCCGGTCGGCGAATCCCCCTTTTCGCCCGCACGCGGGCGGCGTCCACGATGACCGAGGTCCAGTCCGGCTCGCCCCGGGCGCCGAGCCCGTCCGGGACCGCCCGGCGCAGACGACGCCACAGCCCCGCCTTCGTCCATGCGGTGAACCGCCGGTGCGCGGTCGCCGGCGGGACGCCGAAGGTGTCGGGCAGCAACTGCCACGCACACCCGCTGGCCAGCACACACACCACCGCAGCGAACGCCTGCCGCTCGTCGGCCGGAGCCGTGCCCCCACCTTGCTTCCGAGGTGCGAACTTCGGCAACAAGGACTCCGTCGAAGCCCACAACCCGTCAGGAGCAGGGCGAGAGGAAAGATCACCAGCCACAAGCAGCATCATGCCCCGTGCAGCTCGGGCCACGTGAGACATCCTCTTGGAAAGGCGAAAGGCCCCGGGAGCATCTTCATTCCCGGGGCCTTTCGTGAATCACGCCAGTAGGGTCAGTTTACGCCTGGCGCGATTAACTCTTCTCTCCTGGGATCTAATTCCTCCCCGTGAGATGTCGACCCACCCCGAAGGAGTTTTGATGTGAAACTCGGTAGGTCCCCCGAAGAGAACTCTCCTCTCGGTGAGGTGAATCTCTCGAGCCAGCTCCTCATTCACGGCTTCGATCATCTCTTCCACGTGCGCGTCCTGGATCTCCGAAGAGGTGAAGAGGTCGGGCTCGCCAAGCTCTCCTCCCCATCCGACGGTGAATTTTCGGCGACTGTCCAGTTTTACGCGAACGGAGATTTCCAGATCCCAGACGATTGGCAGGATGATCTCTGTGTTCGGTTCTTCGGGCAGGGCTGTGCCGAGGTGCCAGAGTGCGTAACTCTGTGCGATACCTGCGGGTCTGAGATCGTCCAGGAGTGCGTCTAGACGAGTGATCAGATCGCGTTCGATCGACACTGGATGTTCCCGTGCGTTCAACGCGTCGTTGGTATTCAGGTACCTCGTGATTCCCCCTCGGGAGAGAGTGAAGTGCCGCGGGCGCCCACGGAACCGCCAACCGATCCGGAATGTGGGCCGCTTGGCGAACATGCTGTAGTTCCAGCCCACCTTGATGCGTCGGCCTTGGTGATTCCGTCTTCCGGACTGGAATCCCTTGTGCCAACTCCCCTTGGCGCGTCCGAAGTTTGCCACGCTCATGTTTCCGTGCCTGTAGCTCATGGCCCCATGGCGGCCGGAGCGGAGGGCGCGTCTTGTGAAACGAGCGGATTTGGCAAGCCTGTATCCACGATATGCGGTGTACGCAAGCCGTGCGGCTGCAATCGGTTGGGTGCCGGGGACGAACATGAGGGCCGTGGAAGTGATGGCCCACTTGTTCCTCCATGCCCACCGGCCGGCCTTCTCGAATGCCTTGCGCCGGCTCCACTTGCCATCGAGGTCATAGCATTTTACCGGATCTGCCGTGCAGGGGACCCGTCCCCGCCCGGGCGCCCGACCCGCCACGCCGACGCCGCCCGCGCACCGCGGTCCGGCCGGGCTGCGTGCCCTAACGTCGGAGCGGCACGCCGGACGCACAGCGTGGTGCGTCCGCTCCGCTCCGTACTCGCCTGCGAAGGTGGAACACGTGAAGGCAATCCGTCGATTCACCGTGCGTCCCGTCCTCCCCGACACCCTTCGACCCCTCGCCGACCTCGCGAGCAACCTGCGCTGGTCCTGGCACGAGCCCACCCGAGCCCTCTTCGACTCCCTCGGCGCCCCGGCCGGCACCGACCCCGTCCGGGTCCTCGGCGCCCTCGAAACCTCCCGGCTGGCCGCCCTCGCCGCCGACGAGGACTTCCTGGCCCGGCTGCGCGCCGCCGCCGAGGACCTCGACGGCTACCTCCGCGCCCCCCGCTGGTACCAGCACCGGTCCGGAGACCTGCCGGCCGCCGTCGCCTACTTCTCGCCCGAGTTCGGCGTCGCCGCCGCCCTGCCCCAGTACTCCGGCGGCCTGGGCATCCTCGCCGGCGACCACCTCAAGTCCGCCAGCGACCTCGGCGTCCCCCTGATCGGCGTCGGCCTGCTCTACCGGCACGGCTACTTCCGCCAGTCCCTCGGACGGGACGGCTGGCAGCAGGAGCAGTACCCCGTGCTCGACCCCGGCGAGCTGCCGGTGACCCTGCTCCGCGAGGACGACGGCACCCCCGCCCGCGTCACCCTCGCCCTGCCCGGCGGGCGCAGCCTGCACGCCCACGTCTGGACCGCCCGGGTCGGCCGCGTCCCCCTGCTCATGCTCGACTCCGACGTCGAGGAGAACGCCCCCGGCGAGCGGGGCGTCACCGACCGCCTGTACGGCGGCGGCAGCGAGCACCGGCTCCTCCAGGAGATGCTGCTCGGCATCGGCGGCGTCCGCGCCGTCCGCGCGTACACCCGGCTCACCGGCCACCCCGCCCCCGAGGTCTTCCACACCAACGAGGGCCACGCCGGCTTCCTCGGTCTCGAACGCATCCGCGAACTGCAGGGCGAGGGGCTCGACTTCGACAGCGCCCTGGAGACCGTCCGGGCCGGGACCGTCTTCACCACCCACACCCCCGTGGCGGCCGGCATCGACCGCTTCGACCGCGCCCTGGTCGCCCGCCACCTCGGCCAGGACGGCGCCCTCCCCGGCGTCGACACCGGCCGCGTCCTCGCCCTCGGCGACGAGACCCCGCTCGGCGGCGACCCCGGCGTCTTCAACATGGCCGCCATGGGACTGCGCCTCGCCCAGCGCGCCAACGGCGTCTCCACCCTCCACGGCGCCGTCAGCCGCGCCATGTTCGCCGGGCTCTGGCCGGGCTTCGACGCCGACGAGGTGCCGATCACCTCCATCACCAACGGCGTCCACGCCCCCACCTGGGTCGCCCCCGAGGTCGGCCCGCTCGGCCCCGACGCGGGCGACCGGGAGCTGTGGGAGCTGCGCCGCGCCCTGCGCGAACGGCTCGTCACCGACGTGCGGGAACGGCTGCGCGCCTCCTGGCGGCAGCGCGGCGCGGCCGCCGCCGAACTCGGCTGGACCGACTCCGTCCTCGACCCCGACGTCCTCACCATCGGCTTCGCCCGCCGCGTCCCCTCGTACAAACGGCTCACCCTGATGCTGCGGGACAAGGACCGGCTGCGGTCGCTGCTGCTCCACCCCGAGCGGCCCGTGCAGCTCGTCGTCGCGGGCAAGGCCCACCCCGCCGACGACGGCGGGAAGCGGCTCGTGCAGGAACTGGTCAGGTTCGCCGACGACCCCCGGGTCCGGCACCGGATCGTCTTCCTGCCCGACTACGGCATGGAGATGGCCCGCCGCCTCTACCCCGGCTGCGACGTCTGGCTCAACAACCCCCTCCGCCCCCTGGAGGCGTGCGGCACCAGCGGCATGAAGGCGGCCCTCAACGGCTGCCTCAACCTCTCCGTCCTCGACGGCTGGTGGGACGAGTGGTTCGAGCCGGACTTCGGCTGGGCCATCCCCACCGCCGACGGCGCGGTCGCCGCCGACGAGGAGCGCCGCGACGACCTGGAGGCGGCCGCCCTCTACGAGCTGATCGAGCGCCGGGTCGCCCCCCGCTTCTACGACCGGGGCCCCGACGGGGTGCCGGCCGGCTGGGTGGCGATGGTCCGGCGCACGCTCGCCGACCTCGGGCCCAAGGTCCTCGCCGACCGGATGGTCCGCGAGTACGTCGAGCGGCTGTACGCCCCCGCCGCCGGCGCCCGCCGGGCGCTCACCCCGGCCCGCGCCCGGGACCTCGCCGCCTGGAAGGCCCGGGTCCGGGAGGCGTGGCCCCGGGTGGCCGTCGACCGCGTCGAGGTCGGCGACGGCTTCGCGGACGACACGGCCGACGCGGAGCTGGGCGCGACCCCGGTCGTCCGGGTACGGGTGGCGCTCGGCGCGCTCGGCCCCGACGACGTCGAGGTCCAGGCCGTCACCGGCCGGGCCGACGCCGACGACACCCTCACCGCCACCCGCACCGTCACCCTCAAGCCGGCGGGCGGCCCGGACCTGGAGGGCCGCCTCCCGTACGCGGGCACCCTGGAACTCGACCGCACCGGCTCCTTCGGCTGCACGGTCCGCGTCCTGCCCTCCCACCCCCTCCTCGCCCACCCGTCCGAACTCGGCCTGGTGGCCCTGCCGGAGGAGACGAAGGGGGCGGGGGCGGGACTGCTGATGCGGTAGCGGCCGGTCCGGTTCGGGGCACCCCGGTCCGGTCCGTCCGGTTCGAGGCGCCCCGAACCGACCGGTCCGGTTCGGGGCGCCGACGCGAGGCGACACGCTTGCACGACGAGGAGGGCCCCGTGCCACGCCGGGGCCCGCGGTCCCGGTGCGTTCGGGGCGGGCTCCACGGCTGCTGTTAGCCTGCCGCCCATGACCAAGGGCGGCCCAGCAGGCCGAATGCGCCGAATGGGCCGGATGGCGGGGGACAGCGGGCCGGAGCGCGTGCTGATCGCCGCCAGTTTCGTCAACCGGGTCGGCAACGGCTTGTTCAACGCGGCGTCGGCGCTTTACTTCACCTTGGTCGTGGGCCTGCCCGCCGTACAGGTCGGCGCCGCGCTCACCCTCGCCGGAGTGATCGGCCTGTGCGCGGGGATACCCGGCGGGCACCTCGCCGACCGGCGCGGCGCGCGCACCGTCATGATGCTGGCCCTCGTGGTCCAGGCGGTGTCGATGGCGGCCCTCGTGCTCGTCGAGAGCTGGACCGCGCTCACGGTCGTCGCGACGGTCGACCAGATCGCCGCAGCGGCCGGCGGGGCGGCCTGGGGTGCTCTGGTGGTCCGGGTCGGGGGAGAGCGCCCGGCCCTGTTCCGGGCCAGGCTGCGTACCTTCGTCAACCTGGGCGTCGTCCTGGGGACGGTGGGCGCCGGGCTGGCGCTGGCCGCGAACACCCGCGGTGCCTACGTCACGCTGATCCTCGGCAACGCGGCGAGCTTCGCCCTGTGCGCGGCGCTCCTGCTTCTGCTGCCCCGTTACCCGGTGTTGGCCGAACCGCCGCGACAGCATCGCCGGCTCGCCTTCAGGGACCGTCCGTTCCTGACGTTCACCGCCCTCTACGGCGCCATGGGACTGCAGTACCCGGTGGTCTCCCTGCTCCTGCCGATCTGGATCTCCGAACACACCGAAGCGCCGCGCTGGACGGTGGCCGCGCTGTTCGCCGTCAACTCCGCTTTCTGCGTGCTGACGCAGACCAGGATCGGTTCCCGTGTCGAGACCCCGCACGACGGCGGCAGGGCGTTTCGCACCGCGGGGCTCTTCTTCCTCGTCAGCTGCCCGACGATGGCACTGGCGGCGCACACCCCGGTCTGGGCCGCGGTGGGACTGGTCCTGGCAGCGGTCTTCGTCCACAGTCTGGGAGAGGTCTGGGAATCCTCGGCGTGCTTCGCCCTGGGCTTCGGGCTCGCCCCCGACCATGCCCAGGGCCAGTACCAGGGCGTCCTCGGCCTCGGCTTCGGCGCGGGCCAGGCTCTTGCCCCCGTCATCCTCACCACGGTGGTGCTCGGCCTCGGTACGGCGGGCTGGCTGCTGCTCGCGTTGTTCTTCGCGGCGCTGGGCGCCGCCGGACCGTCCCTCGCCCGATGGGGCATGCGTACCCGGCCACAGGCCGGTGGGGCCGTGGCGGAGGCGACGGGATGACCGGCCGCCTTTCGCCGGAAGCGTTCCGGTGCCGTCCCGGTGAGAGCCCCGGTGTCTTCCCCGCCCACCGGCGCCGACCGTCCTCGGAAGGGCCCGGACCCGGGAGACGCGGAGACACGGGGACGCCCCGGGGATGTTCCCCGGGGCGTCCGTCGTGTCGGGTCGCTTCCGCGTTCTCCTCCCGGATTACGGGAAGGTCAGCTTGAAGCCGTTGATGTAACCGGTGTCGGCGGACGCCTTGTCCTGGACGCGGAGCTTCCAGACGCCGTTGGCGACCTCGGTGGAGGCGTTCACGGTGTAGGTCTGGACGATGTTGTCCGCGCTGCCGCCGGAGCGGTTGCTGAGGCTGTAGACCGAGCCGTCGGGGGCGATGAGGTCCACGACGAGGTCACCGCGGTAGGTGTGGACGATGTCCACGCCGACGGCGAGGTTGGCCGGGGCGTTGCCGGTGACGCCGGTGACGGTCACCGAGGAGGTCACCGCGGCGCCGTTGTCCGGGACGGCGACGTCGGCGGTGTTCTCGAAGACCTTGCCGCCGGGGGTGCCGCCGCCGGGACGGGCGCCGACGTTGATCGCGGCCCAGGCGTTCTCGACGGCCGTGACCTCGGGGCTGGTGGCGCCGTAGAGCGCCTTGGCCACGTCGACCGTGCCGGTGCGGGCGCCGGCGTAGTTGGTCGAGGAGCCGAACTTGGTGGTGAGCGCCTTGAACCAGATCAGCGCGGCCTTGTCCCGGCCGATGCCCGTGACGGGCAGGCCGTCCGAGGTCGGCGAGTCGTAGTTCACGCCGTTGACGGTCTTGGCGCCGCTGCCCTCGGAGAGCAGGTAGAACCAGTGGTTCGCCGGGCCCGAGGAGTAGTGGACGTCGACGTTGCCGATGCCCGAGTACCAGGCGTCCTTGGACGAGCCGTCCTTGCTCGGCTTGTCCATGTAGCGCAGCGGGGTGCCGTCGCCGTTGATGTCGATCTTCTCGCCGACGAGGTAGTCGCCCTTGTCGTTGGCGTTGTTGGCGTAGAACTCGACGGCCGCGGCGAAGATGTCGGAGGTGGCCTCGTTGAGGCCGCCGGACTCGCCGCTGTACGTCAGGTTGGCGGTGGCGGCGGTGACGCCGTGGGTCATCTCGTGGGCGGCCACGTCGATGGACGTGAGCGGCTTGGCGTTGCCCGAGCCGTCGCCGTACGTCATGCAGAAGCAGGAGTCCTGCCAGAACGCGTTGACGTAGGCGTTGCCGTAGTGGACCCGGGAGTACGCGCCGACGCCGTCACCGCGGATGCCGGTGCGGCCGTGCACGTTCTTGTAGTAGTCCCAGGTGAGCGCGGCGCCGTAGTGCGCGTCGGCGCCGGCCGTCTCCTTGTTGGAGGGGAGGCCGTTGCCCCACACGTCGGTGGTGTTGGTGAACAGCGTCCCCGTGCCGGACGAGCCGCCGTTCAGGTTGTACGTCTTGTGGTTGCCGCGGGTGGTGTCGGTCAGCGAGTACGAGGGCGCGGTGCCGAGGGTCACCTGGCCGCTGTACTGCGTGTTGCCGGTGCCGTTCTCGACGCCCTGCCACTCGAAGAGCTTCGCGCCCGTCTTGGCGTCGGTGACGACGTGCAGCTCGTTCGGGGTGCCGTCGTGCTGGAGGCCGCCGACGACGGTCTCGTACGCGAGGACGGGGGTGCCCTGGGCGGCCCAGACGACCTTGCGCGGGGCGCGGTCGGCCCCGGCCTCGGCGGAGCCCTCCGCACGGGCGAGGCCGACGGCCTGCTTCTCGGCGACGGCCGGGGACACCGTGGCGGTGGTGTCGACGTTCTTCAGCTCCGCGCGGGAGGACTTGGTGACGCTCCGGGTGGCGCCCGCCGCGGTCTCCTCGACGATCAGGTCGCCGCCGAGGACGGGCAGACCCGCGTAGGTGCGCTCGTAGCGCGTGTGGGTCGTGCCGTCGCGGTCCTTCACGACGTCGCGGACGACCAGCTTCTCCTCGGCGTTGAGGCCGAGGGACTTGGCCGTGGCGGTCTTGTCGGCGTCCGCCGCCTTGATGAGCGCGGTGCGCTCGGCCGGGGTGAGGTCGGCCGGGAGCTTGCCGGGGTTGGCCGACGTGCCCTGCTGGGCCTGGGGAGCGGCCCCGAACGGGGAGTCCGCCGCGGTGGCGGCGCCCGTCTGGACGCTCACGGCGATCATGGCGGCGGCAGCGATCAAAGCACCGGTCGCGGTGGCGCGACGGCTGGGCGTGGATCTCACGCAGACTCCTTATGCGAGGGGGGTACCGGCGGGCTTGGGTGAGTCCGCCGGGCGGAGCAAGGAGAGCTGTGGAGCACGTTCGGATGAAGCGGCGAACGTTGGTGCGAAGAACCTGGGAGAGAGTCGCAGGGATGACGGGGACCTGTCAGGACCGCGACGACAAGTTGGCCGGAAATCGTCCGCTGCCGGTACGCGCGCGTTCGTTAAGCGGACGTTTCATCGATCATGGACGGTTCGTCATCCGCCGTTCTCCGCAAGGGAGTCCACCGGCCGCCCGGCACGCGGGCCCCGGCCTTCCGCCCCGCCCGCCGGATACGGGCCGCCGGCACCCGGGAGATGGCCGAAAATCGCGGTGAGGGTCCCGCCTTCGGCCTGCGGGGCGCGTCCGGGGAGGCCGCCGCCCGCCGCCGTCCGGCCCCGGAAGCCGTGCTTCCGGGGCCGTTCCGGCGACCGGCCCCGGCGACCGGGGCTCCGGCGACCGGCCCCGGCGACCGGGGCTCCGGCGGCCGGCCCCGGCGGGTCAGCCCACCAGGCTGTCCCGCCAGGCCCGGTGCAGCCCCGCGTAGTGGCCGTCGCCCGTGACCAGGTCGGACGGGGAGCCGTCCTCGACGATCCGGCCCGACTCCATCACCAGGACCCGGTCCGCCACCTCGACCGTGGACAGGCGGTGCGCGACGATCACGGCCGTACGGCCCGCCAGGACCGTGTCCATCGCCCGCTGCACCGCCCGCTCGCCCGGCACGTCCAGCGAACTCGTCGCCTCGTCCAGGATCAGGACCGCCGGGTCCGCGAGCAGGGCCCGCGCGAAGGCGACCAGTTGGCGCTGGCCCGCCGAGATCCGGCCACCGCGCTTGCGCACGTCCGTGTCGTAGCCGTCGGGGAGGGCGGCGATGAAGTCGTGCGCCCCGATCGCCTTCGCCGCCGCCTCGATCTCCTCGCGGGTCGCGTCCGGGCGGCCGATCGCGATGTTCTCCGCCACCGTGCCCGAGAACAGGAACGCCTCCTGCGTCACCATGACGATCCCGCGCCGGAGGTCCGGGACGGTCAGGTCGCGGAGGTCCACCCCGTCGAGCAGGACGCGGCCGCCCGTCGGGTCGTAGAAGCGGGCCAGGAGCTTCACGAGGGTCGACTTGCCCGCGCCCGTCGCCCCCACCACCGCCACCGTCTGGCCCGCCGGGATCGTCAGGTCGAAGCGGGGGAGGACCTCGCCCCCGGTGCGGTACGCGAACCGCACCCCGTCGAAGACCACCTCCCGGCCGGGAGCGCCCGGACGGTGCGGGAGTTCGCGCGGGGCGGTCGTCTCCGGGATGCCCGGTTCCTGGGCGAGGAGACCGGCGATCTTGGTGAGGGAGGCCACCGCCGACTCGTACGAGTTGAGGAACATGGCCAGCCGGTCGATCGGGTCGTACAGGCGCCGCACGTAGAGCACGGCCGCCGCCAGGACGCCCAGTTCGAGCGAGCCCTCCGCGACCCGGTACGCACCCCAGAGGCACATTCCGGCCACCGCCGTGTTCGCCACCAGGCGCGAGCCGACGACGTAGCGGGCCATCTCCAGGAGCGCGTCGCCGTTGCTCCGCTCGTGCCGGTGGTTGAGCGCGGCGAACTCGGCGTCGTTGGCACGCTCGCGGCGGAACGCCCTGACCGGACGGATGCCGTTCATCGTCTCCGCGAACTTCACGATCACGCCCGCCATGGCCGTGGACCGCTCGCCGTACGCCCGGCCCGCGCGCCGGCGGTAGAGCCGTACGAGCAGGTACAGGGGGACGAAGGAGGCCGTCGCCACCGCGCCGATCCCCAGGTCCAGCCAGAGCAGGATCAGGGTGATCGAGACGAAGGAGAGGACCACGCCGATCAGTTCCTGGAGGCCCTCCGAGAGCAGTTCCCGCAGCGACTCGACGTCCGTGGTGGAGCGGGAGATCAGCCGGCCCGAGGTGTAGCGCTCGTGGAAGTCGACGCTCAGCAGCTGCGCGTGCCGGAAGATCCGGCCGCGCAGGTCGAGCAGGACGTCCTGGTTGATCCGGGCCGCCCCCCGGACGAAGGCGTACTGGAGGAGGCTCCCGAGGGCCGCGCAGAGGAGGTAGCCGACCGCCACGGCGATCACGGGGCCGTGGTCGCCGGCCCGGAAGGCCGGGACGCCCCGGTCGATGGCGTACGCGACGAGCAGCGGGCCCGCCTGCACCGCCGCCTCCTTGACGAGGAGGACCAGCGAGGCGACCACGACCCGTGCCCGGTGCGCGGACAGGAGCGAGCGGAGCAGGGCGCCCGTCGCCCCCGGGGGAGCCGGCAGGTCGTCGCGGTCGAAGCGGTCCGTCTCCTCCGGCGGGGCGGCGGCGGGGGGTTGCGTGAGCGTGGTGTCCGTCATCGCCGTTCCTTCCCGCCCGACATCAGCCAGGCGTACTCCTCGCTGTCGCGCAGCAGTTCCTGATGGGTGCCCACGGCCGCGATCCGGCCCCCGGACAGCAGGGCGACCCGGTCGGCCAGCATCACCGTCGACGGGCGGTGCGCCACCACCAGGGCCGTCGTCTCCCGCAGCACCTCCCGCAGGGCCGCCTCCACCCGTGCCTCCGTGTGCACGTCGAGGGCGGAGAGGGGGTCGTCCAGGATCAGGAAGCGCGGCCTGCCGACCACCGCGCGCGCCAGGGCGAGCCGCTGCCGCTGGCCCCCCGACAGACTCAGGCCCTGCTCGCCGACCCGGGTCGCCGCGCCCTCGGGCAGCCGGTCCACGAAACCGTCCGCCTGCGCCACGGCGAGGGCGCGCCGCAGCTCCGGCTCGCCGGCTCCCTCGCCGGCCCCCATCAGGACGTTCTCGCCGACACCGGCGGAGAACAGGGTGGGCTCCTCGAAGGCCACCGACACCAGGGACCGCAGCCGCTCCCGCCCCATCAGCGCGATGTCCTCGCCGTCGAGGAGGATGCGGCCGCCGGTCACCTCGTGCAGGCGGGGCACGAGGGAGGTGAGGGTGGTCTTGCCCGAACCCGTCCCGCCGACCAGGGCCAGCGTCTCGCCGGGGCGGATGTGCAGGTCGACGCCGTCCAGGACCGGGGGCGCGTCCTCCGGGGCGTCCGGGTGGCGGAACGACACGTTCTCGAAGCGCACCCCGTCCGGGCCCCCGTCCGGCCCGTCCTTCGGCCCCCCGGCCGGCACGGCGTCCGCCGGGGCCGGGTCCGACTCCTCCTCGGCGTCCATCACCTCGAAGTACCGCTCGGTGGCGGTCACCGCCTCCTGGCTCATCGCGAGGAGGAAGCCGATCGACTCCACCGGCCAGCGCAGCGCGAGCGCCGTCGTCAGGAACGCGACCAGCGTGCCCGCCGACAGCTCCCCGTCCGCGACCCGCACCGTGCCGAGGACGAGCGCCGCCCCGATGGCCAGCTCCGGCACGACGGTGATGACCGCCCAGATCGTGGCGAGCAGCCGGGCCTTGACCAGCTCGGTGCCCCGCAGGCGCTCGGAGAGCTCCCGGAACGCCCGCGCCTGGCTGCGGTGCCGGCCGAAGCCCTTGATGATCCGGATGCCGAGGACGCTCTCCTCCACGACCGTCGTCAGGTCGCCCACCTGGTCCTGCGCCGTGCGCGCCGCCACCCCGTACCGGCTCTCGAAGAGCGAGCAGAGGACCACCAGCGGCAGCACCGGCGTCAGGAGCACCAGGCCGAGCGTCCAGTCCTGGGCGAGCAGCAGGACGTACCCCGCGAGGATCGTCACGCCGTTGACGAGGAGGAAGGTCAGCGGGAAGGCGAGGAACATCCGCACCAGCATCAGGTCGGTGGTCCCGCGCGAGAGGAGCTGGCCCGACGCCCACCGGTCGTGGAAGGCGATCGGCAGCCGCTGGAGCCTGGCGTACAGCTCCGACCGCATCCGCGCCTCCACCCCGGCGAGCGGCCGCGCGACCAGCCAGCGGCGGAAGCCGAACAGCGCGGCCTCCGCGACCCCGAGCAGCAGCAGGTACAGCGCGCCCAGCCACACGCCCCCGGGGTCCCGGTCCGCGACCGGCCCGTCCACCATCCACTTCAGGACGAGCGGGATGACGAGCGACAGGCAGGAGGCGACCACGGCGACGAGGGCGGCCGTGATCCACCGCTTCCGCACGGGGCGCACGTACGGCCACAGGCGGAGCAGGACGCGCACCGCCGAACGGTCGGGGGACTTCGCTGGGGGGAAGGGTTTCTCGGGCATCAGGTCCGACTTTACGGTTCACCACTGACACGGCTCACCCGGTTTTCCGGCCCTTCCGTCCCCGGGCCCCCCGTCCCGCGGCGCCCCGTCCCCGGGCCTCCCCGTGCGGCGCCCCGCCCCCGCGCCCCCGGTCCGGTTCCTCCCGTTCCCGTCCGGCCCGGAGTCGTACCCGCCGTCAACCGATCGGTTGACGGCGGATACGAGCGGATCGGCCGATGTCGGCGGGCGGCCCGGTCCGGGAACCTCGGGGCATGACGACGACAGCGATCGACGTGCGCGGACTGCGCAAGACCTACGGCGGCCGGAAGGTCGTCGACGGGGTCTCCTTCGAGGTCGGCGAGGGGGAGGTCTTCGGGATCCTCGGCCCCAACGGAGCCGGCAAGACCACCACCGCGGAGTGCGTCGCGGGGCTGCGGTCCCCCGACGAGGGAAGCGTGCGCGTCTGCGGGTACGACCCCGCCGTCCGGCGCGCCGAGGTCACCCGGCTCCTCGGGGTCCAGCTCCAGGAGAGCGAACTCCAGCCCAAGCTGACCGTCCGTGAGGCGCTCGCCCTGTACGCCTCCTTCCACGAGCGGCCAGCCGACCCGCGCGGGCTGGCCGAACGGCTCGGACTCCTGCCGCACCTCGGGGTCCGCTTCGGGAAGCTGTCCGGCGGGCAGAAGCAGCGGCTGTTCGTCGCCCTCGCGCTGATCGGACGTCCCCGGGTCGTCGTCCTGGACGAACTCACCACCGGCCTCGACCCGCGCGCCCGCCGCGACGTGTGGGCGCTCGTGGAGACGGTCAGGGACACCGGGGCGACCGTCCTGCTCGTCACCCACTTCATGGAGGAGGCCCAGCGCCTCTGCGACCGGATCGCCGTCCTCGACCGGGGCCGGATCACCGCCCTCGACACCCCGGACGGGCTGATCGGGCGCACCGCCACCGCCAAGGAGATCTCCTTCGCCGCCGACACCCCCCTCGACCCGGCGGAGCTGCGGGCCCTGCCGGGAGCCGCCTCCGTCACGACGGCCGACGGCCGGACGGCCGTCGGCGGCACCGACGAGACCGTCGCCGCCTTCGTCTCCCTCCTCGCCCGCCACGGCGTCACGGCCCGCGGGCTCCGGGTCGCCGACGCCACCCTCGACGACGCCTACCTCGACCTGACGGGAACCGACCACCGATGAGCACGCCCCTCCCCGCGCGCCCCCTCGGCGCCACCGCCACCGCCACCGTCCTGAGGACCGAGGCGCGCCTCTTCGCCCGCGAACCCGGCTCCCTGTTCTGGGTGATGCTCTCGCCGACCGTCCTGTTCGTGGTCCTCGGCCTGATCCCCTCCTTCCGGGAGGCGTCCGAGGACCTCGGGGGGCGTCGCGTCATCGATCTCTACGCCCCCGTCTCCGTCCTCTTCGCGCTCATCATGGCCGGGCTCCAGGCCATGCCCCCGGTCCTGTCCGGCTACCGCGAGCGCGGCATCCTGCGCCGGATGTCCACCACCCCCGTACGGCCCGCCTCCCTGCTCACCGCCCAGCTCGCGCTGCACGCCGTCGCCGCGCTGGTCTCCTCGCTCCTCGTGATCACGGTCGGCCGCCTCGCCTTCGGCGTCGCCCTGCCGGAGAACCCGGCCGGGTACCTGGTCGCCCTGCTGCTCGCCGTCGCCGGCGGCCTCGCACTCGGCGCGGCCGTGTGCGCCGTCTCCCGTACGCAGAAGGCCGCCACCGCCGTCGGCTCCGTCGTCTTCTTCCCCAGCATGTTCACCGCCGGGGTCTGGGTGCCGGTCCAGGCCATGCCCGATACCCTGCAGCGGATCGTCGGACTCACCCCGTTCGGCGCCGCGTCCCAGGCCCTCGACGCGGCCGCCTCGGGCGGCTGGCCCGGCTGGGCCGAGCTCGGGACGACGGCCCTGTGGACCGCCGTGCTGACCGGCGCCGCGGTGCGCTGGTTCCGCTGGGAATGACCGCCGGCGATCACGAACGGCCGCCGGCGGCCACGAAGACCGCCACCGGCCACGAACGGCCGCCGGCGACCGCGAACGACCGTGAAGGGGGAGGGGTGTGCCGACCACCGTCGAGGAGCGCTGGCGCCAGTTCTTCCGCTGGGGACCGTACGCCCTGCTCGGCGTCGGCACCGCGATCGCGGGGGCGTCGGGCGACGCGCTGATGGACCGCGCGGAGAAGGCGGCGGCCGGGGTCCTGGTGGCGGCGGCGCTCCTCCTCCACGCGGTCTGGAACCGCCGCTGCGCCCGGCTTGTCGCGACCGCCGGGTGGGGACCCGAGCGGCCCTGCGCCGCTCCCGTGCTCGTGCCGGGGGCCCCGGGCCCCGCCTCCACCGCCCACTTCGTGCTCCGCACCGCCCTGGCCTTCGCGCTGACCTGGCTCAACCCCTTCTTCGCGATCTACGCCTGCGTCGGCTACTTCGACGCCGTCCACCTGCTGCCCCGCCGCCTCGCGCACGCCGGGCTCCTCCTGGTGGCCGTCACCATGGCCGGCTCCCAGTCCGGCGGCCTGCCGCCCGCCACCCCGGTGCACTGGCTCGCCTTCGGGGGCCTGTTCGCCCTGAACGCCTGCCTGGCCGTGGGCTTCTCCCACCTCGGCACGAAGGAGACCGAGAAGGCCGCCGAGCGCGCCGCCACCATCGCGGAACTCGGCCGTGCCAACAGCCGTCTCGAACAGGCCCTCGCCGAGAACGCCGCCCTCCAGGCCCAGCTCCTCCTCCAGGCACGGGAGGCCGGGATCGCCGACGAGCGGCGCCGGCTCGCCGCCGAGATCCACGACACCATCGCCCAGGGCCTCACCGGGGTCGTCACCCAGCTCCAGGCCGCCTCCGCAGCCCCCGACCGGGAAAGCGCCGAGACCCATCTGAGGCGCGCCGCCGGCCTCGCCCGGCACAGCCTCGGCGAGGCCCGCCGCTCCGTGCGGAACCTGAGCCCCGTCGCCCTGGAGCACGACACCCTTCCCGGGGCGCTGCGCAGGACCGTCGAGGAGTGGGCCGAACGCACCGGCGTCGACGCCCGCTTCACCGTCACCGGCACCGAGGCACCGCTCCACGACGAGGTCGCCGCCACCCTCCTGCGGATCGCCCAGGAGGCCCTGTCCAACACCGCCCGCCACTCCGGTGCCGCCCGCGCCGGCGTCACCCTCTCCTACATGGGCGACGAGATCACCCTGGACGTGCGGGACGACGGCCGCGGCTTCGACCCGCTCGCCCGTCCCGGACGGGGCACCGGCGAGGGCGGGTTCGGGCTCGACGGCATGCGGGCCCGCGCCGAACGCCTCACCGGCACCGTCACCGTCGAGACCGCCCCCGGTGAGGGCACGGCGGTCTCCGCCCGCGTACCGTTGGCCACACCATGACCGACATCACCCTGCTGATCGTCGACGACCACCCCGTCGTACGGGACGGCCTGCGCGGCATGTTCGCCGCCGGGGACTCCGGATTCCGCGTCCTCGGCGAGGCCCCCGACGGCGTGCGGGGCGTCGAACTCGCCCTGGAACTCGACCCCGACGTGGTCCTCATGGACCTGCGGATGCCGGGCGGCGGCGGCGTCGACGCCATCGCCGCGCTCACCCGGCACGGTGCCCGCTCCCGGGTCCTCGTCCTCACCACGTACGACACGGACACCGACACCCTCCCGGCCATCGAGGCCGGGGCCACCGGCTACCTGCTCAAGGACGCCCCGCGCGAGGAACTGTTCGCGGCCGTGCGGGCCGCCGCCGAGGGCCGCACCGTCCTCTCCCCGGCCGTCGCCTCCCGGCTCGTCACCGCCGTCCGCGCCCCCGCCGCCCCGCCCGCCGACACCACCCTCTCCGCCCGCGAGACCGAGGTCCTCGCCCTCGTCGCCAGGGGCACCGGCAACCGGGCCGTCGCCGCCGAGCTCTTCATCAGCGAGGCCACCGTCAAGACCCACCTCACCCACATCTACGCCAAGCTGGGCGTCAAGGACCGGGCGGCCGCCGTCGCCGCCGGCTACGACCGGGGCATCCTGGGCCGCTCCTGAGCGCCCGGGGCCCCTCGCGGTCCCCTACCGCGCCACCCGCAGCAGCACCACCGACCGGCCTCCCACCGCGAGCGTCTCCCCGCCCCGGTGGACCGTGCCCGGCGCCCCGGACTGGTCCTCCCGGGCCGTGTCCACGACGAGTTCGTACGACTCCGCCCACGGCGGTCCCGGCAGCCGGAAGTCCAGCGGCCGGTGGCCGGCGTGCAGGACGGCGAGGAAGCTGTCGTCGGCGATCCGCTCGCCCCGTGCGTCCCGGCCCGGGATGTCCCGGCCCGACAGGTAGAGGCCGAGCGTGGCCGTGGGCGCGTACCAGTCCTCCTCCGTCATCTCGGTGCCCCCGGCGGTGAACCAGGCCAGGTCCCGCAGCCCGTCCGCGCGCTGCGGGCGGCCGGAGAAGAAGGCCCGGCGGCGCAGCACCGGATGGCGGTGGCGCAGCGCGAGCAGCCGCCGGGACAGGGCGAGGAGCTGACCGCGCCCGGGGTCCTCCGGCAGCGACCAGTCGAGCCACCCGGTCTCGTTGTCCTGGCAGTACGCGTTGTTGTTGCCGCCCTGGGTGCGGCCCATCTCGTCCCCGGCGACCAGCATCGGGACCCCGGTCGACAGGAGCAGGGTGGTGAGCAGGTTGCGCTGCTGGCGCAGCCGCAGCGCCCCGATCCCCGGGTCGTCGGTCTCGCCCTCGGCGCCGCAGTTCCAGGAGCGGTTGTCGTGGGTGCCGTCCCGGTTCCCCTCGCCGTTGGCCTCGTTGTGCTTGCGCTCGTACGTGACGAGGTCCCGCAGGGTGAAGCCGTCGTGGGCGGTGACGAAGTTGACGGAGGCGTACGGCCGCCGCCCGCCCCAGGCGTACAGGTCGCTGGAGCCGGAGAGCCGGTAGCCGAGGTCCCGGACGTCGGGCAGCGCGCCCCGCCAGAAGTCCCGCACCGTGTCCCGGTAGTGGTCGTTCCACTCGGTCCACAGCGGCGGGAACGCCCCGACCTGGTAGCCGCCGTTGCCCACGTCCCACGGCTCCGCGATCAGCTTGACCCGCCGCAGCACCGGGTCCTGGGCGATGACCGCCAGGAAGGGGGAGAGCATGTCCACGTCGTGGAAGGACCGGGCGAGCGCCGCCGCCAGGTCGAAGCGGAAGCCGTCCACCCCCATCTCGGTCACCCAGTAGCGCAGGCTGTCGGTGATGAGCCGCAGCACCTGCGGCCGCACGACGTGCAGGGTGTTGCCGCAGCCCGTGTAGTCGGCGTACCGGCGGGCGTCGGACTGGAGCCGGTAGTAGGCCCGGTTGTCGATGCCCTTCAGGGAGAGGGTCGGGCCCAGCTCGCCCGCCTCCGCCGTGTGGTTGTAGACCACGTCGAGGATCACCTCGATCCCGGCCGCGTGCAGCGCCCGCACCATCCGCTTGAACTCGCCGACCTGCTGCCCGGCCGTCCCCGAGGAGGAGTAGCCCGCGTGCGGCGCGAAGTAGCCGACGGAGTTGTACCCCCAGTAGTTGCGCAGCCCCCGGCGCAGCAGGTGGTCCTCGTGCGCGAACTGGTGCACCGGCAGCAGCTCGACCGCCGTCACCCCGAGCCGTACGAGGTGGTCGACCGCGGCCGGGTGCGCCAGGCCCGCGTACGTGCCGCGCAGGTGCTCGGGGACGCCCGGGTGCAGCTTGGTGAAGCCCTTGACGTGCACCTCGTAGATGACCGAGTCCTGCCAGGGCGTCTTGGGCCTGCGGTCGTCGGACCAGTCGTCGTCGTCGTGGACGACGACCCCCTTCGGCACGTACGGGGCGGAGTCCCGCTCGTCGCGCACGGTGTCGGCCACGTGCTGCTGCGGCCAGTCCCGGACGTGCCCGTACACCTCGGGGGGAAGGGCGAACTCGCCGTCGACGGCCCGCGCGTACGGGTCGAGGAGCAGCTTCGCCGGGTTCCAGCGGGCGCCCGTCCACGGGTCCCAGCGGCCGTGCACCCGGTAGCCGTAGCGCTGCCCCGGACCGGTCCCGGGCACGAAGCCGTGCCAGATCTCGTGGGTCAGCTCGGTCAGCGGCAGCCGCCGCTCCGTGCCGTCCGCGTCGAACAGGCACAGCTCGACGGCCTCCGCCCCGCCCGCCCACAGGGCGAAGTTGGTGCCCTCCGTCCCGTCGGGACCGGTCCGGCAGCGGGCGCCGAGGGGCGTCGGCGCCCCCGGCCACACGGGTGGCCCCGCCCGCTCCGGCGCATGCTCCTGTACGGCCTCCTGCTCGGCTGCGCTCGCCACCGTCCGGCCTCCCGCGGCTCCGTCGGGACCGCACCCGGGGAGCGGCGGCGTCCCGGCCGCCGCTCCCCGGGTGCGGTTCTCCTCCTGTTCTGCCCGTCCGGCCGCGCTCCCAACATGACCCGCACGCACGTTTCCCCCGGCGGTGGCGGTCGTTGGGCCGGGAGTGAGATCTGTATGGAGACGGGCGGTACGCGCCCTCGCGGTGACGGGACTGGTGGCGGGCCTCGCCGGCTGCGCCGGAGCGGACGGCGGCGGGGGCACCGGCCCCTTCTCGCCGGGCAAGGGGCGGGCCCCCGGCGACGTCATCCGGGTGAGTCCGGAGGACGGCAGCCGCGCGGTCCCGGCCGGGAGCGCGGTCGAGGTGCGGGTGGACGACGGACGGCTCGAACGGGTGACCGTCGCCCGGGTCGAGGACGGCCGGCGGACCGAGGTCGCCGGGGAGGTCTCCGCGGACGGGCTGCGCTGGCGGCCCCGGCCGGGAACACGGCTCGCCCCGGCCGCCAAGTACAGCGTGGACGCGGTCGCGCTCGACGCCCGCGCGCGCCGTTCGGCCCGTCACACCACCTTCACCACCGCGGTGCCCGCGTCCCGTTTCATCGGCTACTTCACACCGGAGAACCGCTCCACGGTCGGCACCGGCATGATCGTCTCCTTCTCCTTCAACCGCCCCGTGACGCACCGCGCCGCCGTCGAGCGCGCCGTCCGGATCACCTCGGAGCCGCCCGTGGAGGTCGTCGGCCACTGGTTCGGCGGGGAACGGCTCGACTTCCGCCCGGAGAAGTACTGGGCCCCCGGCACGCGGGTCACCGTCGCGCTGGACCTGCGGGACGTGGAGGGCGCCCCCGGCGTGTACGGCATCCAGCGCAAGGAGGTCGGCTTCACCGTCGGCCGTTCCCAGGTCTCCGTGGTGGACGCCGCCGCCCACACCATGGAGGTGCGCAGGGACGGCGAGCTCCTGGCCACGCTGCCCGTCACCGCCGGGGCGCCGAAGACCACCACGTACAACGGGAAGATGGTCGTCACCGAGCTGTACGACGTGACGCGGATGAACGGCGCCACGGTCGGCTTCGGCGGCGAGTACGACATCAAGGACGTGCCGCACGCGATGCGGCTCACCGAGTCCGGGACCTTCCTGCACGGCAACTACTGGGCCCCGCCCGAGACCTTCGGCGCCGCCAACGTCAGCCACGGCTGCGTGGGGCTCCGGGACGAGAAGGGCGGCAGCGAGCGGTCGCACGCCGGCTGGTTCTTCGACCGGACGCTGATCGGCGACGTGGTGGAGGTGGTCAACTCCCGCGACCGGACGGTCGCTCCCGACAACGGGCTCGGCGGCTGGAACCTGGACTGGAACCGGTGGAGGGCGGGCTCCGCCCTGCGTTGACCCGCCCGGCCCCTCCCCGCGCCGATTCGCCCGGCCCGTTCTGCACCCGCCCCGCGCCGTGTCGCGCCGATCCGTTTTCCGGCGTCCGGCGGCCCCGCCGTCCCCGCGCGCCGATCGGGACGGAACGGTGACATCCCCGGGAATCTTTCGTGTCCCGCGGTGTGATTATCTGGCGTTGTGTGCGCGAGTGGATGCGCACGGGGGCGGGGCCGTGATGTTGCCGGCCCGTGTGAGGGGAGACGACCACAGTGAACGGGCAGCCGATATCGGAGGCATCGGTAGGGGCGACGGGACGGCACGGCCGGCGCGGGGGCGCCCGGCTGAAGGCGCTGGCGGCGGGGGTGCTGCTGCTCGCGCTGACCGCCTGCGGCGGGGGCGGGACGGCCTCGGGCGGCGCCGGGCAGGGGGGCCCGGCCGCCCAGGACGGCGGGAAGCAGGACAACGCGGCCTCCCGGGCGGTCGTGACGGTCCTTCCGAAGGACGGCGCCGACTCGGTCGCCACCAGCGGCGTCCTCAAGGTCACCGCCCAGCAGGGCAAGCTGACCACGGTCACGGTCGCCGACTCCAAGGGCACCCCGGTCGAGGGGAAGATCACCGCGGACGGCGCCAGCTGGCAGCCGACCGCGCACCTCGCCGCGGGCACCCAGTACAAGGTCCACGCCATCGCCAAGGACGCCGAGGGCCGTGAGTCGGCCAAGGACACCACCTTCACCACCCTCGTCCCGAAGAACACCTTCATCGGCCAGTACACGCCGGAGGACGGTTCGACCGTCGGCGTCGGCATGCCGGTCTCCATCAACTTCACCCGGGGCATCACCAACCCCGAGGCCGTCGAGAAGGCCATCAAGGTGACGGCCCGGCCGGCCGTCGAGATCAAGGGCCACTGGTTCGGCAACGACCGCCTCGACTTCCGTCCGGAGAAGTACTGGGCCGCCGGCACCAAGGTGACGGTCCACCTCAACCTGGACGGCGTCGAGGGCCGCCCCGGCGTCTACGGCAAGCAGAAGAAGACGATCACCTTCACCATCGGCCGCCGCCAGGTCTCCACGGTCGACGCCGAGGCCAAGACGATGAAGGTCGAGCGCGACGGGAAGATCGTCAAGACGCTGCCGATCACGGCGGGCGCGCCCTCCACGACCACGTACAACGGTCAGATGGTCATCAGCGAGAAGTACAAGGTGACCCGGATGAACGGCGCCACGGTCGGCTTCGGCGGCGAGTACGACATCAAGGACGTGCCGCACGCGATGCGCCTGTCCACCTCGGGCACCTTCGTGCACGGCAACTACTGGGCCTCGAAGAGCACCTTCGGCTCGCAGAACGTCAGCCACGGCTGCGTCGGCCTCTCGGACACCCGGGGCGCGGGGGACAGCTCGACCCCGGCCGCCTGGTTCTACGACAGCTCGATCATCGGTGACGTGATCGTCGTGAAGAACTCCAAGGACAAGGTGATCAAGCCGGACAACGGCCTCAACGGCTGGAACATGCCGTGGTCGGAGTGGATCGCCTAGGCGCTCCCGGACCCCTTCCGCGGGACCCGGTGCTGTGAGCAACAGCACCGGGTCCCGCGTCGTTAACGGCCACTAACCTTCTCCCATGACTGTGAACCTCGAAGTCGCCGAAGGCGTCGGAACCATCCGCCTCGACCGTCCCCCGATGAACGCCCTGGACGTCGCCACCCAGGACCGGCTGCGCGAGCTGGCCCAGGAGGCGACCGACCGCGACGACGTGCGGGCCGTGGTCCTGTACGGCGGCGAGAAGGTGTTCGCGGCCGGCGCGGACATCAAGGAGATGCAGGTCATGGACCACGTGGCCATGGTCAAGCGCTCGCGCGCCCTCCAGGACGCCTTCACCGCCGTCGCGCGCATCCCCAAGCCGGTCGTCGCCGCGATCACCGGCTACGCGCTCGGCGGCGGCTGCGAGCTGGCGCTCTGCGCCGACTACCGGATCGCCGCCGACGACGCGAAGCTCGGCCAGCCGGAGATCCTGCTCGGCCTGATCCCGGGCGCGGGCGGCACCCAGCGCCTCTCCCGCCTCGTCGGCCCCTCCCGGGCCAAGGACCTCATCTTCACCGGCCGCATGGTGAAGGCGGACGAGGCCCTCTCCCTCGGCCTGGTCGACCGGGTCGTCCCGGCCGCCGAGGTGTACGGGCAGGCGCACGCGTGGGCCGCGAAGCTGGCGCAGGGGCCGGCCGTCGCCCTGCGGGCCGCGAAGGAGGCGGTCGACCAGGGTCTGGAGACCGACATCGACACCGGTCTCGCGATCGAACGCACCTGGTTCGCGGCCCTGTTCGCCACCGAGGACCGGGAGCGCGGGATGCGCAGCTTCGTCGAGGAGGGGCCGGGGAAGGCGAAGTTCGCCTGATCCGCCCGGAGGAGAGCACCCGTCGGGGTCGATTCCGGTGGAACGGCCCCCGGGGGCGGCCCCGTGCGGCCATGATGGGACCCATGGCGGGCCTGGAGGACAGGGAACAATCTCGGCAGCGCGCGAGCGCCGCGGCGCGGTGGTCACCGACCGTGGACGACCAGCAGGCCGCCGAAGCGGTGGAGACGTACGGCAATCCGGCCGACGAGGACGTCTGGCTGCGGTCCCGGCCCGGGTCCGCGTGGGTGGCCCGCAGGCTGACGCAGCACGTCGTGACGCGCCAGTGGGGGCTGGGGCCGCAGATCGCCGAGCACGCGGTCCTGCTCGTCTCGGAGCTGGTGGGGAACGCCGTCCGGCACACCGGGGCGCGGGCCTTCGCCCTGCGGCTGCAGCGCCGCCGGGGCTGCATCCGGGTGGAGGTGCGCGACCCGTCGCGCGGACTGCCCTGTCTGATGCCGGTGCACGAACTGGACACGAGCGGGCGGGGCCTCTTCCTCGTGGACAAGCTCGCGGACCGGTGGGGCGCCGACCTGGCGCCGCGCGGCAAGACGACGTGGTTCGAGATGCGGGTGGTGGACCGCGTCTGACCGGCCGCTCCCGAGGCCGTCCCCGGGAGGCCGGGGCGGGGCCCGGACGCACGGAAGCCCCCGTGCGCCGTGGTGGGGCTGCTGGGGGCTTCCGTGTGGTGCGCCGTGGACGGGGGGGTGTATCCACGGCCGCTGTATCGACCTCGCCCGGGTCAATGGGGGCCGTGTCATCGACTATGCCAGACGGGGGCCCTTCTGCCAAAAGGCCCTAGTGGGGCAAACTATGGCAAAAATGGACACTTTAATAGTGAATCGTTGGTGACGTGCGGCACTCACCTTGAAAACCATGAATGATTATGCGGTTCACTGATTGTTTCCCGGAGGTGTCCGCATGGTGGACGCCCGGCGAAGGGGCGGGAGCGCCCGCGCCGGAGGCCCCCTCGCCCCGGAC
Organism: Streptomyces sp. NPDC001744; assembly: GCF_042892575.1. Lineage (NCBI taxonomy): Bacteria > Bacillati > Actinomycetota > Actinomycetes > Kitasatosporales > Streptomycetaceae > Streptomyces > Streptomyces sp. NPDC001744. The sequence continues at coordinate 238,100 of NZ_JBIAUG010000002.1, forward strand.
GCGGGCCGCGCCCCCGGCGCCCCGCCCGGCGGAGGGCCCCGCGTACCACCGCGCCGCGCGCACCCCCCTCATCCGGCGGACCCGGGCCAGCTAATCTGACCTCCGTCAGACAAGCACCACGAAGGGGCGGAAACAGTGGCGGACATCGAGTCGGCACGCACGGCATTCAACCGGTACGACGTGGACGGGGACGGCTTCATCACCGCCGCGGAGTACAAGAGCGTGATGGCGCAGCTGGGCGACTTCCACGTCACCGAGACGGTCGCCGAGGCGCTCATCAAGCAGCGCGACGACAACGGCGACGGCCGGCTGTCGTGGGACGAGTTCTGGTCGCACCTCAGCAAGGCCTGACCCGCCCGCCCGGACGGGCCGCGCGCCCCGCGGCCGCCGCCCGTCCGGGGCCCGCCGGGGCGGGCCCCGGCGCTGCGACGGAGGGCGGAGGACCGCCGGCCGGCGCCCGGGGCCTCAGCACTCGATGATGTTCACCGCGAGCCCGCCGCGCGCGGTCTCCTTGTACTTCACGCTCATGTCCGCGCCCGTCTCCTTCATGGTCTTGATGACCTTGTCGAGGGAGACCAGGTGGCTGCCGTCGCCGCGCATCGCCATCTTCGCCGCCGTGACCGCCTTGACCGCCGCCATGCCGTTGCGCTCGATGCAGGGGATCTGGACCAGGCCGCCGACCGGGTCGCAGGTCAGGCCCAGGTTGTGCTCCATGCCGATCTCGGCCGCGTTCTCCACCTGCTCCGGGGAGCCGCCCAGGACCTCGGCCAGGGCGCCCGCCGCCATCGAGCAGGCCGAGCCGACCTCGCCCTGGCAGCCGACCTCGGCGCCGGAGATCGAGGCGTTCTCCTTGAAGAGCATGCCGATCGCGCCGGCCGCGAGGAGGAAGCGGACCACGCCGTCTTCCTTTTCCTCCGGGGAGGCGCTGCCGGCCCCGAAGTTCATGTAGTAGTGCAGGACGGCGGGGATGATGCCGGCCGCGCCGTTCGTCGGGGCGGTCACCACCCGGCCGCCCGCCGCGTTCTCCTCGTTCACCGCCATCGCGTACAGGGTGGTCCACTCCATGGCGTGCGCCTCCGGGTTCCCCTCGGAGCGCAGCTTGCGGGCGGAGTTCGCGGCACGCCGGCGCACCTTCAGGCCGCCGGGCAGGATGCCCTCGCGGGACATGCCGCGCGCGACGCAGGACTGCATGACCCGCCAGATCTCCAGCAGGCCCGCCCGGATCTCCTCCTCGGTGCGCCACGCCTTCTCGTTCTCCAGCATCATCGCCGAGATCGACAGGCCGGTCTCCCGGGCGAGGCGCAGCAGCTCGTCGCCGGTGCGGAACGGGTACTTCAGGACGGTGTCGTCCGGGACGATCGGGTTCTCGCCCGCGACGGCGTCCTCGTCGACGACGAAGCCGCCGCCGACCGAGTAGTACGTCTTCTCCAGGAGGAGCCCGCCCTCCGCGTCGTACGCGAAGACCGTCATGCCGTTGGCGTGGTACGGCAGGGCCTTGCGACGGTGCAGGACCAGGTCGTCGTCGAACGAGAACGGGATCTCGTGGGCGCCGAGCAGGTCGATCCGGCCGCTCGCCCTGATCCGCTCGAACTCCTCGTCCGCGTGCTCCACGTCGACCGTGCGGGGCGAGTTCCCCTCCAGTCCGAGCAGGACCGCCTTCGGGGTGCCGTGGCCGTGGCCGGTCGCGCCCAGGGAGCCGTACAGCTCCGCCCGTACCTTCGCCGTGTGGGCCAGCAGGCCCTCGTTCTTCAGCCGGCGGGCGAACATCCGGGCCGCGCGCATCGGGCCCACCGTGTGGGAGCTCGACGGACCGATGCCGATCGAGAACAGGTCGAAGACCGAGATGGCCACGGGAGGACTCCTTGTGGGGGCTGGACGTCGTTGTCTGCCGGGGTGGTGCAGAAAGCGCGTGGACGGGGGACATGGGTCGGGGCACCGCGCCCGTGTTCCAGTGTGCGCGGTGCCCCGGATGTCCGTACGAACAAAAGCGTACGAAATTACTGCGGGATCACTTCAGGCCGGGGTACAGCGGGTGCTTGTCCGCGAGGGCGGTCACCCGGGCCTTGAGGGCCTCGGCCTTCCCGGCGTCGAAGCCGGGCTTCAGGGTCTCGGCGATGACGTCCGCCACCTCGCGGAAGTCCTCGGCCCCGAAACCGCGGGTCGCGAGTGCCGGCGTGCCGATGCGCAGGCCCGAGGTGACCATCGGGGGACGCGGGTCGTTGGGGACCGCGTTCCGGTTGACCGTGATGCCGACCTCGTGGAGCCGGTCCTCGGCCTGCTGGCCGTCCAGCTCCGAGTCGCGCAGGTCGACCAGGAGCAGGTGCACGTCCGTGCCGCCGGACAGGACCGAGACGCCGTGGGCGGTCACGTCGTCCTGGACCAGGCGCTCGGCGATGATCCGGGCGCCCTCCAGGGTGCGTTCCTGGCGCTCCTTGAACTCCTCCGAGGCCGCGACCTTGAAGGAGACGGCCTTGGCCGCGATCACGTGCTCCAGCGGGCCGCCCTGGAAACCGGGGAAGACCGAGGAGTTCAGCTTCTTCGCGAACTCCTTCTTCGCCAGGATGACGCCGCCGCGGGGGCCGCCGAGCGTCTTGTGCGTGGTGGAGGTCACCACGTCCGCGTGCTCGACCGGGTTCGGGTGCAGACCGGCGGCGACCAGGCCCGCGAAGTGGGCCATGTCGACCCACAGGTAGGCGCCGACCTCGTCCGCGATCCGGCGGAACTCCGCGAAGTCCAGCTGACGCGGGTACGCCGACCAGCCGGCGATGATCACCTTCGGGCGGTGCTCCTTGGCGAGGCGCTCGACCTCGGCCATGTCGACCAGACCGGCCCCGTCCACGTGGTACGCGACCACGTCGAACTGCTTGCCGGAGAAGTTCAGGCGCATGCCGTGGGTGAGGTGGCCGCCGTGCGCCAGGTCCAGACCCAGGATCGTGTCGCCCGGCTGGGCGAGCGCGAAGAGGGCGGCCTGGTTCGCGGAGGCGCCGGAGTGCGGCTGGACGTTGGCGTACTCGGCGCCGAACAGGTCCTTGATCCGGTCGATCGCGATCTGCTCGGCCACGTCGACGTGCTCGCAGCCGCCGTAGTAACGGCGGCCCGGGTAGCCCTCGGCGTACTTGTTGGTGAGGACGGAGCCCTGCGCCTCCATGACCGCGACCGGAGCGAAGTTCTCCGAGGCGATCATCTCGAGGGTGGACTGCTGACGGCGGAGCTCGGCGTCGACGGCGGCGGCGACGTCGGGGTCCAGCTCGTGGAGGGGGGTGTTCAGAAGCGACATGAATCGATCCCTAGGGGGTCTCGGGCCCGGTCTCAGTTCCCGGCGGAGAACGCGGCGTACTCGTCGGCGGTGAGCAGGTCGTCCGGCTCACCCGCGACGCGCACCTTGAACAGCCAGCCACCCTCGAACGGAGCCGTGTTCACCAGGGACGGGTCGTCCACCACGTCCTGGTTGGCGGCGACGACCTCACCCGAGACGGGGGAGTACAGGTCGCTCACGGACTTCGTCGACTCCAGCTCGCCGCAGGTCTCGCCCGCGGTGACGGTGGAGCCGACCTCGGGGAGCTGGGCGTAGACGACATCACCGAGCGCGTTGGCCGCGAACTCCGTGATGCCGACCGTCGCGACGCCGTCCTCGGCGTCCGAGAGCCACTCGTGCTCCTTGGTGTAGCGCAGCTGCTGGGGGTTGCTCATGACCTGATTCTCCTGGATCGGGGGAGTGCTGAGGAACGTCGGTCTTGCGGGGTGAGACGCCGGGTGGGACGGACGCGTCACTTCCGGCGCTTGTAGAAGGGCAGCGCCACGACCTCGTACGGCTCGTGGGTGCCCCGGATGTCCACGCCCACGCCCGGCGTGCCGGGCTCCGCGTGCGCCGCGTCCACGTACGCCATCGCGATCGGCTTCCCGAGGGTCGGGGACGGGGCGCCGGAGGTGACCTCGCCGACGACCTCGCCGTCCTTGACGACGGAGAAGCCGGCGCGGGGGACCCGGCGGCCCTCGGCGACCAGGCCGACCAGCCTGCGCGGCGGGGCGGTCTCGGCGCGCTCGGCGGCGGCCTCCAGCGCCTTGCGGCCCACGAAGTCGCCCGGCTTCTCGAACTTCACGACCCGGCCGAGGCCCGCGTCGAAGGGGGTGAGACCGGTGGTCAGCTCGTGGCCGTAGAGCGGCATGCCCGCCTCCAGGCGGAGCGTGTCGCGGCAGGACAGGCCGCAGGGGATCAGGCCGGCGCCCTCGCCCGCCACGGTCAGGGCCTTCCAGACGCCCTCGGCGTGCTCGGGCTTCAGGAAGAGCTCGAAGCCGTCCTCGCCGGTGTAGCCGGTGCGGGCGATCAGCGCGGGCACGCCCGCGACCGTGCCCGGCAGGCCGGCGTAGTACTTCAGGCCGTCCAGGTCGGCGTCGGTCACCGACTTCAGGATGCCGGCGGACTCCGGGCCCTGGATCGCGATCAGGGCGTACGCGTCGCGGTCGTCGCGGACCTCGGCGTCGAAGCCGGCCGCGCGCTCGGTGAGGGCGTCCAGGACGGTCTGGGCGTTGGAGGCGTTGGCCACCACCATGTACTCGGGGGCCTCGGTCTCGCCGAGGCGGTAGACGATCAGGTCGTCCAGGATGCCGCCGTCCTCGCGGCAGATCATCGTGTACCGGGCGCGGCCGGCGCCCACCGTGGAGATGTTGCCGACCAGGGCGAAGTCGAGCAGTTCGACGGCCTGCGGCCCGGTGACGGTGATCTCGCCCATGTGGGAGAGGTCGAAGAGGCCGGCCCGGGTGCGCACGGCGTGGTGCTCGTCGCGCTCGCTGCCGTACCGCAGGGGCATGTCCCAGCCCGCGAAGTCGGTCATGGTCGCACCCAGCGAACGATGCAGCGCATCGAGGGCGGTCAGGCGGGGGGCAGAGGTCATGGGGTGGCTCCCGGGTCCCAAGGGCGTTCGGTGACGAAGACATGACGGGCGAGGACGTCCTCCCCATCTGTCATGGAACCTGAGAGGTTCACCGGGGGCATCCCCGGCTTGCACCTTGGGTGGGGACGCGACGGCGTCCCGCTTTTCAGATCTGCCTCATCCGCGCGGTACGGGGCCTGAGAGATTCAAGGGAGGGTCTTGCTCCTTCGGCGTCCGGGCGCAGACTGTGCCCCGGAACTCTCCCGCGCGGATTCGAGCGGCCGGTATGCGGTTGTAGGGCGATCGTGCCCGTGCAGGGCCTGTCCGGTCCTGGCGGGCACATCATTGCACGCGGTGTCGGCGCGGCAAATCGCTTGTGTCCCATTACCGTTTCTTTACACTTCTTGGGAAGGGCCTCCCGAGGCCCGGCAGGGGGAGACGCGATGACGATCCAGCACACCGGCGCCTGCGCGGCGGGTACCGGCATACCGTCCCGGCGAGCCCGTGCCCGGACCCGGGGGCGGGGCCGGATCCTGCGGGACCTGCGCGAGCGCGGCGGCCGGGGCCCCCGCACCCTCGCCTTCGCCCCGGGCGACCTCGTGGTCGTCTCCGGGCTCCCCGGCAGCGGCAAGTCCACCCTCATGCGGCGGGCCGCCGAAGGACGCGGCATCGACTCCCAGGACGCCCGCGAGCGGTGGGAGGCCCGGATGCCCCGGCTCCTGCCGTACGCCGTCTACCGCCCCCTGGTCCGGCTCGCGCACTACGCCGGGCTGCGCCGCGCCCTGCGCTCCGGCGCGAGCGTGATCGTGCACGACTGCGGCACCCAGTCCTGGGTGCGCGGCTGGCTCGCCCGCGAGGCCCGCCGCCGGGGCCGGGCCCTGCACCTGCTCCTCCTGGACGTCACCCCGGGCACCGCGAGGGCGGGCCAGGACGCCCGGGGCCGGGGCGTCTCCGGGTACGCCTTCGCCCGCCACCGCCGCGCGGTCGGCCGGCTGCTGAGGGCCGTCGAGTCGGGACGGCTGCCGCACGGCTGCGCCTCGGCGACCCTCCTCGACCGGGACGCCGCCGACACCCTGCGGACGATCACCTTCCGGGAGGCCGCCTGACGGGGGCGCCCGCCGGCCGTCGGGGCCGTCCGCCCGGACCGGCCGCCGGGGCCGTCCGCCCGGACCGGCCGTCGGGGCCGTCCGCCCGGACCGGCCGCCCGTCCGGACCGCCCGCCCGCCGGAAGGGGGCGGTCCCGGACGCCCGTACCCCTCCCTTCCGGCCACGGCGGTGCCGGGGCGGCGTTAGGGTGCTGCCGGGCGGCCGGAGCGGCAGGCCGGCGCGAGGAGGGGAACGGGACCGTGGACGTGACGTGGCCGGGCAACGAACTGGAAGAGGTGCTGGCCGCCTCGCTCGGCGACCCCGGAGCGGGCGGCCGCCTGATCGAGGTGCTCGGCCGCAGCCCGGTCTGGGTGCCCCTGCCCAACGGCCGCGCCCCCGACGGCACCGGCCCGGACCTCGCCACCCTGGAGCTCGACGGCGCGGCCTACACCCCCGTCTTCAGCTCCGAGCAGCAGTTCCGCGCCTGCGTCGGCGACCACATGTCCTTCGCCGTCGCCCCCGCCCGCGACTTCGCCCGCGGCCTGCCCCCGCAGCTCGGCATCGCCGTGAACCCCGGCGGCGTCGTCGGCGTCCCGCTGCTCCCGCCCGCCGTGGCCGAACTCTGCCGCGCCGGCCGGACCCCGCTCGACGGGCCCGCCTCCGGCGGCCGAGTCCGGCTCTTCGAGCCCGACTGGCAGGACGACCCGGTCGACTTCCTCGCCGCGGCCTCCGCCGAGTTCGAGGCCATCGGCATCGTCACCACCGCCCGCCGCGCCCTCGCCAGCGTCGAGGGCGCCGAACCGGCCCTCTTCGTCGGCGTCCAGCTCTCCCGCTGGGAGGGCACCGACCGCACCGAGCCCCTGGACGCCCTCGGCCGCGCCCTCGGCCGGGTCGAGGTGGCCTGGCCGGTCAACCTCATCCTGCTCGACCTGGCGCAGGACCCGGTCGCGGACTGGATGGTGGAGCGGGTGCGGCCCTTCTACCAGCGCGCCGCCGTGTGAGCGGCCCCCTGTTTAAGCTGAACTGACTCGGCGGCCGCGCGGACCTCGCGGCCGCGCACACGTGGTGGACGGAAGAGGGGCGGAACCAGGGTGAGCGCGTCAGGCACGGCCGAGGACAACGGGGCCTCCTCCGCCCGAGCGGAGCCGGGAGCCCGGGGGAAGGTCGAGCACGCGCTGAGCCAGGTGGCACCCGGACGCTACGACGCGTACGAGGGGCTGCTGCACGCCCTCGCCGACGGCGAGCTCACGATGCTGCTCTGGCAGGGCTCGCCCGGCTCGCCCGACGCCCAGTACGGGAACATGGAGGTCGACGGCTTCGGCTACGCGCCGTGCGTCACCTCGTCCCGGGAGCTCGCCGCCTCCGGCTGGAACCGCGCCCACGAACTCGTCACCGGCCGGGAGATCGCCCGCGCCCTCTACCCCGACCGCTGGGGCGTCTGGCTCAACCCGCACGCCCCCGGTGGCGGGGTCGGCATCCCCTGGGCCGACCTGCGCCGGATCGCCACCGGCCTCGACCGGATGCCCGCCGGGCCGCTGCGCGTCACCGAGCCCGCCCTGGAGATCCCCCAGTTCTACGCCCTGCTGACCCAGAACGCGCACCGCACCCCGGCCGTCCGGGCGCTGCGCCGCGGCTGGGTGCAGCCCGCGCTCGGCTCCCCGTACCTCGTCATCGGGCTCGACCTGTACGACACCTCCCCGGCGGCCGTCGACACGGTCCGGACGATGATGCGCCAGTCCATCGGCGGCGTCCCCGACGGCCTGCCCGTCTCGACGGTCGCCCTCTCCGACGCCTACGACCCGGTGGCACTCTGGCTGCGGGCGAACGCGCGCCCCTTCTACGACCGGGAGGCGCACGCCGGCCGCGGCTCCGCCGCCCCGGGGTACGGATACCCGCCGGCGGCTCCGTCCGGATACTGAGACGCCCCTCCCGCCCCGTACGGCCCGGCGGAACCGCCCCGGCTCTTCGTTCGCCCCAATTCAAGAGGCCGAAGGCCGCGTTGGGCGACATGTCCGGTTGCGGGGAAGAGGACCCGAGTTGGTCCGCTCACGTCCGCGTGCCGTCCGCATAACGGAATTCACAGCACCGCATCACGTTTGGGCAACCATTCCCCGCCAGGTCTGGCGGGTGATCACAAACGCGTTGAAGACTCCCGGAACACCGGGTACCCGGCTCCTTTCGAGCAGGTGCCCCGCAGGTTGTTCCACCGAGCCGCCACCCGCGGCGGGCAAGGGCCGGCTACCGGCGGCCGAGAGGGGTCCTCACCACGATGACGGCACCACTGCACGAGACGAGTGCGGGTGCGTCGACCGCCACCGTCGACGGCGCGCCCGCCGCCCCCGGCGTCCCCGGCCTCCCCGACAAGGAGATCCAGGGCCGTTCGCCCTGGAAGATCGCCTGGACCCGCCTCAAGCGCGACAAGCTCGCCCTCGCCGGCGCCTTCGTCGTCCTCTTCCTCGTCGTGGTCGCGGTCTTCGCGCCGCTCATCGTCGGTCTCCTCGGCCATCCGCCGGACGAGTTCCACGAGGACCAGATCGACCCGCTGTTCGGCACCCCGATCGGCTCCTGGGGCGGCATCAGCTCCGACTTCCTCCTCGGGGTGGAGCCGGTCAACGGCCGCGACGTCTTCAGCCGCATCGTCTACGGCGCCCGGATCTCGCTGCTCGTCGCCTTCCTCGCGGCGGTCTTCGCGGTCGCCCTCGGCACCGTCCTCGGCATCGTCGCGGGCTACTTCGGCGGCTGGATCGACGCGGCCCTCAGCCGGGTCATGGACGTCATGCTCGCCTTCCCGCAGCTGCTCTTCACGATCGCGCTGGTCTCGGTGCTGCCCAACGAGCTCCTCGGGATCGAGGGCTCGGGCGTGCGCATCGGCGCCCTCGTCGTCGTGATCGGCTTCTTCGGCTGGCCGTACGTCGGCCGCATCGTCCGGGGCCAGACCCTCTCGCTGCGCAACCGGGAGTACGTGGAGGCCGCCCAGAGCCTGGGCGCGGGCCGCCTCTACATCCTGCGCAAGGAGCTGCTGCCCAACCTGGTGGCGCCGATCACGGTCTACGCGACCCTCATGATCCCCACCAACATCCTCACCGAGGCGGCCCTCAGCTTCCTCGGGGCCGGTGTGAAGCCCCCCACCGCCTCCTGGGGCCAGATGCTGTCCAAGGCCATCAACACCTACGAGTCGGACCCGCTGTTCATGGTGATCCCCGGCCTCGCGATCTTCATCACCGTCCTGGCGTTCAACCTCTTCGGCGACGGCGTGCGCGACGCGCTCGACCCGAAGGGCTCCCGCTGACCGTTCGCCGACGACCCGCACGAACCGCCCCTGCCGCTGGCGACAGGAGGCCCCACCCCCAACGGCGGACCGCCGCAACGGCCGCCACTATCCCGGAGGTTGCGAGACCCATGACCCTGATGAGCACTCAGAGGCGCAGGATCGCCGCGGGCGCGCTGCTCGCGGCGGCCACGATGGTCGTCACCACGGCCTGCGGCGGCGGCAACGGCGACGGCGGCGACAAGGGCAAGGGCGGCCTCGCCTTCAACGGTGGTGTCAACAAGGTCCTCAACGCCTCCGACAAGAAGGGCGGCGAGCTGAAGTTCATCGGCTCGCAGGAGGCCGACAGCTGGGACCCGCAGCGCGGCTACTACGGCTTCGTGTGGGACTTCGCCCGCTACTACACGCGCCAGCTGGTCACCTTCAAGGCGGAGCCCGGCGCGGCCTCCACCGAGCTGGTCTCCGACCTCGCCACCGACACCGGCAAGGTCTCGACCGACGGCCTCACCTACACCTTCACCCTGAAGGACGGGGTCACCTGGGAGGACGGCAAGCCGATCACCTCCAAGGACATCAAGTACGGCATCGAGCGCATCTGGGCGCAGGACGTCATCTCCGGCGGCCCGATCTACCTCCAGCAGGTCCTGGACCCCAAGAACGAGTACAAGGGTCCCTACAAGGACACCTCGCCCGACAAGCTCGGCCTGAAGGCGATCGAGACCCCGGACGACAAGACCATCGTCTTCAAGCTGCCGGTCGCCAACGGCGACTTCCTGCAGATGCTGGCGATGCCCGCCGCCTCCCCGGTCCGCCAGGACAAGGACACCAAGTCCAAGTACGGTCTGAAGCCGTTCTCCTCCGGCCCGTACAAGTGGGAGTCCTACACCCCCAACAAGTCCATCAAGCTCGTCCGCAACGACAAGTGGGACGCCAAGACGGACACCGTCCGCAAGGCCCTGCCGGACAAGATCAGCGTCACGTTCACCACGAACTCCGACGACATGGACAACCGCCTGATCGAGGGCGAGTACGACCTCGACATCAACGCGACCGGCGTCGGCGCCGCCGCCCGCCAGAAGGTGCTCCAGCAGCACAAGGGCAACATCGACAACCCGCAGACGGGCTTCATCCGCTACGCGGTCTTCCCGCAGACGGTCACGCCCCACATCGAGTGCCGCAAGGCCATGATCTACGCGGCGGACTCCAAGTCCCTGCAGACCGCCCGCGGCGGCCCGCAGGCCGGTGGCGACATCGCCACCAACATGCTGCCGCCGGCGATCAAGGGCGCCGACCCGAAGGCCGACCCGTACGGCAAGCTCGCGGGCAAGCCGGACCTGGCGAAGGCCAAGGAGGCCCTCGCCAAGTGCGGCAAGCCGAACGGCTTCAAGACCACCATCGCGGTCCGCAACAACAAGCCGATCGAGATCGCCACCGCCGAGTCCCTCCAGCAGGCGCTGAAGGCCGTCAACATCGACGCCCAGATCGACCAGTTCGACGGCGCCCAGACCTCCGGCATCATCGGTTCGCCGAAGGTGGTCAAGGAGAAGGGCTACGGCGTCATCATCATGGGCTGGGGCGCCGACTTCCCGACCGGACAGGGCTTCCTCCAGCCGCTGGTCGACGGCCGCTTCATCCTCCAGAGCGGCAACAACAACTTCTCCGAGCTGAACGACCCGGCCGTCAACGGCCTGTTCGACCAGGCGCTGAAGGAGACCGACCCGGCCAAGGCCGGCGAGCTCTACAAGCAGATCAACACGAAGGTGTCGGAGGCCGCGGTCTACCTGCCCTTCACCCACGAGAAGAACATCATCTGGCGCAGCTCCCGGCTGACCAACGTCTACACGGCGGACGCCTACAACGGCCGCTACGACTACGCGTCGCTCGGCGTCGTCAAGTAATCCGACCCGCTCCACCGGCGCACCACCCGCCGCCAGGTCCGAAGGGCAGGTGATGGCCGTGGGCGGCGGCCGGGGGACCCGACCGGGTCCCCCGGCCGCCGACCGGCCGACCGCATGCTTGCATACATAGTCCGGCGACTCCTCGCGGTCGTCGTGATGCTGCTCGTCGTCACGCTCGTGACGCTCAGCATCTTCTTCCTCATTCCCAAGCTGACCGGCAGCGACCCTGCCGCGATGTTCGTCGGCAAGCAGGCGGATCCGGCATCCATCGAGGGCATCCGGCAGAAGCTGGGCCTGGACGAGCCGATCCTGGTGCAGTTCTGGCACTTCGTCTCCGGCATCTTCGTCGGCCGGGACTACGTCGGCGGCGGCGACAGCATCCACTGCGCGGCCCCGTGCTTCGGCTACTCCTTCAAGACCGAGCAGGACGTCTGGACCATGCTGGTCGACCGCATCCCGGTCACCCTCTCCATGGTCCTCGGCGCGGCCGTGCTCTGGCTCGTGATGGGCGTCACCACCGGTGTCGTCTCCGCGCTCAAGCGGGGCACCGTGATCGACCGGGCGGCGATGGTCACCGCGCTCGCCGGCGTCTCGCTCCCCATCTACTTCACCGCCATGCTGGCGATGTTCCTCTTCCGCACCCAGCTCGGCTGGCTGGACGCCAAGTACGTGCCGATCTCCGAGTCCCCGGGCGCGTGGTTCGGCGGTCTGCTCCTGCCCTGGGTCACCCTCGCCTTCCTCTACGCGGCGATGTACGCGCGCCTCACCCGCGCCACCATGCTGGAGGTCCTCGGCGAGGACTACATCCGCACCGCCCGCGCCAAGGGCCTGCCGGAGCCGGTCGTGCTCGGCAAGCACGCGATGCGCTCCACCATGACCCCCATCCTGACCATCTTCGGCATGGACCTCGGCGCCCTCGTCGGCGGCGCGGTCCTGACCGAGACCGCGTTCAACCTGTCGGGCCTCGGCAACGCCGCCTTCAAGGCGGTCGGCGACCGCGACCTGCCGGTGATCCTCGCGGTCACCCTCATCACGGCCGCCTGCGTGGTCATCGCCAACCTCGTGGTGGACCTCCTGTACGCGGTGATCGACCCCCGAGTGAGGCTCGCATGACGGACAACCCGACGAAGACCGCGGCGGCGGTGGGAGAGCCCGTCGCCGCCGGGAAGTCCGCTCCCTCCGACGCCTTCCTCGACGTACGCGACCTGAGGATCCACTTCCCGACCGACGACGGCCTGGTCAAGTCGGTCGACGGCCTCTCCTTCCAGCTGGAGAAGGGCAGGACCCTCGGGATCGTGGGCGAGTCCGGCTCCGGAAAGTCGGTGACCTCGCTCGGCATCATGGGCCTGCACACGGTCGGGCAGTACGGCCGGCAGAAGGCCAGGATCTCCGGCGAGATCTGGCTCAAGGGGCGCGAGCTGCTCTCGGCCGACCCGGACGAGGTCCGCCGGATGCGCGGCCGCGAGATGGCCATGATCTTCCAGGACCCGCTGTCCGCGATGCACCCGTACTACACGGTCGGCGCCCAGATCGTGGAGGCGTACCGCGTCCACCACGACACCGACAAGAAGACGGCGCGCCGGCGGGCCGTCGAACTCCTGGACCGGGTCGGCATCCCCGAGCCCGCCAAGCGGTTCGACAACTACCCGCACGAGTTCTCCGGCGGCATGCGCCAGCGCGCCATGATCGCCATGGCGCTGGTCAACAACCCCGAGCTGCTCATCGCGGACGAGCCGACCACCGCGCTCGACGTGACCGTGCAGGCGCAGATCCTCGACCTGATGCGCGACCTGCAGAAGGAGTTCGGCTCCGCGGTCGTCATCATCACCCACGACCTCGGCGTCGTCGCGGAGCTGGCCGACGACATCCTCGTCATGTACGGCGGGCGCTGCGTCGAGCGCGGCCCGGCCGAGTCCGTCTTCTACGAGCCGCAGCACCCCTACACCTGGGGCCTGCTCGGCTCGATGCCCCGCATCGACCGCGAGCAGAGCGAACGGCTCATCCCGGTCAAGGGCAACCCGCCGAGCCTCATCGACGTCCCGAGCGGCTGCGCCTTCAACCCGCGCTGCCCCTACGCGGACGTCCCCAAGGGCGGCGTCACGCGCACCCAGCGGCCCGAGCTGGCTCTCGTCGGAGAGCGCCACCACTCCGCCTGCCACATGCCGCAGGAGGAGCGCACCCGCATCTGGACCGAAGAGATTGCGCCGAAGCTGTGAGCGAGACCATGGAACCCCTGCTCAAGGTCGCCGGCCTGCAGAAGCACTTCCCCATCCGGAAGGGCCTCCTCCAGCGCCGGACCGGTGCCGTCAAGGCGGTCGACGGCCTCGACTTCGAGGTCTACCCCGGCGAGACCCTGGGCATCGTCGGCGAGTCCGGCTGCGGCAAGTCGACGATGGGCCGGCTCATCACCCGCCTCCTCGAACCGACCGGCGGCACGGTCGAGTTCCAGGGCAAGGACATCTCCCACCTCGGGGTGGGCGCGATGCGTCCCTTCCGCCGGGACATCCAGATGATCTTCCAGGACCCGTACGGGTCGCTGAACCCGCGCCACACGGTCGGCACGATCGTCTCGGCCCCCTTCCGGCTCCAGGGCGTCGAGCCCGAGGGCGGCGTGAAGAAGGAGGTGCAGCGCCTCCTCGGCCTGGTGGGCCTGAACCCGGAGCACTACAACCGCTACCCGCACGAGTTCTCCGGCGGCCAGCGCCAGCGCATCGGCATCGCCCGCGCGCTCGCGCTCAAGCCGAAGCTGGTCGTGGCGGACGAGCCGGTCTCGGCCCTGGACGTCTCCATCCAGGCGCAGGTGGTCAACCTCCTGGACGACCTCCAGGACGAGCTGGGCCTCACCTACGTGTTCATCGCCCACGACCTGTCGGTCGTGCGGCACGTCTCGGACCGCATCGCCGTGATGTACCTCGGCAAGATCGTCGAGCTGGCGGACCGCAAGTCCCTGTACGAGAACCCGATGCACCCGTACAGCCGGGCCCTGCTGTCCGCCGTCCCGGTGCCGGACCCGCGCCGCCGGGGCGTCAAGAGCGACCGCATCCTCCTCACCGGGGACGTCCCCTCCCCGATCGCCCCGCCCCCCGGCTGCCGCTTCCACACCCGCTGCTGGAAGGCCACGGACCTCTGCAGGACCCAGGAGCCGCCGCTCCTGGAACTCCGTCCCGGGCAGCGCGTGGCCTGCCACCACCCGGAGAACGCCGAGGGCGTGACGGTGCCGGGGGCGAGGGAGTCGGTGGAGATCACGAAGAAGGAGCCCGGAACCGTGACCGGAGCGGAGCCCGCGACCGCGACCGGGACCGGGACGGAGCCCGGGGCGAAGGCGCCCGCCGGGGCGGACGCTCCGGCCGGGACCGACCCCGGGCCGTCGGAGCCGGCCGGGACCGCCGGGTCCCCCGCCGAGGGCGACGCGCCGGAGGCGTGAGCCCCGGGAGGCCCCGCCGCCGTACGGCGCCGGGGCCTCCCGCGTGCGGGGGCCCGGCGAAGTCCGGGCCTCCGCCGCCCGGGACGGGAACGGGGCGGGCGCCGGACCCCACGGGCACGACCGGCACAATTGGGCGGTGCTCCACAATCTGTTCACCCCCTCCGTCCAGCACGCCCTCGACCTCGTGGGCATCTTCGTGTTCGCCATCTCGGGCGCGCTCCTCGCCGTCCGGAAGAACTTCGACGTCTTCGGCATCGCCGTCCTCGCCGAGGTCACCGCCCTCGGCGGCGGGCTCTTCCGCGACCTGGTCATCGGCGCCGTACCCCCCGCCGCCTTCACCGACCTCGGCTACTTCCTCATGCCCCTGGTCGCGACGGTCCTCGTCTTCTTCCTCCATCCGGTGGTGGAGCGCACCCAGGCCGCCGTCAACGTGTTCGACGCCGCCGGCCTCGGCCTCTTCTGCGTCACGGGGACGACGAAGGCGTACGACTACGGCCTCGGCCTCACCTCCTCGGCCGCCCTCGGGCTCGCCACCGCCGTGGGCGGCGGCGTCCTGCGCGACGTGCTCGCCAACGAGGTGCCCTCCCTGCTGCGCTGGGACCGGGACCTGTACGCCGTCCCGGCGATCGTGGGCGCGACGACGGTCGTGCTCTGCATCCGCTTCGACGCCCTCAACGCCTTCACGAGCGGCGCCGCCGTCCTCACGGCCTTCGCGCTCCGCCTCCTCGCGATGCGCTACCACTGGCGCGCGCCCCGCGCCTGGAACCGCCGTTCCACCGCCCGTGAGGTGCCGGAGAAAGCTACCGCTCAGTAGCGTCCTGCGGTACCGTCGCACCCATGAGCACGAGCACCGAGACGAACGCCGCCGCGCCGTCCGCCGGGACGAGCGAGTTCGACCGCGACACCGCCGTCACCCTCCGGGAACCCGGTGTCTACGACGCCGACCTCTCCGCCGGCTGGACGATCATCCACGCCGTCAACGGCGGCTACCTCCTGGCCCTGCTCGGCCGCGCCCTCGGCCACCACCTCCCGCACCCCGACCCGTTCACGATCTCGGCGCACTACCTGACGCCGTCCGTGCCCGGCCCCGCGGTGATCCGGACCGAAACCGTCCGTACCGGCCGGACCCTCTCCACCGGCCAGGCGTCGCTCATCCAGCACGACGAGAACGGCGCCGAGGTCGAGCGCATCCGCGTCCTCGCCTCGTACGGCGACCTCGACGCCCTCTCCGACGACGTCCGCACCAGCGCGACGCCCCCGGCGATGGCCCCGGTCGAGCACTGCTTCGGCGCCTCCGACGGCCCGGCCCCGGACCTCCCCGGCTCCTCCGCCATCACCGAGCGGCTCGACATCCGCCTCGACCCCTCCTGCGTCGGCTGGGCGATCGGCGCCCCCTCCGGCAAGGGCGAGATGCGCGCCTGGTTCGGCCTCGCCGACGGCCGCGCGCCCGACGCCCTCTCCCTGCTCCTCACCGTGGACGCCCTCCCGCCGACCTCCTTCGAGCTGGGGCTGAAGGGCTGGACCCCGACCGTGGAGCTCACCACCCACGTCCGCTGCCGTCCGGCCCCCGGCCCGCTGCGGGTCTCCATCACCACCCGCAACCTGGCCGGCGGCTTCCTGGAGGAGGACGCCGAGGTCTGGGACAGCGCCGACCGCCTGGTCGCCCAGTCCCGCCAGCTGGCCCGGGCCCCGCGCGGCTGAGGCAGCCCCACCGGCCCCGCCCCGCACCGGGGCGGGGCGTGAACCGGCCACGCGCCGGGAGCGCCGCGGCGGGCTCGTAGAATCGACCCACCATGGCTTACCTCGACCACGCCGCGACCACGCCCATGCTGCCCGAGGCGATCGAGGCGATGACCGCCCACCTCGCCGTCACGGGCAACGCCTCCTCCCTGCACGCCGCCGGACGGCGGGCCCGGCGGACCGTCGAGGAGGGGCGCGAGACCCTCGCCGCCGCCCTCGGCGCCCGGCCGAGCGAGGTCGTCCTCACCTCGGGCGGCACCGAGGCCGACAACCTCGCCGTGAAGGGCCTCTACTGGTCCCGGCGCGACGCCGACCCCCGCCGCACCCGCGTCCTGGTCAGCCCGGTCGAGCACCACGCCGTCCTCGACGCCGTCGACTGGCTCGCCGCCCACGAGGGGGCCCGGGTCGAGTACCTGCCCGTCGACCACCACGGCCGGGTGCACCCGGAAGCGCTGCGCGAAGCCGTCGCCCGCGACCCCGGCTCCGTCGCCCTGGCCACCGTCATGTGGGCCAACAACGAGATCGGCACCCTCATGCCGGTCCGCGAACTCGCCGACGTCGCGGCCGAGTTCGGCGTCCCCCTGCACGCCGACGCCGTCCAGGCCGTGGGGCAGGTCCCGGTCGACTTCGCCGCCTCCGGACTCGCCGCCATGACCGTCTCCGGTCACAAGATCGGCGGCCCCTACGGCATCGGCGCCCTGCTCCTGGGCCGCGAGCACACCCCCGTGCCCGTCCTGCACGGCGGCGGCCAGGAGCGGCACGTCCGCTCCGGCACCCTCGACGTCCCCGCCGTCGCCGCCTTCGCCGTCGCCGCCCGGCTCGCCGCCGAGCGGTGCGAGGAGTTCGCCCGCGAGGTGGGCGCCCTCCGCGACGACCTCGTCACCGCCGTCCGCGCGGCCGTCCCCGACGCGATCCTCGGCGGCGACCCGGTCGGCCGGCTCCCCGCCAACGCCCACTTCACCTTCCCCGGCTGCGAGGGCGACTCGCTGCTCCTGCTGCTCGACGCGGCCGGCATCGCCTGCTCCACCGGCTCCGCCTGCACGGCCGGCATCGCCCAGCCCAGCCACGTCCTGCTCGCCACCGGCGCCGACCCCGACCTGGCCCGGGGCACCCTGCGCTTCTCCCTCGGCCACACCTCCACCGGGGAGGACGTGGCGGCGGTCGCCGGGGCGATCGGCCCGGCCGTCGAGCGGGCCCGCACCGCCGGCCTCACCTGACCCCGCGCGCCCGCCCCTCCCCGGCCGGTGCTCAGGCGGGCTTCCGGGACGCCTCGCGCGCCCGCGCCGCCGCCCGCTCCTCCGACGCCCTCCGCACCAGCCGCAGGTACCGGTCCCAGTCCCAGTGCGGACCGGGATCGGTGTGGTCGGTGCCCTCCACCTCCACGTGCCCGATGACGTGCTCCCGGTCCACGGGCATCCCGTACCGGGCGCATATGTCGGCCGTCAGCCGCGCCGACGCCTCGTACATCGCCGCCGTGAAGTCCTGCGGACGGTCCACGAAGCCCTCGTGCTCGATGCCGATGCTCCGCTCGTTCATGTTCCGGTTCCCCGCGTGGAAGGCCACGTCGAGCTCCCGGATCATCTGCGCCACGTGCCCGTCCCCGCGGACCACGTAGTGCGCGGCGGCCCCGTGCGCCGGGTTCTTGAAGACCCGCAGCGCGGACGCGTAACTGCCCTGCACGACGTGGATCACGACCCGGTCGACCGTGTAGTCGTCCGGCCGGTCCGCCCGCCGCCAGTTCGCCCGCGCCGCCGCCGTCCACTCGGCGCCCGCGTGGTCCAGCTCCCCCTCGGTCCGCTTCCTCTGCGATCCCGGCAGCCGCGCCCAGGCGCGCGCCAGCTCCTCCCGGGCCAGCACCGCCGTACCGACCACGGCGGCCCCGCCGCCGAGCAGCACCGCCCGCCTGCCCACCGCTCTGTTTCCCTCGCTCCCCATGTCCTGGACAACGCTCACCGCCACGACCGCGGTTCCCGTCGCCACGTACTCTGGTGGGGCTATGACTCAGACCCCGCCCCCGCGCCCCCGCACCCGCCCCCTCCGGGTCCTCGCCGCCATGTCGGGCGGAGTGGACTCCGCCGTCGCCGCCGCCCGCGCCGCCGAGGCGGGCCACGACGTCACCGGCGTCCACCTCGCCCTCTCCGCGAACCCGCAGTCGTTCCGCACCGGAGCGCGCGGCTGCTGCACGATCGAGGACTCCCGCGACGCGCGCCGGGCCGCCGACGTCATCGGCATCCCCTTCTACGTGTGGGACCTCGCCGAGCGGTTCCGCGAGGACGTCGTGGACGACTTCGTCGCGGAGTACGAGGCCGGCCGCACCCCCAACCCCTGCCTGCGCTGCAACGAGAAGATCAAGTTCGCGGCGCTCCTCGACAAGGCGCTCGCCCTCGGCTTCGACGCGGTCTGCACCGGCCACTACGCCACCGTCGTCCTCAACGAGGACGGCACCCGCGAACTGCACCGCGCCTCCGACACGGCCAAGGACCAGTCGTACGTCCTCGGCGTCCTGGACGAGAAGCAGCTCGCGCACGCGATGTTCCCGCTGGGCGACACCCTCACCACCAAGGACGAGATCCGGGCGGAGGCCGAGCGGCGGGGGCTCGCGGTCGCGAAGAAGCCCGACAGCCACGACATCTGCTTCATCGCCGACGGCGACACGCAGGGCTTCCTCGCCACCCGCCTGGGGAAGGCGGAGGGCGACATCGTGGACGAGGCGGGCACGAAGGTCGGCACCCACGAGGGCGCGTACGGCTTCACCATCGGCCAGCGCAAGGGCCTGCGGATCGGCCACCCGGCCCCGGACGGCAAGCCCCGCTACGTCCTCGACATCTCGCCCGTGGACAACACCGTCACGGTCGGCCCCGCCGAGGCCCTCGACGTCACCGCCCTCACCGCGATCAGGCCCCGCTGGTGCGGCGCGGCCCCCGAGGGCCCCGGCCGCTACACCGCCCAGCTCCGCGCCCACGGCGGCGAGACGGGGGTGAGCGCGGCGATGGAGGACGGCACGCTGAAGGTCACCTTCGACGAGCCGGTCAGGGGCGTGGCCCCGGGCCAGGCGATCGTGCTGTACGACGGCACGCGCGTGGTCGGCTCGGCGACGATCGCGACGACGGCACGGCGGACGGCGCCCGCCACCGCCTGACGCCCCGGCCGTCCGGCGTCGGGCGCCCGGGGCCCCGGCGGCCCGACGCCGGACGGCCGGGGTTCCGGCCGCCCCGAGCCCCGCCGGGCAGGACCTACGGGATCCCGGCCGTCTCCCGCTCCCCGGAGAAGAACCCCTCCAGGACCGGGGCCAGGACGTGCGGGGCCACCTCGTGCGTCTGGCCCGTCAGGGTGCGGTGCCGGGCCCGGGGGAGGGCCGCCGCCAGGGCACGGGCCGCGCGCCGGACCTCCGCGGGGCTCGCGCCCCCGTCCACCACCAGGACCCGCGCGCGGACCCCGGCGAGGCCGTACGCGGGCGCGTGCGTGGTCTGTACGGCGGCCCGCGCGGCCCGCGCGGACGCACGGGGCCACGGGCCGCCCTCCCGCGCGTACGGCTCGTGCGCCGGCGGTTCGTACACCGACACCGCCTCCACCGGCAGCCCGGCCGCCGCGGCGGCGAGCGCCAGCGCGCCCCCCGTGCCCGTCCCGTGCACGGCCGCGCCCGGCCCCGCCGCCGCCAGGACCGCCGCCAGGTCCTCGATCTCCCGCTCCACGGCGTACGGCCCGCGCTCCCGGCGGTCGTACACCACGACGGAGAAGTGCCGGGCGAGGAGCCCGGCGAGCGGCCGCCCGCTCTCGGCCGTCCCCCGGGCCCCGGCCACCAGGACGAGCGGCGGCCCGCCCCCGTCCCCGTACCGCTCGTACGCGACCGGCGTCCCGTCCCGCGACGTGACGCGTCCCCTGATCCTGCTCACCTCGTCCATGGCAGGGCAGACCGGACCGGCCGCCCCGACTCATCGCCGCCGCGGAACGTTTTCCGGAGCGTCCCGGAAGCCGCAGGTCAGGGCCTACCGTAGGGCCATGAACATCTGCGTCTTCCTCTCCGCGGCGAACCTGGACGAGCGGTACACGACCCCGGCCCGCGAGTTCGCGACCCTGCTCGGCAAGGCCGGCCACACCCTCGTCTGGGGCGGTTCCGACACCGGCCTGATGAAGGTCGTCGCGGACGGCGTCCAGGAGGCGGGCGGGCGGCTCGTCGGCGTCTCCGTCGACTTCCTCGCCCACAAGGCCCGCCCGAACGCCGACGAGATGGTCGTCGCCGGGGACCTCGCACAGCGCAAGGCGCTGCTCCTCGCCAAGTGCGACGCGATCGTCGTCATGGTCGGCGGCACCGGCACCCTGGACGAGGCCACCGAGATCCTGGAGCTGAAGAAGCACGGCAAGCACCGCAAGCCGGTGGTCCTCCTCAACACGGCCGGTTTCTACGACGGGCTCAAGACCCAGTTCCGGCGCATGGAGGAGGAGGGCTTCCTGCCGATCCCCCTCGCGGACCTCGCCTTCTTCGCGGACGACGGCCGGGCGGCCCTGACCTACCTGGAGACGAGCCTGCGGTGAAGGGGACGCCCCATCGATTGCCCGAGCGAATTACGCACACGTGCTCTTGCGGTCCGTGAGGGCGGCTGCTACGTGACGGCGCGATTCTTGTGTCCGAATCGCCTTCGCGATTGCGTACGCGGCTGCCTCTCGTACTAGCGTCGGGGGAGCGGAAGCGGTCCGCGCATCGGATGGGGGAAGCGGTGTCGTTGTCGGAGCGCTGGCAGGAGCTGTTCGGCCCGGTCGACGGTGAGGCGGCCGTCATGAACCTCGCCTCGGCGGCCCCGGAACCGGGGACCGGCGGGGGAGCGAACGACCGGCTCAAGCACGACGGAGGCCCGTGGACCAGCGCCTCCGCCACCGCGGGCGATCTTCGCACCGGCACCGAGACGAGCCGGGCCGCCCTCGGCCCCGCCCACGAGGGCGTGGAGGCGGGAGCCGTCGGCCTCACCTCCGTCGCGGCGCTCAAGAGCGTGCGGACGTCCTGGGAGGAACGCCTCCGGGCGGTACGGGACGAGTGCGAGCGGCTCGAAGGCGCCCTGCTCGCGGTCGCCGGGCAGATGGGCGAGACCGAGACCGCGATCGAGAAGTCCTTCAAGGGCGTCCACGGCGGAGCCGGGACCGGTGGGCGGCGATGACCGGAACCCTCACCTGGCAACTGCTGCGCGACCTCAGGACCTCCGGGCTGACCGAGGCGGGAGACGCCTGGCACGAGGTGTCGAACCGTTCGGACTCCGCTCGTGTACGGGTCGACCGGGCGATGTCCGCGAAGCTCCGCGAGACCCAGGAGAGCGAGTCGGCGGAGGCGGCCCTCGGCGGGCTCCGGCGCCTGAGCCGCAATTTCCGGTACCTGCACAGCGAGTGCGGCCTCGTCCGCACGGCGCTCAACGGCCTCGCCGCGGATCTCGCCGAACCGCAGAACCAGGTGAAGCAGGCCCTCGCGGAGGCCGCCGCGCTGAACTTCACCGTCCACGAGGACGGTTCCGTGAGCTACCCGGCGGCCCGGGTCGAGGACCTCACCGGCGCGACGAGGGAGGCCCCGGGCAGCAGCGTCCGGGGCAGCTCCCGCCTCCCGCTGGAACCGCCGGGCTTCGGCGCCGGCGGGCCGTCGCCGTTGTACCCGGGCCACCGGGGCTTCACGCCGTTCAACCCGAACGCGGCCAAGGCGCAGGACGTGGCGGACCGGATCGCCCGCGCGGTGCGCTCCGCCGGGGAGATCGACGCCCGGTACGCCAGGACACTGAGCGGTCTGCGGGCGGAGAAGGGCCTCGACGTCACCGAGGTCACCCTGAAGGACGTCGCCCGGGACACCGCCGACGTCCGCGGCCGGACCGGCGCGTACCTCGGCGAGGACGTTCCCGAGGACAGGAGTCCCGCCGAGCGCAAGAAGTGGTGGGACGGCCTGACCGACGAGCAGCGCCAGGAGTACCTGGAGATCGCGCCCGACCTGATCGGCGGCCTGGACGGCATCCCGGCGGTCGCCCGCGACGAGGCGAATCGCGCCTACCTGCCGATCCTGATGGACGACCTGGCCCGCCGGGGCGGCGACGACGCGCGGACCAGGCTCGACGCCCTCCGCATGCTCCAGGACAGGCTGAGCAAGCCGAACGAACCGCCCATGTTCCTGCTCGGCATCGGCGACGAGGGGAACGGGCGCGCGATCGTGTCCTACGGCAACCCGGACACTGCGAAGAACGTTTCGGCGTACGTGCCGGGGCTGGGCACCAAGCTCAACGGCGAGTTCGTCGAGGACACGATGAAGCGGGCCCAGGACACCGCCAAGGGCACCCGGAGGATCGATCCGTCCAGCGCCTCGATCGTCTGGCTCGGGTACGACGCCCCACAGCACGTGGACGTCATGGGCAAGGGCGACGCCGAGCGGGGCGCTCCCGCGTACAACCGGTTCATGGCGGGTCTCTCGGCGACCAACGAGAACCGGGATCCGCACGTGACGGCGATCGGGCACTCCTACGGATCCCTCACCGTCGGTACGGCCGCCAAGCAGTCCGGCGGCATCCCCGGCGTGGACGACGTCATCCTGCTCGGCAGCCCCGGAGTGGGGGCGGAGAAGGCGCAGGACCTGGGAGTGGGCAGGGAACACGTCTTCGTCGGCGCCGCCGACAACGACCCGGTCACCCACCTGCCGACGAAGGACGAGGCGGCGCTGGGCTGGGCCCTGGGAGGTCCGCTGGGCGTGCTGCCCGCCCGCGACCTCTTCGACGCCGGCGACGACGACGTGTACTTCGGCAAGGACCCGGCGAGCGAGGCGTTCGGCGCCCGTCGCTTCAAGGTCGACGAGGGGCCGGGGATGGTCGTGGACGGCGGTGGCTTCGACGCCCACTCCCAGTACTTCACGCCGGAACTGGACCCTGAGTCGGCGAAGAACATCGCCAGGATCGTCGCCGGGCAACCCGGCAGGATCACCACGGAGGACTACCGATGAAGCGGCCGACGCGGGTGATCGTCACCGCGCTTCTGACGGGCATGCTGATCGCCGGGTGCGGAGGCCAGGGTGGTCGAGAAACGAGGGCGGACATGAACATGCAGGAAGCGGCGGAGCGGGCGGACGCGATGCTGGACGCGACACTGGGTGCGGTCGTCCCCGAGGTCCAGTGGGCGCACGACACCTGGACCAGTGGAAGCTGCACGGTGACGCGGCGCCGGACCGTGACGACCGTCATCTCCGAGCAGCGACGTGGGAACTTCCTCGGAGTGGTCGAGCGATCCTGGAAGAAGTCCGGCTACGAGATCACCGGTGTGAACAAGGACCGTGAGATGCCGGCCATCTTCGCCCGGACGTCGGACGGTTTCATGATGAGCGTAGAAGTCGGCTACAAGGGCCAGGCGTTCTTCGACGTCACCACTCCCTGCGTTCAGAAGGCCGAGGTCGCCGATCCCGTCGGCGCGCCCAACGGTCCCGCCCACCCCTATGGGAAGATCCCCACCCCCCACGTCCGCTCCGCCTTCTGGTCCGCCACGACTCCCGCCCCCGCCCCCTCCGCCTGACCGCAGGTGGGAGCATGGCTCCCATGGCTACACATGTGATCACCGGAGCCGGTTCCGGCATCGGCGCGGCCGTCGCCCGCCGCCTCCACGCGCGCGGGGACGAGCTCGTGCTCCACGCGCGCGACGCGGGGCGGGCCAAGGAGCTCGCGGCGCGGTTCCCCGGGGCCCGGACGCTCGTCGGGGACCTGGCCGACCCGGACCGGCTGTCCTGGGCGTTCTCGCACCAGAGCCTGCCCGAGCGGGTGGACGGCCTGCTGCACGTCGCGGGCGTCGTGGACCTCGCCCCGATCGGGGACCTCACCCCGAAGACCTGGCACCACCAGCTCAACGTCAACCTGGTCGCCCCGGCCGAGCTGACCCGTCACTTCCTGCCCCAGCTCCGGGTCTCCCAGGGCCACGTCGTCTTCGTGAACTCGGGTGCCGGGCTCAACGCGCACGCCGAGTGGGCCGCTTACGCCGCCTCCAAGCACGGCCTCAGGGCCCTGGCGGACTCCCTGCGCCACGAGGAGCACGCCAACGGCGTCCGGGTCACCTCGGTCTACCCGGGCCGCACCGCGAGCCCCATGCAGGCGAAGGTGCACCAGCAGGAGGGCAAGGAGTACGACCCGTCGCGGTGGATCGACCCCGAGTCCGTCGCCACGGCGATCGTCACCGCGATCGACCTGCCGCGCGACGCGGAGATCAACGACCTCACCGTTCGCCCGGGGCGACAGGCATGAACGACGACACGAAGCTCTTCGGACCCGCCACCGGCGTCGGCTCCCTGCCCGGCGGTGACGCCCGCGAGGCCGCCAGGGCCGCCACCGGCTCCTTCGAGGACTTCCCGTTCCTCCCCGAGCTGCCCGCCCGGGGCCCCGGCGCCGACATGATCGGCCGGACGATCGGGATGCTCGTCGAGCTCTACGCGCACGTGGAGCCGAGCGGCTGGCGGATCAGCGACCGCCCCGGCCGCGACACCAGGCGGGCCCGCTCCTGGCTCGGCGAGGACCTCGACGCCCTGGAGGAGTTCACCCAGGGGTACGAGGGCCCGCTCAAGGTGCAGGTCGTGGGTCCCTGGACGCTCGCGGCCGCCCTGGAACTGCGCGGCGGCGAGGCCGCCCTCGGCGACGCGGGCGCCTGCCGCGACCTGACCGGCTCGCTCGTGGAAGGACTCCGCCACCACCTGGCGGAGCTGCGCAGGCGCGTCCCCGGCGCCCGGCCGGTCCTCCAGCTCGACGAACCCTCGCTCACCGCCGTCCTGCGCGGCGAGGTCCGCACCGCCAGCGGCTACCGCACCTACCGGGCCGTGGACCGGCAGACGGTGGAGAGCGCCCTGCGGGAGGTGATGGCCGTCCACGACGGGCCGGTGGTCGTCCACTCCTGCGCCCCCGACGTGCCCTTCGCGCTGCTGCGGCGGGCCGGCGTCGCCGGGATCTCGTTCGACTTCGGACTGCTCACCGAACGTGACGAGGAGGTGATCGGGGAGGCCGTGGAGGGCGGCACGAAGCTCCTGGCCGGTGTGGTGCCGTCCACCGACGGCCCGTTGTCGGACCCTGGGGGTAGCGTCGTGGGTGTCAGGACGCTGTGGCGCAGGCTGGGGCTGAATCCGGGGACCCTCGCGGAGTCCGTGGTCGTCACCCCCGCGTGCGGGCTGGCGGGCGCCTCGCCGGCCTACGCGCGCGCGGCGCTCGCCCACTGCGTCCGGGCGGCGAAGTCGCTCGCGGACAACCCGGAGTGACCGGGCTTCGAGACACGGGAGGACGGACGAAGGTGGCAGTCGACGAGGGGGCCCCGCCCGCCGGGGCGCGGGAGAAGCACGCCGAGCTGGCGCGGGAGATCGAGGAGCACCGCTTCCGGTACTACGTGAAGGACCAGCCGGTCGTCAGCGACGGCGAGTTCGACGGGCTCCTGCGCTCCCTGGAGGCGCTGGAGGAGGAGCACCCGGAGCTGCGGACGCCGGACTCCCCGACCCAGAAGGTCGCGGGCCAGTACGAGACCGAGTTCACCGCCGTCGAGCACCGCGAGCGGATGCTCTCCCTCGACAACGCCTTCGACGACGAGGAGCTGGCCGCCTGGGCCGAGCGGGTCGCCCGGGACGTCGGCACCCCGGACCACCACTTCCTGTGCGAGCTGAAGGTCGACGGCCTGGCCGTGAACCTCACGTACGAGCACGGGTGGCTGACCCGGGCCGCGACCCGCGGCGACGGCCGCACCGGCGAGGACATCACGCCCAACGTGCGGACGATCGCCGACATCCCGGAGCGGCTGCGCGGCGACCGGGTTCCGGCGCTCGTGGAGATCCGCGGCGAGGTCTACTTCCCGATGGAGGCGTTCCAGGGGCTCAACGCCCGCCTGGTCGAGGCCGGCGACAAGCCCTTCGCCAACCCGCGCAACGCGGCCGCCGGTTCGCTCCGCCAGAAGGACCCGAAGGTCACCGCCTCCCGCCCGCTCCACATGGTGGTGCACGGCATCGGCGCCCGCGAGGGCTTCGACATCGCCCGGCTCTCGGAGGCGTACGGACTGCTCCACGAGTGGGGCCTGCCCACCGCCCGGCACAACAGGGTGGTGAAGACGCTCGACGAGGTGCGGGAGTTCATCGCGTACTTCGGGGAGAACCGGCACTCCGTCGAGCACGAGATCGACGGCGTCGTCGTCAAGCTGGACGAGATCCCGCTCCAGGGCCGGCTCGGCTCCACGGCCCGCGCCCCGCGCTGGGCGATCGCCTGGAAGTACGCCCCGGAGGAGGTCAACACCAGGCTGGTCGACATCAAGGTCGGCGTCGGCCGGACCGGGCGCGTCACCCCGTACGCGCAGGTGGAGCCGGTGACCGTGGCCGGTTCCGAGGTCGAGTTCGCCACCCTCCACAACCAGGAGGTGGTGAAGGCCAAGGGCGTCCTCATCGGCGACACGGTCGTGCTGCGCAAGGCCGGCGACGTCATCCCGGAGATCCTCGGGCCGGTCGCGGACCTGCGGGACGGCAGCGAGCGGGAGTTCGTGATGCCGTCCGAGTGCCCGGAGTGCGGGACGCCGCTGAAGCCGATGAAGGAGGGCGACATCGACCTCCGCTGCCCGAACGCCCGGACCTGCCCGGCGCAGCTGCGCGAGCGGCTGTTCTTCCTGGCCGGACGGCAGTGCCTGGACATCGAGCACTTCGGGATGGTGGCCGCGGCGGCCCTCACCCGGCCCCTGGAGCCGGCCGAGCCGCCCCTCGACGACGAGGGCGGCCTCTTCGACCTCACCATCGAGCGGCTGCTGCCGATCAAGGCGTACGTCCTCGACCCGAGCAGCGGGCTGCCCAAGCGGGACCCGAAGACCGGCGAGGAGAAGATCGTCACCGTCTTCGCCAACCAGAAGGGCGAGCCGAAGAAGAACGCCCTGGCGATGCTGAAGAACATCGAGGAGGCGAAGACCCGGCCGCTGGCCCGGTTCATCAACGGGCTCTCGATCCGGCACGTGGGGCCGGTCGCGGCCGAGGCGCTCGCCCGTGAGTTCCGCTCCCTGGAGCGGATCGAGCAGGCGAGCGAGGAGGAGCTGGCGGCCGTCGACGGGGTCGGCGGGATCATCGCGGCGGCGGTGAAGCAGTGGTTCTCCGAGGAGTGGCACCGCGAGATCGTGCGCAGGTGGCGGGCCGCCGGGGTCACCCTGGAGGACGAGGGCGCCGGCGAGGACGAGGGGCCGCGTCCGCTGGAGGGGCTGACCGTCGTGGTGACCGGCACCCTGGAGAAGTTCACCAGGGATGGCGCAAAAGAGTCGCTCCAGCGGCTCGGAGCGAAGGTGACCGGTTCCGTTTCGAAGAAGACCGGCTTCGTCGTGGTAGGCGAAAACCCTGGCTCGAAGTACGACAAGGCCATGCAGCTGAAGGTTCCGGTTCTGGACGAGGAAGGCTTCTCGGTCCTGCTCGAACAGGGGCCGGAGGCGGCGCGGGAGGCCGCGGTGCCCGCCCCCGAGTGATCCCCGGACGTCTCCCGCGGGCGCGGGAGACTTCACTCGTTCGGCGCATACCAGATCGTGACGGGTGACCGGGTCTCATTCGGGCAAGACAAGGAGAGCGCTGCCCGTCGGGGCCCTCGGCGGCCTAGTGTGGTGACCGTGCGTCTCGTCCTGCGCGGCCGCGCGAGGGCTCTGCCGGTCGTGGCGTCAGGACAACCGGGACAACACGGCCCCGTGGCACCGGGAAAGGCCGCCGGACGGCGGCCCCGCGACGGACGGCCGGACGACGGACGGCCGCCCGACGGACGGCCGTGACCCATCGCACACCGACGGCACCGCCGCCTGTGAGAGGGACGGAAATGGAACCGACCGAGAGCGCCGCCCCGGTCCCACGGCCGCACGGCCGCGCGGTCCCGCAGGGCTCCACGTCCCGGCTGCCCGCGGCCGTGGTGGGCATCGCCGCCGTCGTGCTCGCCGCGGGACTGCAGCGGGCCCTGAGCCCCGGGCACGGACTCTTCCCCGGCGGGGTCGCCGGCTGGTCCCTCGCCCTCCTCACCGGCCTCGTCGTCGGCCACCTGGTCGCCCTCGGCCGCGACCGCTGGTGGGGCGGCACCGGCTCCGGCGCCGCCCTCACCCTCGCCGTCCTCCTGCTGTACGGCTGGGTGCCCGCCGGACTCGTCTCGCTGACCGTGGTCGTCCTCGTCGGCGCCGCCCGCCACCACCGGTGGCGCCAGAGCCTGCTGCACGCCGCCGCCGACGTCCTCGGCATCGGCGCCGCCGCCCTCGTCCTCGCCCTCTTCGGCGACGTACCGACCGTGGGGACGCCCTGGCGGCCCCTCGACTGGACGATCGGGGACCTGCCGGAAATCGTGGTCGCCGCGACCACCTACCTCGTGGTGACCCGGTCCCTCCTGTGGTACACGCTCGCCCCCCAGAAGGGCGGACTGCCCACCGTCGCCCGCACCGCCCTCCTCCGGCAGGGCCTCGTCGCCGTCGCCCTCCTCGGCATCGCCCCGCTCATCTGCGTCGTCACCGCCACCCGCCCGGTCCTGCTGCCGCTCTTCGCCGTCCCCCTCATCGCCCTCGACTCCACCCTCTGGATCGCCCGCGCCCGTGCCGAGGAGCAACTGCGCGACCCGCTGACCGGGCTGCCCAACCGCCAGTGGCTCCTGGAACGGGCCTGGACCGCCCTGGAGGACGCCGAGGGGGAGGGCGCCCGCGCCGCCCTCGTCCTCATCGACCTCGACCGCTTCCGCTCGGTCAACGACACCCTCGGGCACCTCGCCGGCGACCGGCTCCTCCTCCAGATCTCCGACCGGCTCCGGCGCGCCCTGCCCCGCGGCGCCGAGGCCGCCCGGCTCGGCGGCGACGAGTTCGCCGTCCTGCTGCCCGCCACCGACTCCACCACCAGCGCCCAGCGCGTCGCCCGCCACCTCGTCGCCGAACTCTCCTCCCCGCTCGACCTCGACGGGCTCACCCTCGTCCTGGAGGCCAGCGCCGGCGTCGCCGTCTTCCCCGACCACGCCCTCGACGCCGAGGGCCTGCTGCGCCGCGCCGACGTCGCCATGTACCAGGCCAAGCGGGACCGCACCGGCGTCGAGGTCTACGAGTCCAAGCGCGACTCCAACACCCCCGACCGGCTCGGCCTCCTCGGCGACCTGCGCCGCGCCCTCGACGCCCACGAGGTCCAGCTCCACTACCAGCCCAAGGTCCGCTTCGACGGTCAGGTCGCGGGCCTGGAGGCGCTCGTCCGCTGGGTCCACCCCGAGCGCGGAAAGGTTCCGCCGGACGAGTTCATCGCCATCGCCGAGTCCTCCGGCCTGATGCCGCACCTCACCGAGTACGTCCTGGAGACCGCCCTCGCCCAGGTCGCCCGCTGGCGCGCCCAGGGCCTCGACGTCCCGGTCGCCGTCAACGTCTCCCCGCGCGACGTCCACACCCCCGGCTTCGCGGGCGCCGTCGCCGCCCGGCTCGCCCGCCACGGCGTCCCGGCCGGCTCCCTCCAGCTGGAGATAACGGAGCACGTCCTCCTGGAGGACCCGCAGCGGGCCGCCGACACGCTCAACGCCCTCACCGGCCACGGCGTGAAGATGTCCCTCGACGACTTCGGCACCGGCTACTCCTCCCTCGTCCACCTGCGCCGGCTGCCGGTCAGCGAACTGAAGATCGACCGTTCCTTCGTCGCCCGGCTCGCTATCGACACCGAGGACGCCGAGATCGTCCGCTGCACCGTCGACCTCGCCCACTCCCTGGGCCTCCTCGTCGTCGCCGAGGGCGTCGAGGACGACGAGACCTGGGAGCGGCTGCGGGACCTGGGCTGCGACGCCGTCCAGGGCTGGCTGGTCGCCGCCGCCATGCCGCCGGACGAGGCGACCGCCTGGCTCCTGGCCCGCGGCGAGCACGGCTGGCACCGCCCCGCCGACCTCGCGGCCCCGACCGACCTGGACCGCCCTTCGGGCCAGGTCGTCCCCCGGGGCTGACCCGGCCCGGCGAAACCGTTTCACGGGCCGGGGCACCGGCCCCCTAGGATGGGCCCACACCATCAAGCTCATCCCGTGAGGAACCGCATGCCTGGCATCACGCGCGAGGAGGTCGCCCACCTCGCCCGGCTGGCGCGTCTGGAGCTGCGGAGCGAAGAACTCGATCACTTCGCCGGCCAGCTCGACGACATCATCGGCGCGGTCGCCCGCGTCTCCGAGGTCGCCGACCAAGACGTACCCCCGACCTCCCACCCGCTGCCGCTGACCAACGTCATGCGCGCGGACGAGGTCCGTCCGTCACTCACCCCCGAGCAGGCGCTCTCCGGCGCCCCGGCCCAGGAGCAGCAGCGTTTCAAGGTGCCGCAGATCCTGGGGGAGGACTAAGAAGCCATGACGGACCACACCATCATCAAGCTCACCGCGGCCGAGATCGCCGGGAAGATCGCCGCCGGCGAGCTGACCGCCGTCGAGGTCACCGAGGCCCACCTCGCCCGCATCGAGGCCGTGGACGAGAAGGTCCACGCCTTCCTGCACGTGGACCGCGAGGGCGCCCTGGCCCAGGCCCGCGCCGTGGACGAGAAGCGCGCGCGGGGCGAGAAGCTCGGCCCGCTCGCGGGCGTGCCGCTCGCGCTCAAGGACATCTTCACCACCGCCGGCATCCCGACGACCGTGGGCTCGAAGATGCTGGAGGGCTGGATCCCCCCGTACGACGCGACCCTGGTCAGGAACCTGAAGGCCGCCGACGTCGTCATCCTCGGCAAGACCAACATGGACGAGTTCGCGATGGGCTCCTCCACCGAGAACAGCGCCTACGGCCCGACCGGCAACCCCTGGGACCTCACCCGGATCCCCGGCGGCTCCGGCGGCGGTTCGTCGGCCGCCCTCGCCGCGTACGAGGCCCCCCTCGCCATCGGCACGGACACCGGCGGCTCCATCCGCCAGCCCGCCGCCGTCACCGGCACCGTCGGCGTCAAGCCGACCTACGGCGCGGTCTCCCGCTACGGCATGGTGGCCTTCTCCTCCTCCCTCGACCAGGGCGGCCCCTGCGCCCGCACGGTCCTGGACGCGGCCCTGCTGCACGAGGCGATCGC
Organism: Streptomyces sp. NPDC001744; assembly: GCF_042892575.1. NCBI lineage: Bacteria > Bacillati > Actinomycetota > Actinomycetes > Kitasatosporales > Streptomycetaceae > Streptomyces > Streptomyces sp. NPDC001744. Next base: position 269,385 of record NZ_JBIAUG010000002.1, read on the forward strand.
CGGGCACGACCCGCTCGACTCCACCTCCATCGACGCCCCGGTCCCGCCGGTCGTCGAGGCCGCCCGCAACGGCTCGGTCGCCGGCATGCGCGTCGGCGTCGTCAAGCAGTTCCGCGGCGAGGGCTACCAGGCCGGCGTCGTGCAGCGCTTCGACGAGTCCGTCGAGCTGCTGAAGTCGCTGGGCGCCGAGGTCGTCGAGGTGGACTGCCCGACCTTCGACCTGGCCCTCTCGGCGTACTACCTGATCGCGCCGTCCGAGTGCTCCTCCAACCTGGCCCGCTTCGACGCCATGCGCTACGGCCTGCGGGTCGGCGACGACGGCACCCGGTCCGCCGAGGACGTCACCGCCCTCACCCGCGAGGCCGGCTTCGGCGACGAGGTCAAGCGCCGGATCATCCTCGGCACGTACGCGCTCAGCTCCGGCTACTACGACGCGTACTACGGCTCCGCCCAGAAGGTCCGCACCCTCATCACCCGCGAGTTCGAGAAGGCGTTCGAGCAGGTGGACGTGATCGTCTCCCCGACGACCCCCACCACCGCCTTCGCGATCGGCGAGCGCGCCGACGACCCGATGGCCATGTACCTCGCGGACCTGTGCACCATCCCGACCAACCTGGCCGGCAATGCCGCCATGTCGCTGCCCTGCGGCCTCGCGCCCGAGGACGGCCTGCCGGTCGGTCTGCAGATCATCGCCCCCGCCATGAAGGACGACCGCCTTTACAGGGTCGGCGCCGCCGTCGAGGCCGCCTTCGTGGAAAAGTGGGGCCACCCGCTGCTCGAGGAGGCTCCGTCGCTGTGAGTGCCATGGCAAAGAAGGCCAAGAACTTCAAGAAGTCGAAGACCGGCGTCTACGTCTCGCTGGCGACCACCGCCTTCGGCGCCGTCAGCGTCGCCAAGCAGGCGAAGCTGGCCCGCAACGACGGCGACACCCTGCGGCTGATCGACGCCGCGGTGTCCGCCGCCGCCATCGTCACCGGCCTGGCGATCCTCTACCGGGAGCTCAAGCGCCTGGGCGACGACGACGTCCTGCTGGGCTGAGAGGGAAAGTCTCACCGTGACTGTCACTGAACTGCTGTCGTACGAAGCGGCGCTCGCCGAGTACGACCCCGTCATGGGCCTGGAGGTCCATGTCGAACTCGGCACCCGGACGAAGATGTTCTGCGGCTGCTCGACCGAGCTGGGCGCGGAGCCGAACGCGCAGACCTGCCCGACCTGCCTCGGCCTGCCCGGCTCGCTCCCGGTCGTCAACGCGATCGGCGTCGAGTCCGCGATCAAGATCGGCCTCGCGCTGAACTGCGAGATCGCCGAGTGGTGCCGCTTCGCCCGGAAGAACTACTTCTATCCGGACATGCCGAAGAACTTCCAGACCTCCCAGTACGACGAGCCGATCGCCTTCAACGGCTATCTGGACGTCCAGCTGGAGGACGGCGAGGTCTTCCGCGTGGAGATCGAGCGCGCCCACATGGAGGAGGACACCGGCAAGTCCACCCACATCGGCGGCGCGACGGGCCGCATCCACGGCGCCTCGCACTCGCTGCTCGACTACAACCGGGCCGGCATCCCGCTCATCGAGATCGTCACCAAGCCCATCGAGGGCGCGGGCGAGCGGGCCCCCGAGGTCGCCAAGGCGTACGTCGCCGAGCTGCGCGAGCTGATCCGCGCCCTGGGCGTCTCCGAGGCGCGCATGGACAAGGGCCAGATGCGCTGCGACGTGAACCTGTCGCTGCGCCCGCACGGCACGAAGACCTTCGGCACCCGCTCGGAGACGAAGAACGTCAACTCGCTCCGTTCGGTGGAGCGCGCGGCGCGCTTCGAGATCCAGCGCCACGCGGCCGTCCTGTCCTCCGGCGGGACGATCGTGCAGGAGACCCGTCACTTCCACGAGGACGACGGCACCACCACCTCCGGCCGCATCAAGGACAACGCCGAGGACTACCGCTACTTCCCCGAGCCGGACCTGGTGCCGGTGGCCCCCTCCCGCGAGTGGGTCGAGGAGCTGCGGAAGGGCCTGCCCGAGCTGCCGCGCGTGCGCCGCAACCGGCTGCGCGAGGAGTGGGGCGTCTCCGAGGTGGAGATGCAGGCCATCCTCAACGCGGGCGCGGTCGACGCGATCGTCGCCACGGCCGAGGCGGGCGCGGACGCGGCCTCGGCCCGCAAGTGGTGGATGGGCGAGCTGGCCCGCAACGCCAACGAGCGGGGCGTCTCCCTGGAGGAGCTGCCGATCACCCCGGCGGACGTGGCCCGGGTCTCGGCCCTGGTGGCCTCCGGCGACCTCAACGACAAGCTGGCCCGCCAGGTCATCGAGGGCGTCCTCGCCGGCGAGGGCACCCCGGACGAGGTCGTCGAGAAGCGCGGTCTGAAGGTCGTCTCCGACGACGGCGCGCTCGGCGCGGCGGTCGAGGAGGCCATCGCGGGCAACGCGGCGATCGCGGACAAGATCCGCGGCGGCAAGGTCGCGGCGGTCGGCGCCCTGGTCGGCGCGGTCATGAAGGCCACCCGCGGCCAGGCGGACGCGGCGAGGGTCAAGGACCTGATCCTGGAGAAGCTGGGCGTCTCCGAGGGCTGATCCCCCTCTCGTACGGCCGCGGGGCGGCGTTCCGGTGCGACGGCACCGGGGCGCCGCCCCGCGTCGTTCCGCGGTTCCGGCGCGGTGCGCCTGCGCGCCCCGTTCCGGCGGGCGGGCCGTTCCGCGCGGTCCGGCAGGGCCCCCCGATGACCTGAAATCGTTTGGACTTCCGTCCCGTTCCCTTGGACGTTCACGGGAAGGCCCCCGCCGGGTCTTCTCGTCGTCACCCCGTCTCACTACCGTCCCCGGCGAACCACCCAATGGCTCGAAGGAGAACCATTGGCCGTCGACTGGAGGTCGGTCTTGTCGTCCGAGATGTCCCGCAGAAGGCTCTTCGCACTGGGCGGAGGCGCCCTGGGTGCCGCCGCGGCCGGATCGCTGCTGCCGCCGTCGCTGCAGGCCGCGATGGCCGCGGAGCCCCCGTCCGGAGGGCTTTCGGCGGTCCGGCACGTCGTGATCCTGATGCAGGAGAACCGTTCCTTCGACCACTACTTCGGCACCCTCCGCGGCGTCCGCGGATTCGGCGACCGCAACGCCGTCGAACTCCCCTCCGGCAGGCCGGTCTTCGAGCAGCCCGCCGGGACCGGCAGGACCGTGCTCCCCTTCCCGATCCGGGACGCCGCCGAGACCCAGAAGAAGGACCTCCAGTACATCGGGGACCTCGACCACTCCTGGAGCGGCGGCGCCAAGGCGTGGCGCGGCGGCTGGATGGACGGCTGGGTCACCGCCAAGACCGCCGCCACCATGGCGTACTACGACCGCCGGGACATCCCCCTGCACTACGAGCTCGCCGACACCTTCACCGTCTGCGACGCCTACCACTCGTCGGTCCACACCTCGACCAGCCCCAACCGCAACCACCTCTGGTCCGGCTGGACCGGCTACGAGGCCGACGGCAGCCGGGCCGTGAGCAACGCCGCCTACGCCGAGGCCACCCACCCCGGCTACGGCTGGTCCACCTACGCCGAACGGCTCGAAGCCGCCGGACGCAGCTGGAAGACGTACACCGAGTGGGAGAACTTCACCGACAACAACATCGAGTTCTTCACCACCTTCAAGAAGATCGCCCGCAAGGCGCTCGCCCGCACCGGCGGCCACACCTTCATGGAGTCCTTCTACGCCGCCGTCCGCGACACGGAGGACCCCGCCGAGCGGACCCGGCTCCTCGGCCTCCTGGAGGAGGGCGTCGCCGGACTGACCCGGGCCGAGCGCTCCCTCTTCGAACGCGGCCTGCGCCGCGTCGAGAGCGGCACCCTCGCCGACGCCTTCCGCGCCGACGTCGCCGCCGGGACCCTGCCCGAGGTCTCGTACCTCGTGCCCTCCGCGATCGACTCCGAGCACCCCGGCTCCTCCTCCCCGATCGCCTCCGCCACCCTCGTCTACAAGGTGCTCGACGCCCTCGGCTCCCACCCCGACGTCTGGCGCCACACCGTCGTCCTGATCAACTACGACGAGAACGACGGCTTCTTCGACCACGTCCCGCCGCCCGTCCCGCCCGCCGACGACCCGGACGAGCGCTGGAAGGGACAGCCCACCGGCCTCGGCATCCGCGTCCCGCTGCTCGTCGTCTCCCCCTGGTCGGTCGGCGGCTACGTCTGCTCCGAGACCTTCGACCACACCTCCGTGATCCGCTTCCTGGAGAAGCTCACCGGCGTCCGCGAGCCCAACATCACCCCCTGGCGCCGGACCGTCACCGGCGACCTCACCTCCGCCTTCGACTTCCGGCGGAGCCGCCGGCAGCCCGAGGTCGAGCGGCCCGGCCCGGTTCCGCCGTTCACCGGCCGCTGGCGGCCCCAGCCCCCGGCCGTGCAGCGGATGCCCGTCCAGGAGCCCGGTGTCCGCCCCGCCCGCCCCCTGCCGTACCAGCCGGACGCCGACGCCACCGTCCGCGCCGGTTCCGTACGGGTCGCGCTCAGCAACGGGGGCAGGGCGAGCGCGCACTTCGCCCTCTACCCGTACGCGGGCGAGTTCGACGTCCCGCAGCACCGGGACGTCAGGGGTACGGGGGAGTGGACCGTCCCGGTACCCGGCGACCGCTACCGCTTCACGATCACCGGCCCCAACGGCTTCCGCCGGGAGTTCGAGGGGCCCGCGACGGGCGGCGCCGAGCTGGCCACCCGGATCGACCACCGCGACCGCGACCTGCACCTCACCGTACGGAACACCGGCTCCGCGCCGCTCTCCTTCACGGTCCGGCCGCTCGGGTACGTGGACGAGGAGGACCTCGCGGACTGGACCCGCACCGTCACCGTGAAGCCCGGGAAGACCCGCACCGTCGTCCACTCCGCCGCCGACGCGCACGGCTGGTACGACGTCGAGGTGACCGCCCCCGGAGGCTTCCGCCGCCGGGTCATGGGCCACATCGAGAACGGCCGCGCCAGCGTCTCCGGCTGAGCGCGCGGCGAACCGGGGCGCGGGGCGCGGGCCCCGCGTCCCGGTGGACGCCACACCCCTGTGACCATCGACACGAAAGGGACAAACGATCACGTTTGGCTGCGAGAGTGAGCGCACGTAGGTCATGCGTTCTTTTCGGGCCGTTCCCGGGAAAGATCCACGAACCACCCAGGGAGCACGTCCTTTGGCAGCCATCGCCCGGTGGTGCGTCCGGCACCGCCTCCTCGCCGTCCTCCTCTGGCTCCTCGCCCTCGGCGGGACCGGCGCCGGGGCGCTCCTCGCGGGAAACGCCTACTCCAACGACTACGAGGCCGCCGGCACCGAGTCCGGCCGCGCCACCGCCCTCCTCGACCGGGGCTTCCGCGGCCTCGGCGGCGACAGCGACACCATCGTCTGGCACAGCGACCGGGGCAGCGTCCGCGCCGACGCCGTCCGGGAGCGCACGACCGCCATGCTCCGCGAGGTCGCGGAGCTGCCCGGCGTCGCCGCCGTGACCTCCCCCTACGAGGACGCGGCGGGACGGATCAGCGAGGACGGGCGCACCGCCTACGCCACCGTCACCTTCGCCGAACAGGCGGACGACATCCCCGAGGCGGAGGCTGAGGCCCTCGTCGACACCGCCAAGGGCGCCGCGACCGACGGCCTCCGGGTCGAACTGGGCGGCTCCGCCGTCGCCCTCACCGAAGCCTCCGGCGGCCACGCCGCCGAGGTCGTCGGCGTGGCCGTCGCGGCCGTCGTCCTCTTCCTCGCCTTCGGCTCGCTCGCCGCCTCCGCGCTCCCCATCGCCACCGCGCTCGTCGGCGTCGGCATCGCGTACTCCGGGATCGTGCTGCTCGGCCACCTGATGACCGTCGCGGACTTCGCCCCCATGCTCGGCATGCTCGTGGGCCTCGGCGTCGGCATCGACTACGCGCTCTTCATCGTCACCCGGCACCGCAAGGGCCTCAAACGCGGCCTGTCCGTCGCCGAGGCCGCCGAGACCGCCGTCGCCACCACCGGCCGCGCCGTCGCCTTCGCCGGGGCCACCGTCTGCATCGCCCTGCTCGGCATGCTGATCCTGCGGCTGGACTTCCTCAACGGCGTCGCCGTCGCCGCCTCCCTCACCGTCGTCCTCACGGTCGCCGCCTCCGTCACCCTCCTCCCGGCCCTGCTCTCCCTGATCGGCCCGCGCGCGCTGTCCCGGCGCGAACGCCGGACGCTCGCCGAACACGGACCGAGGCCCGACCTCCCCACCGGGTTCGCCGCCCGCTGGTCCGCCTTCGTCGAGCGGCACCCCAAGCGCCTCGGAGCCGCCGCAGTCGTCGTCATGGCGGTCCTGGCGCTGCCCGCGCTCTCGCTCCACCTGGGCACCTCCGACCAGGGCAACGGCCCGGCGAGTGCGACCACCCGCAAGGCGTACGACCTGCTCGCCGACGGCTTCGGGCCCGGCGTCAACGGCCCCCTCACCCTCGTCGCCGCCCTCGACGGCGCCGACGACCGGGTCGCCCTCGACCGCCTGCCGGCCGTGCTCCGCGCGACCCGGGGCGTCGCGGACGTCTCCCCGATCGCCTACAACGGCCCCGGTGACACCGCCGTCCTCACCGTCGTCCCCGACTCCTCGCCGCAGTCGAGGGCGACCAGCGAACTGGTCGACCGGCTGCGCCGGGACGTCCTGCCGAGGGCCGGGGAGGGCGCCTCCCTCGACGTGAACGTGGGCGGAGTCACCGCCTCCTACGACGACTTCGCCGAGATCATCGTCGGCAAGCTGCCGCTCTTCGTCGGCGTCGTCATCGCCCTCGGCTGCCTGCTGCTCCTGCTCGCCTTCCGCTCGGTCGGCATCCCGCTCAAGGCGGCCGTCATGAACGTCATGGCCGTCGCCGGGGCCTTCGGCGTCGTCGTGACGGTCTTCCAGTGGGGCTGGGGCAGCGAACTCCTCGGCCTCGGCAGCGCAGGACCGATCGAACCCTTCCTCCCGGTGATCATGGTCTCCGTCCTCTTCGGACTCTCCATGGACTACCAGGTCTTCCTGGTCAGCCGGATGTACGAGGAGTGGCTGGAGACCGGCGACAACCGGCGGGCGGTCCGGGTCGGCCTCGCCGAGACCAGCCGGGTGATCAACTCCGCCGCCGTCATCATGATCTCCGTCTTCCTGGCGTTCGTCCTCAGCGGCGACCGGGTGGTCGCGATGTTCGGCATCGCGCTCGCCGCCGCCGTCGCCCTCGACGCCTTCGTGCTCCGCACCCTCCTCGTCCCCGCCCTCATGCACCTGCTCGGCGGCGCCAACTGGTGGCTGCCGAAGCGGCTCGACCGCCTGCTGCCCCGGATCAGCGTCGAACCGCCGGAGTGCCGGGCCGCCGCCGGCGCGCGTGCGAAGATCCCGGTGCGGCACATGACGGTCCCGGACACGGAGGAGAACGAGGATGTTCGCGATATCGCTGGGTGACGACGGCGCCGAGCTGCGGCCCCTGGAACCCTGGCGGGCCGAGGAGTTCCTGGCCCACATGGACCGGGGCCGGGAGTACATCGGGCAGCACGTCGGGCTGCCGGACGTCGTCACGGACCTGGACTCCGCCCGTTCCTTCCTCCGCGCGTACGCCGAGAAGGCCGCGAACGACGCGGGCCGGATCTACGGCATCTGGACCGGGGGCACCCTCGTCGGCGGCGTCATGTTCCGGACCATGGACGTGACGCACGGCACCGCCGAGGCGGGCTGCTGGCTGGAGCCCGCCGCCGCCGGGAAGGGCCTGGTCACCCGGGCCTGCCGGGTGATCATCGACTGGGCGGTCGAGGAGCGCGGCATCCACCGCGTCGAGTGGTACGCCTCCACGAAGAACGGGCCGAGCACCGCCGTCGCCCGCCGCCTCGGGATGACGAGGGAGGGCGTCCTGCGCGAGAACTACCCGTACCGGGGGACGCGCACGGACACGGAGATCTGGTCGGTCCTGGCCCCGGAGTGGCGCGCGGCGAAGGCGGAGCGGGCGGAGGAGTAGCACGGCGGTGGCCTGCCGCCCGGCCCGGGTCGGGGAGCAGCCCGGCGGGCACCCGCCGCCCGGCTCCTCACGGGGCGGCCCGGCGGGCACCGGCCCGCGGCCCCCTCGCGGGGCCGGGCGCGCCCGGCCCGGCCGTACGGCGCGGCTCCGCGCGCTCCTGGGGCGTGTGTCGAAAGGGGCGTCGTCCGCCCGGAGGGCGGGCCCGGCGGTGTCCGGTGCGTGCGAGCGCACGGCGGAGGGCCGCCCCGGTACCGGATGCATCGGGGCGGTCCCGACAACGCGGCTGGGGGCACCCCCGTGCCCGAAGGGCTACGGGGGAGTGCGTGCCGGGCGCCGCCGGGCAGACGGGACTTTCGACACGCGCCCTAGCCGCCGACCCGCCCGCCGCCCTCCCCGTGTGCCTCTTCCGGCTGCCCGGTGCCGTCCTCGCGCGCGCTTCCCGGCCGCCCGTCGCCGTCCTCCGGCCGCCCGTCGGCGTCCCCCCGCGTCCCCGCCCGGGGCACCCGTATCGTCACCCGCCCCGACCGCAGGTCTATCGGGCCCCGGCCCGGGTCCGCGTCCCCCGCGTCCTCCCGGGTCAGGGCGAGCCTCCGCCGCTCCTCCTCGGTGTGCTGCCGGCCGGGTGCGAACAGCTCCGCCATGGGACCGAACACGGCCACCGCCCTTCTCACTCCACCCGGAGGCGGAGAATCCTGTCGTCACCGGGCCCGGGCGTCCCCCGGGTGTCGGTCTCGCCGGTCACCAGCCAGAGCCGGTCGCCGCCCGCCGCGAGGACGGTCCGCAGGCGGCCGTACTCACCCTCCAGGAACGCCCGGGGCTCCCCGGAACGTTCCTCGCCGGAGAGCGGGACCCGCCACAGCCGCTCGCCCCTGAGCCCGGCCAGCCAGATCGCGCCCCGCGCGTACGCGATCCCGCTCGGGGACGCCTCCGAGGTCGGCCACTGGGCCACCGGGTCCACGAACCCCTTCCTCCCGGCCCGTCCCTCGGCCTCCGGCCAGCCGTAGTTCCGCCCGGCCCCGATCAGGTTCAGCTCGTCCCAGGCGTTCTGGCCGAACTCGGCCGCCCACAGCCGCCCGTCCGCGTCCCAGGCCAGGCCCTGCACGTTGCGGTGCCCGTACGAGTAGACGACCGAGCCCGGGAAGGGATTGCCCGGCGCCGGAGCGCCCTCCGGCGTCATCCGCAGGATCTTCCCGCCCAGCGACCCCCGGTCCTGCGCCAGACCGGTCCGCCCGGTCTCGCCCGTCCCCGCGTACAGCATCCCGTCCGGCCCGAACGCGATCCGCCCGCCGTTGTGCGTGAACCCCTTGGGGACGCCGGTCAGGACCGGCTCCGGCGGGCCGAGCCGGTCGCCGGACGCGCCCCCGTACCGCATGCGCACGATCCGGTTGTCCGAGGCGGCCGTCAGGTACGCGTACACCCAGCCGTCCCGGACGGCCAGGCCCAGCAGCCCGCCCTCGCCGCCCGGCACGACCCCCGGCACCTCGCCGAGGGGCGTCTTCCCGCCGGTCCGCCCGTCGATCCGGGTCACCGTCCCCCCGTCCCGCGACGAGACCAGCAGATCGCCCCCGGGCAGCGCGGCGAGCCCCCAGGGCGACTCCAGGCCCTCGCTGAGCGTCCCCGCCACCGTCACCCGGCCGGCCGGGGACGTGGCGGTGCCGGGGGAGACGGGGGCGGAGGACGGGGCCCGCGTCGGCGGGGCCGCGCCCGGCCGCTCCTCCGCGCCTCCCGGGGAGCAGCCCGCCGCCAGGACCAGCACGGTGGCGGCGGAGGCCAGGGCCTTCACGACAGCAGGACGGTTCATCGGCACGGTCCCCTTCGACGGGTCGGACGGCGGCACCACCGCCCCGCGGCGGCGCCCCACCCGACGGCGGCGTCCCCACTCGTGTGAACACCGCCCGCCCCGGAGTGGTTCCCGCCGGGCGCTCAGTCCCAGGACCCCCGGGCCGCCGGGAGCGCCGCGATCTCCGCCAGGTCCTCCGGCGTCAGCCGCAGCGAGGCCGCCCCCGCGTTCTCCACCGCCCACCGCTCCCGCTTCGTCCCCGGCACCGGCACGACGTGCGGGCCCCGGCCGAGGACCCAGGCGAGCGCCACCTGGGCCGGGGTGACGTCCGGTCCGTGCCGCGCGGCCACCCGCCGCAGCCCCGCCACGAGCGGCTGGTTCGCCGCCATCATCTCCGCCGTGAACCGGGGGTGCCGGGCGCGCGGATCGTCCGGTTCGAAACCGCCGCCCGGGGTCAGCGTCCCGGTCAGGAAACCGCTCCCCAGCGGCATCGCCGCCAGGAAGCCGACGCCCCGGGCGGCGCACCAGGGCAGCAGCCGGACCAGGGCCTCCTGCGACCACACCGACAGCTCGGCCTCCACCGCCGCCACCGGGAAGACCTGCTGGACGCGCTCCAGTTGCCGGATCGTTCCCTCGTAGCCGTCGCGGTCCGCGCCGACCGCGCCCCGGCGCGCGGTCCGGGCGCCGACGGCGCACAGGCCGAGCGCCCGCACCTTGCCCGCCGACACCAGCTCGGCCATCGCGCCCCAGGTCTCCTCGACCGGCACCTCCGGGTCCGCCCGGTGCAGTTGGTACAGGTCGATGACGTCGGTCTGGAGCCGCCGCAGCGAGGCGTCGCAGGCCCGGCGCACGTACCCCGGGCGCCCGTTGGCGACCACGTGCTGGTCGCCGACGAGCAGCCCGCACTTCGTCGAGACGAAGGCGTCGGCCCGGCGCTCCTTCAACACCCGCCCCAGCAGCAGCTCGTTGGTGAACGGGCCGTACATGTCCGCGGTGTCCAGCAGGCTCGTCCCGGCGTCCAGGGCCGCGTGCACGGTCCGCAGCGCGCGGTCCCCCCGCTGCTGCGAGCGGCTGTACGCCCAGTTCATCGGCATGCACCCCAGGCCGATCGCGCCCACGTCGAGCGCCGTCGCCCCGATAGTCCTGCGCTCCACCTGCCGGTACCCCTCCCTGTGCCGCCCCCAAAGTAACCAATGACGCACGGGATTCTTCGCATAGCCTCCCGGACATGAGATGCGAAGACACGACCGCTGACGTGTGGCTTCCGATTCCCGCGGACGAGATCGAAGGTCTCCCCGCACCGGACGGGTCGGGCCTGAACTACCGTTTCTGGGACGGCGGACCGGAGTTCCCCGCCGATCCGGCGCGCTGCGCCTTCTACGTCGTCCCGTACATGAAGGGCCCGGAGATCGCCGTCCGGCCGCTGGCCGGGATGGACGCGGTCCGGGTGGTGCAGACCCTGTCGGCGGGCATCGACCACGTCACCCCCGGCATCGGGTCGCTGCGGCCGGGAGTGGCCCTGTGCAACGCGAAGGGCGTGCACGAGGCCAGCACCGCCGAACTCGCCCTCGCCCTGGTCCTGGCCTCGCTGCGCGGCCTCCCCGGCTTCGTGCGCGGCCAGGACGCCGAGGAGTGGCGGGCCGGTTTCTACCCGGCGCTCGCCGACAAGTCCGTCCTGATCGTCGGGTACGGCTCGATCGGCGCCGCCGTCGAGGACCGGCTCGCCCCCTTCGAGTGCGCACGGGTGGCGCGCGTCGCACGCTCCGCGCGCACCGCGGAGCGCGGCGAGGTGCACGCCCTGGCCGACCTGCCCGCGCTCCTCCCGGAGGCGGACGTGGTCGTGCTCACCACTCCGCTCACACCCGACACCCGGCACCTCGCCGACGCCGGGTTCCTCGCCCGGATGAAGGACGGGGCGCTCCTCGTGAACGTCGCCCGCGGGCCGGTCGTCGACACGGCCGCCCTGCTGGAGGAGGCCGGAAGCGGCAGGATCACGGCGGCGCTCGACGTCACCGACCCGGAGCCGCTGCCGGCCGGGCACCCGCTGTGGCACGCCCCCGGCGTCCTGATCAGTCCCCACGTGGGGGGCTCCACCTCGGCCTTCATGCCCCGGGCGAAGCGGCTGATCGCGGCGCAGCTGCGGCGGTTCGCGGCCGGTGAGGAGCTCGCCAACGTCCTCCTCACCACCTGAGGACCGTCCGGCGCGCCGGGGCGCGGGGCCCGGCCCCGGCGCGCGCCCCCGGAAGCCCCGCCGCGCGGACGGCCGGCCCGCGCGGACGCCCCCGCCGGCGGTTCCTCCCCTCCGGGGATACGGCCTTCCGGGTGATCCCGCCGCCCCGGACGGAACCGGCGCTCCGGGCGGCGCCGTCCTCCGGACGTGTCCCGGTCCGTACCGCACGTCACCCCCGGTAGTCACGGAGAGTACTCCGACCCTGTCCCTGCGTGACCAACCTGGTGTATCGTCCCGGACCGGGGGACTGCGTCGAGTACGGGCTGACGCCGGGGAGCGAAGTGACGGGCCATCAGATTCCGAGGGGGGCCACGGGTGGAGCACGGCCGAGAGACCGGCGATCCGGCACGGCGGCGCCGTCGTCCGGAGACCTTCAGCGCCTCGCCGCCGGCCTCGTGCGCCCGGTGCCGGACCAGGCGGCGCCGCACCGCGCGCCAGACTCCCCGGAGCCGCCGCACACCGGAGGGAGCGCCGTGGCCGCCGGTCTCGCACACCCGGACCGCGTCGCCGCCGGCCCCCGCGGCCGCGACGGGCACGCCCCCGGAGGCGCCGGCGAACCGCCGGCCCGGCCGCACGGCACGGCCGACCGCGCCGGCGCGGCACCGGAGCCCCCGGTGAACGCGCCCGGGGCCGCCCTCGCCCGCCGCCCCGCCGGCGACCCCGGGACCCGGGGGCCCGACCGCCCCGGCACCGGGACGGTCGCCGCCCAGGTCTCCCTGGGGCTGCTCTGCGCGGGCTACACGACCGGCGCCTCCCTCGGCTGGGGCTCGCCGGAACTCGCGCTCTTCATGGGTGACTTCGGGCTGAGCGCCGCCGCCCTGACCGCCGCGGTCTCCTGCTTCCTCTACGCCCGCGCCCGCCGGGGCAGCGCCCGTCCGGCCTGGCTGCTCTTCGCCTTCTCCTCGCTCATGGCCGCCCTCGGGAACGCGGTGTGGGGCTGGTACGAGTTCGTCCTCCGCGTCGAGGTGCCGGACTTCTCGGTCGCCAACCTCTTCTTCCTGCTCTTCGCGCCGCCCGCCGTCGTCGGCCTCCTCGTCCTCGCCAAGAGACCCGCCAACCGGGCCGGCTGGCTCTGCCTGGCGCTCGACACCTGGCTCATCGGCGGCTCCCTGCTCACGCTCTCCTGGAGCCTGGCCCTCGCCCGCACCACCCACGTCGAGGGCGAGTCCGTGGCCCGGGCGGCGCTCTCGCTCGCGTACCCCCTGCTCGACATCGTCCTCGTGAGCATGGTGCTCGTCCTGCACTTCCGGCGTTCGCAGACGAACCGCTCCGCGACCAACACCGCGATCGCCGCCCTCGCCCTCACCGTCCTGTGCGACGCCCTCTTCACCTCGCCGCTGCTCCGCGAGAACTACGCCTCGGGCCAGCTCCTCGACGCCGGCTGGTTCGCCGGCTCCCTGCTGCTCGCCTACGCGCCCTGGGGCGCGCGCCGCCTCCCGGCCGGCGCGGACGCCGCGGACGGACCGGAGCTGCCCGGCCGCCCGGTCGCCGGCTCGCTCGCCGCGCTCACCCCGTACCTCGCCGCCGCCGTCTGCACCCTCGGCATCCTCTACAACGTGGTCGAGGGGCGCCGGGTCGACCGCGTCGTCGTCCTCACCGGCTGCACGGTGGTCCTCGCCCTCGTCGTGCGCCAGGGCATCATGCTCCTCGACAACATCGCCCTCACCCACGAACTGGCCCACAAGGAGAACCACTTCCGGTCCCTCGTGCAGGGCTCCAGCGACGTCATCATGATCGCCGCGCCCAACGGGACGCTCCACTACGTCAGCCCGGCCGCCTCCGGCGTGTACGGGCGGGACGCCGAGGAGCTCGTCGGCACCGAACTCGCCGCCCTCATCCACCCCGACGACCTCGGCGCCGTCGTCCACGAGGTGCGGCGGTTCCTGGCCGCCCCGCCCGCCGAGGAGCCCACCACCCGGATCGAGTGCCGCTTCCGCTCGGGCCACGGGGGCGCCTCCCGTCCGGGCGAGGCCGGGGGCGGGGAGGGCTGGCTCCACGTGGAGTCGACCGTCAACCGGCACCACGGCGGCCTGATCTTCAACAGCCGGGACGTCACCGAGCGCGTACGGCTCCAGGCGCAGCTGCAGCACAACGCCGAGCACGACCCGCTCACCGACCTGCCCAACCGGGCCCTCTTCACCCGGCGGGTCCGCCAGGCGCTCGGCGGCCGGCGCTCCTCCGACCCCGGTGCCGCCGTGCTCTTCATCGACCTCGACGGCTTCAAGGCGGTCAACGACCGCCTCGGCCACCAGGCCGGGGACGACCTCCTGATCCAGGCCGCCCGCCGCCTCCAGGACTCCGTACGGGCCGGGGACACCGCCGCCCGGCTCGGCGGCGACGAGTTCGCCGCCCTCATCCTCGGCGACGGCGGCCACGACCCGTCGGCCCGCCGCGGCCAGGTCCAGGAGATCGCCGACCGGCTCCGCCTCACCCTCTCCCGGCCCTACCGCCTGGACGGCGGCCAGGAGGTGCGGGTCGCCGCCTCCATCGGGGTCGCCTTCGCCGAACCGGGCATCGAGGCCGGCGACCTCCTGCGCAACGCCGACCTCGCCATGTACCGGGCCAAGGCCGGCGGCAAGAACCGCGTCGAGCTCTACGTCCCCCAGATGCAGGACGAGGTCGTCCGGCGGACGGAGCTGGCCGCCCGGCTGCGCACGGCCCTCCACGACGGCGAGTTCGCCCTGCTCCACCAGCCGGTCGTCGATCTCGCGACCGGCCGGGTCGCGGCCGTCAGCGCCCAGGCCCGCTGGCGTTCCGCCCAGGGCATCCTCTTCACCCCCGCCGAGTACCTCCGGGTCACCGACGACAGCGAGCGCACCGCCGAGCTGGGGCGCTGGCTCCTGGAGGAGGCCGTGGAACAGGCCGCCGAACGAGCGGGAATCGGCCATCGCACCCCCGTCGCCATCCGCCTCTCCGCCCGCCGCCTCCTGGACCGTTCCCTGCCGCTCGGATCGATCGAGTCCCTGCTGACCCGGCACGGGCTGCCGTCCGGCTCGCTCATCGTCGAGCTGGCCGACAACGACCCCCGGATTCCGCTGGACGAGCTGGAACGGCGCCTGGTCGCCCTGCGCAGACTCGGCGTGCGGATCGCGCTCGACGGCTTCGGCAGCGGCCACGTGGCCGTCGACGCCCTGCGGCGGCTCCCCGCGGACATGTTGAAGCTGGACCGGGTGCTGGTCGAGGGCGTGGTCGAGTCCGCCCGGCTCCGCAAGATCACCCGCGGGGTGCTCCGCATCGCCCGCGACCTCGGGATGCGGACCGTCGCCGACGGCGTCGACGTACCGGAGCAGGTCGTCGCCCTGCGCGCCATGGGCTGCAGCCACGCCCAGGGCATGGCCTTCTCGGGCCCGTTGGACGAGTACCGGCTGCGCAGGGCGCTCGTCCGGGACGAGTACCCGCTGCCCGGGGCGATCCCCGTCCCTGTCGGAAACCGGCCCCCGATGCGCCCACATGATGAGACGCCCGTCCCACCCACTTGACAGTGAAGAGGGGTGGGGGAGAGGGTCAGTGCCATGCGCACCCGAATTCTCGTACTTGGAAAGCGCGTCGGCTGAAGCAGGGGCATCGTAGGCCCGGCTTAGAACGCACCCGACGCGCTCCCCTCGCTTGCCTCACGGCACGAGGGGTTTTTTGTTGCACCGGCTCACCCCGAAGTCGCCGCAAAACCTCGTAAAACACTTCGCAAGAAACCCTCTGCCTCGAGAAGAGATGCTGATGACCGAGCAGGCCACCGGGCACCATCCGCAGCCGCGGCCCCGTAACGGCGCGCTGCCCACCGCCGTCGAGCACGTCACGGGCGCGCAGTCCCTCATCCGTTCTCTCGAGGAAGTGGGCGTCGACACCGTCTTCGGCATTCCCGGCGGCGCCATCCTCCCCGCCTACGACCCGATGATGGACTCGCGGAGGGTGCGCCACATCCTGGTCCGCCACGAGCAGGGCGCGGGCCACGCGGCCACCGGCTACGCCCAGGCGACGGGCAAGGTCGGCGTCTGCATGGCGACCTCGGGGCCCGGTGCGACGAACCTGGTCACCCCCATCGCGGACGCGCACATGGACTCCGTCCCGCTCGTCGCGATCACCGGTCAGGTCGCCTCCAAGGCCATCGGCACGGACGCCTTCCAGGAGGCGGACATCTGCGGCATCACGATGCCGATCACCAAGCACAACTTCCTGGTCACCAAGGCCGAGGACATCCCGCGGACGATCGCCGAGGCGTTCCACATCGCCTCCACCGGCCGTCCGGGCCCGGTCCTGGTCGACATCGCCAAGGACGCCCTCCAGGCGAAGACCACCTTCAGCTGGCCGCCCCAGGCCGACCTGCCCGGCTACCGCCCGGTCACCAAGCCGCACGCCAAGCAGATCCGCGAGGCCGCCAAGCTGATCAGCGCCGCCAAGCGGCCCGTCCTGTACGTCGGCGGCGGCGTCATCAAGGCCGGCGCCACCGCCGAGCTGAAGATCCTCGCCGAGCTCACCGGCGCCCCGGTCACCACCACCCTGATGGCGCTCGGCGCCTTCCCCGACAGCCACCCGCTGCACGTGGGGATGCCGGGCATGCACGGCTCGGTCACCGCCGTCACCGCGCTGCAGAAGGCCGACCTGATCGTCGCCCTCGGCGCCCGGTTCGACGACCGCGTCACCGGCAAGCTCGACAGCTTCGCCCCGTACGCCAAGATCGTCCACGCGGACATCGACCCGGCCGAGATCGGCAAGAACCGCACCGCCGACGTGCCGATCGTCGGCGACGCCCGCGAGGTCATCGCCGACCTGGTCCAGGCCGTCCAGGCCGAGCACAGCGAGGGCAACAAGGGCGAGGCCGCCCGAACGGGATACGCGGACTGGTGGAGCGACCTGAACCGCTGGCGCGAGACCTACCCGCTCGGCTACGACCTGCCGGAGGACGGCAGCCTCTCGCCGCAGCAGGTCATCCAGCGCATCGGACAGCTCGCCCCCGAGGGCACGATCTTCGCCGCGGGCGTCGGCCAGCACCAGATGTGGGCCGCCCACTTCATCGACTACGAGCAGCCCGCCACCTGGCTCAACTCCGGCGGCGCCGGGACGATGGGGTACGCGGTCCCCGCCGCGATGGGCGCCAAGGCCGGTCTGCCCGACCGTCCGGTCTGGGCCATCGACGGCGACGGCTGCTTCCAGATGACCAACCAGGAGCTGACCACCTGCGCCCTGAACAACATCCCGATCAAGGTCGCCATCATCAACAACGGCGCCCTCGGGATGGTCCGCCAGTGGCAGACCCTCTTCTACAACCAGCGCTACTCCAACACCGTCCTGCACTCCGGTCCGGACGACCTGAAGGCGAACAGGGGCACCCGCGTCCCCGACTTCGTCAAGCTCTCCGAGGCCATGGGCTGTGTCGCCCTGCGCTGTGAGGACCCGGCCGACCTGGACAAGGTCATCGCCGAGGCCAACGCCATCAACGACCGCCCGGTCGTGGTCGACTTCATCGTCCACGAGGACGCCCAGGTCTGGCCGATGGTCGCCGCCGGCACCTCCAACGACGAGGTCATGGCGGCCCGGGGCGTCCGTCCCGACTTCGGCGACGGCGAAGACGACTGAGCACGCAGAGCGACAGCGACAAGGAAGAGACCCACGACATGTCCACCAAGCACACGCTCTCCGTCCTCGTCGAGAACACGCCCGGCATCCTCGCCCGGATCGCCGCCCTGTTCTCCCGCCGGGGCTTCAACATCGACTCGCTCGCCGTGGGCGTCACCGAGCACCCCGACATCTCCCGCATCACCATCGTGGTCAGTGTCGAGGACCTGCCCCTGGAGCAGGTGACCAAGCAGCTCAACAAGCTGGTCAACGTCCTGAAGATCGTCGAACTCGAGCCCGGCGCCGCGATCCAGCGCGAGCTCGTCCTGGTGAAGGTCCGCGCCGACAACGAGACCCGCTCCCAGATCGTCGAGATCGTGCAGCTGTTCCGCGCCAAGACCGTGGACGTCTCGCCCGAGGCGGTCACCATCGAGGCCACCGGTTCGAGCGACAAGCTCGACGCGATGCTCAAGATGCTGGAGCAGTTCGGCGTCAAGGAGCTCGTGCAGTCCGGCACGATCGCCATAGGGCGTGGCGCCCGGTCCATCACGGACCGGTCGCTGCGGGCCCTCGACCGCAGCGCCTGAGGGGCCCCGCCGGCCGCCGGGCACGCCCGGCGGTCCGATGGACGAGACCCCGTGACCTTCCCCCCGCTCCCCGCCGTACGGTGGGACGCACCACCAGCACATCAAGGAGATCCCAGTGGCCGAGCTGTTCTACGACGACGACGCCGACCTGTCCATCATCCAGGGCCGCAAGGTCGCGGTGATCGGTTACGGCAGCCAGGGCCACGCCCACGCGCTGTCGCTCCGCGACTCCGGCGTCGACGTCCGCGTCGGTCTGCAGGAGGGCTCGAAGTCCAAGGCCAAGGCCGAGGAGCAGGGCCTGCGGGTCGTCTCCGTCGCCGAGGCGGCGGCCGAGGCCGACCTCATCATGATCCTGACCCCGGACCCGATCCAGGCCCAGGTCTACGAGGAGTCCATCAAGGAGAACCTGAAGGAGGGCGACGCGCTCTTCTTCGGCCACGGCCTGAACATCCGCTACGGCTTCATCCAGGTGCCCGAGGGCATCGACGTCGCCCTGGTCGCCCCGAAGGGCCCGGGCCACCTGGTCCGCCGTCAGTACGAGGAGGGCCGCGGCGTTCCGTGCATCGCGGCCGTCGAGCAGGACGCCACCGGCAACGCCTTCGCGCTGGCGCTCTCGTACGCCAAGGGCATCGGCGGCACCCGCGCCGGCGTCATCAAGACGACCTTCACCGAGGAGACCGAGACCGACCTCTTCGGCGAGCAGGCCGTCCTCTGCGGCGGCACCGCCGCCCTGGTCAAGGCGGGCTTCGAGACCCTGACCGAGGCCGGTTACCAGCCGGAGATCGCGTACTTCGAGTGCCTGCACGAGCTGAAGCTCATCGTGGACCTCATGTACGAGGGCGGCCTGGAGAAGATGCGCTGGTCGGTCTCCGAGACCGCCGAGTGGGGCGACTACGTCACCGGCCCGCGGATCATCACCGACGCCACCAAGGCCGAGATGAAGAAGGTCCTCGCGGAGATCCAGGACGGCACCTTCGCCAAGGAGTGGATGGCCGAGTACCACGGCGGCCTGAAGAAGTACAACGAGTACAAGACCCAGGACGAGAACCACCTCCTGGAGACCACCGGCAAGGAGCTGCGCAAGCTCATGAGCTGGGTGAACGACGAGGAGGCGTAAGCCTTCCGACGAGGGGTCGGACGCGCGGTCCGGCCCCTCGTCGCATCGTTGGACACACTGTCCAACCACGGACGGGTGATCCTGCCGACGAGGCGGGTGAACCGTTCCCGCGCACCACTACACTTCTCCACAACATACGCGTCAGGCCCACAGCGTCGTGCGCTTTCACGCGGCAAGCCCCTCCACCGCCTGCGGCCGTCGGGACGGCCGTCCGCACTGGACCTGTGAGGACTCACGTGAGCTCGAAACCTGTCGTACTCATCGCTGAAGAGCTGTCGCCCGCCACCGTCGACGCGTTGGGGCCGGACTTCGAGATCCGGCACTGCAACGGCGCCGACCGCGCCGAGCTGATCCCCGCCATCGCGGACGTGGACGCGATCCTGGTCCGTTCCGCGACCAAGGTCGACGCCGAGGCCATCGCCGCCGCGAACAGGCTGCGGGTCGTCGCCCGCGCCGGCGTCGGTCTGGACAACGTGGACGTCTCCGCCGCCACCAAGGCCGGCGTGATGGTCGTCAACGCCCCGACGTCGAACATCGTCACCGCCGCCGAACTCGCGTGCGGCCTGCTCGTCGCCACCGCGCGCAACATCCCGCAGGCCAACACGGCGCTGAAGAACGGCGAGTGGAAGCGCTCCAAGTACACGGGCGTCGAGCTGAGCGAGAAGACCCTCGGCGTCGTCGGCCTCGGCCGCATCGGCGTCCTGGTCGCCCAGCGCATGTCGGCCTTCGGCATGAAGATCGTCGCGTACGACCCCTACGTGCAGCCCGCCCGCGCCGCCCAGATGGGGGTGAAGCTGCTGGCCCTGGACGAGCTCCTGGAGGTCGCGGACTTCATCACCGTCCACCTGCCGAAGACCCCGGAGACCCTCGGCCTCATCGGCGACGAGGCGCTGCGCAAGGTCAAGCCCTCCGTCCGGATCGTCAACGCCGCGCGCGGCGGGATCGTGGACGAGGCGGCGCTGTACTCGGCGATCAAGGAGGGCCGGGTCGCCGGCGCGGGCCTCGACGTGTACGCCAAGGAGCCCTGCACGGACTCCCCGCTCTTCGAGCTCGACCAGGTCGTCTGCACCCCGCACCTCGGCGCCTCCACGGACGAGGCCCAGGAGAAGGCCGGCATCGCCGTCGCCAGGTCGGTGCGCCTGGCGCTCGCCGGCGAACTGGTCCCGGACGCGGTCAACGTCCAGGGCGGCGTGATCGCGGAGGACGTGAAGCCGGGGCTGCCGCTCGCGGAGAAGCTCGGCCGGATCTTCACCGCCCTCGCGGGCGAGGTCGCGGCCCGGCTCGACGTCGAGGTCTACGGCGAGATCACCCAGCACGACGTCAAGGTGCTCGAACTCTCCGCCCTCAAGGGCGTGTTCGAGGACGTGGTCGACGAGACCGTGTCGTACGTCAACGCCCCGCTGTTCGCGCAGGAGCGCGGTGTCGAGGTGCGCCTGACGACCAGCTCCGAGTCGCCCGACCACCGCAACGTGGTCACCGTGCGCGGCACCCTCGCGAACGGCGAGGAGGTCTCGGTCTCCGGCACCCTCGCCGGCCCCAAGCACCTCCAGAAGATCGTCGCGGTCGGGGAGTACGACGTGGACCTGGCGCTCGCCGACCACATGGCCGTGCTGCGCTACGAGGACCGTCCGGGCGTCGTCGGCACGGTCGGCCGCATCCTCGGCGAGGCCGGCCTGAACATCGCCGGCATGCAGGTCTCCCGCGCGGAGGAGGGCGGCGAGGCGCTCGTCGTCCTCACCGTGGACGACACGGTCCCGGCGCCGGTGCTCGCGGAGATCTCGGCGGAGATCGGCGCCACCTCGGCCCGCTCGGTCAACCTGATCTGACGCGCATCCCTCCCCGGGGGGAGCGGGCGCTCAGAGCCGGGCCGACTTCAGGGACATGTGCAGCAGCAGCCGGTCCTCGCCGTCGTCCAGGTCCAGGCCCGTGAGCTGTTCGACCCGGGACAGCCGGTAGTACAGGGTCTGGCGGTGGATGCCCAGGGCCTGCGCCGTGCGGCCCGCCTGGCCCGCGTTGTCGAGGAACACCTCGGCGGTGCGGGCCAGTTCGGCGTGGGCGGGGGCCAGCAGCGGGGCGACGACGGGGTCGACCTCGGGGTGGTAGAGCGCCGCGAGCAGGCGGTACGGGCCGATCCCGGTCCACTCGGCGACGGGTCCGAGGGCCGGCTGGGCCGTGGCGGCGCGGGCCGCCGTGCTGGCCTCGCGCCAGGCCGCCGCGAGTTCCGTGAGGCCCCGGCGGGGGGACGCGATGCCGGCCGGGGCGTCGGCGCGCAGCCGCTCGGCCGCCGTACGGGCGGGGGAGAGGTCCTCGGCTGTGCGCAGCCGTACGAGGACGGCGAGGGACGCGCCCTCGGGGAGCGCGGCGACCGCGGCCACGCCGGGAATCGCCCGGACCGGAGGGGCCTCGCCCCGCCACGGCGTCACGCAGACGACGGTGTGCAGGCCGTCCGCGCCGGGGCCGAGGGCCGCGCGGAGCGCCGCGACGGCCATGTCGCCCTGCCAGCCGCGGCCGGCGGTCAGGACCGCGGCGAAATCGCGCGAGAGGTCGGCGTCCGCGCGCTCCTCGTCGGCGAGGA
This sequence comes from Streptomyces sp. NPDC001744, assembly GCF_042892575.1. NCBI lineage: Bacteria > Bacillati > Actinomycetota > Actinomycetes > Kitasatosporales > Streptomycetaceae > Streptomyces > Streptomyces sp. NPDC001744. The sequence goes on from NZ_JBIAUG010000002.1 coordinate 291,153, forward strand.
GGTCACCGATCCGGGTGGCGACCTCCATCGCGGCGGCGAGCCGGGAGGGGGCGGGGCCGGGGTCGGTGTCGAGCAGCCAGACGTACCCGAGGACGACGCCCCGGTGGCGTACGGGCAGGCAGAGGCGGTCGCGGAACACCCCGGCGTCCGGGGCGGCCGGGATGCGGACCGGGCCCTCCGCCCGGGTGATGCCGAAGCCCTCGAACCAGGCGCGGACCGCCGGGGTCGACTTCCGGGTCAGGATCGACCGCGTCCGGACGGGGTCCGTCGTGGTGTCGTCGTCGCTGTCGTGGGCGCCGAAGGCGATCAGGCCGAAGTCGCGGTTCTCCAGCGTCGCCGGGGCGCCGAGCAGCGCGGAGATCTCGTCCACCAGGTCCTGGTAATCGTCCTTCACCGGCCCATTCTCGCACCCTTTCAGACAGATGTATGAGAGGCGGGCCACGGATGCGTGACAGCTGTAGGTGGCGGACGATCGGAGCGATCCATAGGTTTCACGGTGGTTCTTCGTGCTGTTCCCGGTTCTTCATGAAAGACCGGGTAAGGCGCCCTTCGTCACCCTGCCCTTCTGGAGGTCCCCGTGCTGGGTCCCGTGATCCTCGCCGCGTCGCGCAGCGACAAGATGCGCCGTTTCGTGTCGGCCGCGCCCGGGACCAAGCAGGTCGTGGCGCGCTTCATCGCCGGCGAGACGGTCGACGACGTCGTCCCGATCGTGCGGGAGCTGGGCGAGCGCGGCCTGGAGGTCACCCTCGACGTCGTGGGTGAGGACATCACCACCGTCGAGCAGTCGTACGCCGCCCGGGACGCCTACCTGGAGCTCGTCGGCCGGCTCGGGGAGCTGGGGCTCGGCGAGCGCGCCGAGATGTCCGTGAAGCTGTCGATGTTCGGCCAGTCCCTGGAGGACGGCCACGAGCTCGCGCTGGCGAACGTCCGGCCCGTCGTCGAGGCCGCCGCCGCGATCGGCACCACCGTCACCCTGGACGCCGAGGACCACACCACCCTCGACTCGATGTTCGCCATCCACGAGGAGCTGCGGAAGGACTTCCCGCAGACCGGCTGCGTCATCCAGGCGTACCTCTTCCGCACCGAGGACGACGCCCGCCGCCTCGCCGCGAACGGCTCCCGCGTCCGGATCGTGAAGGGCGCCTACAAGGAGCCCGCCTCCGTCGCCCTCCAGGACAAGCCGGAGATCGACAAGGCGTACGTCCGGATCATGAAGATCCTGATGGAGGGCTCCGGCTACCCGATGATCGGGTCCCACGACCCGCGCCTGATCTCCATCGGCCAGGAGCTGGCCCGCCGCGCCGGGCGCAAACTGGACGAGTACGAGTTCCAGATGCTGTACGGCATCCGCGGCGAGGAGCAGCACCGCCTCGCCGCCGAGGGACACCGCATGCGCGTGTACACCGCGTACGGCACGGACTGGTACGGATACTTCATGCGCCGCCTGGCGGAGAAGCCGGCCAACCTCCTCTTCTTCGCCCGCTCCATCCTCACCAAGGGCTGAGCCCCCACCCCTCAGAAGGAGTATCGAGACTCATGGACGCTGTGACCCAGGTCCCCACTCCCGTCAACGAGCCGGTGCACGGCTACGCCCCCGGTTCCCCCGAGCGCGCCCGTCTGGAGGCCAAGCTCAAGGAGCTGGCCGACAACCCGCGAGAGCTGCCGATGACCATCGGCGGCGTGAAGCGCATGGGCGGCGGCGAGGAGTTCAAGGTCGTCCAGCCGCACCACCACAAGGCCGTCCTCGGCACCTTCCGGGGCGCCACCGAGCAGGACGCCCAGGACGCGATCGACGCGGCCCTGGCCGCCGCCCCGGCCTGGCGCGCGATGTCCTTCGACGACCGCGCCGCGATCATCCTGCGCGCCGCCGAGCTGCTCGCGGGCCCCTGGCGCGAGACGCTGGCCGCGTCCACCATGCTCGGCCAGTCCAAGACCGCCCAGCAGGCCGAGATCGACACCCCGTGCGAGCTCGTCGACTTCTGGCGCTTCAACGTGGCGTACGCCCGCCAGATCCTGGCCGAGCAGCCGCCGGCCAACTCGCCGGGCGTCTGGAACCGTCTGGACCACCGCCCGCTCGAGGGCTTCGTCTACGCGATCACGCCGTTCAACTTCACCGCCATCGCGGGCAACCTGCCCACCGCCCCCGCCCTCATGGGCAACGTGGTGGTCTGGAAGCCGTCCCCGACGCAGACCCACGCCGCCGTGCTCCTCATGGAGCTCCTGGAGGAGGCCGGCCTGCCGAAGGGCGTCATCAACCTGGTGACCGGCGACGGCATCGCCGTCTCCGAGGTGGCCCTGAACCACCGCGACCTGGCCGGCATCCACTTCACCGGCTCGACCAGGACCTTCCAGCACCTGTGGAAGACGGTCGGCAACAACATCGAGAAGTACCGCTCGTACCCGCGGATCGTCGGCGAGACCGGCGGCAAGGACTTCGTCGTCGCCCACCCCAGCGCCGACCGCGCGATCCTGAAGACCGCCCTGACCCGCGGCTCCTTCGAGTACCAGGGCCAGAAGTGCTCCGCGTCCTCGCGCGCCTACGTCCCGGCCTCGATCTGGAACGACGGCTTCAAGGAGGAGTTCGCGGCCGAGGTCGACGGCATCCGCATGGGTGACGTCACCGACCTGTCGAACTTCATCGGCGCCGTCATCGACGACCGCTCGTTCGCCAAGAACAAGGCCGCCATCGATCGCGCCGCCTCCGACCCGAGCTGCACGATCGTCGCCGGCGGCACCTACGACGACTCGGTGGGCTACTTCGTCCGCCCGACCGTCATCGAGTGCACCGACCCGGAGAACGAGGTCTTCACGACCGAGTACTTCGGCCCGATCCTCGCCGTGTACGTGTACGACGACGAGAAGTACGACGAGATGCTGACCCAGATGGAGTCGGTCTCGGACTACGCGCTCACCGGTTCGGTCATCGCGAACGACCGCGCCGCCGCCGCGTACACGATGGAGAAGCTCCGCTTCGCCGCGGGCAACTTCTACATCAACGACAAGTCGACCGGCGCCGTCGTCGGCCAGCAGCCCTTCGGCGGCGGCCGCGCCTCCGGCACCAACGACAAGGCGGGCGCCCCGCAGAACCTGACGCGCTGGACGCTGACCCGCGCGATCAAGGAGACGCTGGTCCCGCCGACCGAGTACGGCTACCCGCACATGGGCTGACGCCCCCGCCGCGCGAGCGGCCCCGCCCTCCCGGGCAGACGCCCGCCCCTCGTGGGCGGGCCCCTGACACCGCCCCCTTCCCCGGTCCCCCAACCGAGGTCGGGGGCGGTCCCGTTTCCCGGTTTCCCGTCCGCGCCCGCCGGGCCGGGGCGCCGTGGCAGGGTGGGCGCATGACCGTGAGGACCGCTCCCACCCATGAGCTCGGCGCCGCCCGGCTCCGCTCCGTGCGCGCGATGCTCGACACCGCCTTCGGGGGCGACTTCTCCGACGACGACTGGGACCACACCCTCGGCGGCGTCCACGCCTGGGCCGAGGACGAGCGGGGGATCGCCGCCCACGGCGCCGTCGTCCTGCGCCGGGCGATCCACCGGGGCCGCTCGCACCGCGTCGGGTACGTGGAGGGGGTCGCCGTCCGGGCGGACCTGCGCCGCCGGGGGCTCGGCGGGGCGGTCATGGCCGCACTGGAGCGGGTGATCGACCGGACGTACGCCTTCGGGGCGCTCGACGCCTCGGAGGAGGGGGCCGCGCTCTACCGGGCGCGCGGCTGGCGGGTCTGGGAGGGGCGTCTCGAAGCGCTCTCGCCCGGAGGGACCGTCCGCCTCGCGGAGGAGGAGGGGAACGTCCTCCTGCGCCCGGCGCCGGGCCGGGACCTGCCGGACCCCGCCGCCCCGCTGGTCTTCGACTGGCGGGACGGCGACGTGATGTGAGGACCGCCCGGCTCCTCCGCCGGGACGGCGGCGTCACGCGGGGCCGCCCGGCCCTCGTGGGCCGCGGGCCGACCCGCGGTCCGCGCCCCCGTGCGGGAGCGGCGGGCCGCCGCCGGACGACTCCCGGTGACCCGCCGTCTCAGATAGTAGGAAGTCCGAGTAATTGTGGAGACAGGCGCGGCTTCCTGTCCTAGCTTTGTAGGAGCCGAACGTCTCGCTCCATCAGCGAACGGCGGTCGAGAGCGCGACGCCCCGTGCAGGCAACCCCTGCGGCGGCGCTCCCCGCCCCTCCGGCACCTTCACGCACCACGGATCCCCGCACGTCACCGGCTGCCGCCGGCCGGCACGGCCCGAGGCCGCCGGCCGTCACCGGTCCCGGGCGCCGCGGATCCCGCGCACCGGATCACCACCGATCTCGAGGAGTCGATCCCCATGGCCGTCCAGACCGCCCGCCGCGTCCGCCACTCCGCCTCCCGCCCCGCCGACGAAGCCCGCCGGAACGCCGCCGCCGCCCTCCAGCGCGCCCTCGACCGCCGGGACAACGGCGGTTCCACCGGCCACTGAGGCCCCGTCCCGCCCGGACCGTTCGTCCACATGGTGGACGCGATGTGTCAGAGGGTGGGACGAGAAGTAGGGTGCCGACATGTCTCACAGCATCGATCTCGCAGTCATTCCCGGCGACGGCATCGGCCGGGAAGTCGTGGCCCAGGGCCTCAAGGTCCTCGCGGCCGTGCTTCCCCAGGACGTGAAGCTGGAGACCGAGGAGTACGACTTCGGCGCCCAGCGCTACCACGCCACCGGTGAGACCCTCACCGACGCCGACCTCGACTCCCTCAAGAAGCACGACGCCATCCTGCTCGGCGCCATCGGCGACCCGTCGGTGCCGTCCGGCGTCCTGGAGCGCGGCTTCCTCCTGAAGCTCCGCTTCGCCTTCGACCACCACGTGAACCTGCGTCCCTCGAAGCTGCTCCCCGGCGTGGCGACCCCGCTCGCCGGGCAGCCCGAGATCGACTTCGTCGTGGTCCGCGAGGGCACCGAGGGCCCGTACACGGGCAACGGCGGCACCATCCGCAAGGGCACCCCGCACGAGGTCGCCACCGAGGTCTCGGTCAACACCGCCTTCGGCGTCGAGCGCGTGGTCCGGGAGGCCTTCGCCCGCGCCCAGGCCCGCCCGCGCAAGAAGCTCACGCTGGTCCACAAGAACAACGTGCTGACCTTCGCCGGCCACCTGTGGACGGACACGTTCCACCGCGTGGCCACCGAGTTCCCCGAGGTCACCACCGACTACCTGCACGTCGACGCCGCGACGATCTTCCTCGTCACCGACCCGGCCCGCTTCGACGTGATCGTCACCGACAACCTCTTCGGCGACATCATCACCGACCTCGCCGCGGCCGTCTCCGGCGGCATCGGCGTCGCCGCCTCGGGCAACATCAACCCGAGCGGCGACTTCCCGTCCATGTTCGAGCCGGTGCACGGCTCCGCGCCGGACATCGCGGGCCAGGGCAAGGCCGACCCCACGGCCACCGTCCTCTCCGTCGCCCTCCTCCTGCGCCACCTCGGCCACGAGGCCGAGGCCGTCCGCGTCGAGGAGGCCGTCGCCGCCGACCTCACCGAGCGCGGCGACGCGTTCCGCACCACGGACGAGATCGGCGACGCGCTCGCCGCGCGAGTAGCGAGCTGACCCGCGCCGACCGTCACCGGACGGCCGCCGGGTCACGCAGCGCCCGGCGGCCGTCATCCGCGCGGCCACCGGGAGCGCACCCCATTCCTCCCGGACCGCGCGCACCCGTTTCCCGCACCGGTCCCCGCGAGCGATAATCGAACGCGGGGCCGCGGCATGCGGGCATGCCCGGGCGTCCGCTCCGTCGGGGACAGCAGTCTCCGACGGCGGCGTACGCGCGCGGTCCTCCCCACACGACCGGTGAAGGACACGCACTCATGACGACGCCCACGATCGAGCTCAAGCCCTCCTCCAGCCCGCTGTCCGACGCGGAGCGCGAGGCCATCCTGGCCAACCCGGGATTCGGCCGCCACTTCACCGACCACATGGTCACCATCCGGTGGACCGAGGGCCGCGGCTGGCACGACGCCCAGCTCGTCCCCTACGGCCCGCTCGCGCTCGACCCGGCCACCAACGTCCTGCACTACGCGCAGGAGATCTTCGAGGGCCTGAAGGCGTACCGCCGCCCGGACGGCTCGGTCGCCAGCTTCCGCCCCGACGCCAACGCCCGCCGCTTCCAGGCGTCCGCCCGCCGCCTGGCCATGCCGGAGCTGCCCGTCGAGACCTTCGTCGAGGCGTGCGACGTCCTCGTCCGGCACGACAAGGCGTGGGTCCCGGAGCACGGCGGCGAGGCGTCGCTCTACCTGCGCCCCTTCATGATCGCGACCGAGGTCGGCCTCGGTGTCCGCCCGGCCAACGAATACCTCTTCGTCGTCATCGCCTCCCCGGCCGGCCCGTACTTCCCCGGCGGCGTCAAGCCCGTCTCCATCTGGCTCTCCGAGAACCGCGTCCGCGCCGTCCCCGGCGGCGTGGGCGACGCCAAGACCGGCGGCAACTACGCGGCCTCCCTGCTCGCGCAGGCCGAGGCGGCGGAGAAGGGCTGCGACCAGGTCGCCTACCTCGACGCCGTGGAGCACAAGTGGGTCGAGGAGCTGGGCGGCATGAACCTGTACTTCGTGTACGGGGGAGGGGCCGGCGAGAAGGCCAGGCTGGTCACCCCGGCCCTCACCGGCTCGCTGCTCGCCGGCGTCACCCGTGACTCGCTGCTCAAGCTGGCCGCCGACCTCGGCCTGGAGGCCGAGGAGGGCCGCGTCTCCATCGACCAGTGGCAGGCCGACAGCGAGAACGGCACCCTCACCGAGGTCTTCGCCTGCGGCACCGCCGCCGTCATCACGCCGGTCGGCACGGTCAAGTCCGAGCGCGGCGAGTGGCGGCAGTCGGACGGCGAGCCCGGCGAGATCACGATGAAGCTGCGGGAGGCGCTGCTCGACCTCCAGACCGGCAGGACCGAGGACACCCACGGCTGGATGCACGAGCTGGGCTGAGAGCCGCCCCGCACCTCCCGCGCCCGGGTCCCCGGAACCACCACGGTTCCGGGGACCCGGGCGCGTTCCGCGTCCCCGTCCGTCCGTCGTTTAGAGTGCCGGTCAAGGCGTCCTGAGCTTCTCTCTCGCGCACGCCCTTGGAACCTGCGGGTTCACCCTTTAGAGTGGCGCTCAAACAGGAGGTGTTGGGGACGTGCGACTGACCCCCACGGAACGCGACCGGCTGCTGCTCTTCGGCGCCGCCGAACTCGCCCGGGCCCGCCGCGCCCGCGGCCTGCGGCTCAACGTGCCCGAGGCGACCGCGCTCATCGCGGACACGGTCTGCGAGGCGGCCCGCGACGGCAGACGGCTCGCCGAGGCGATCGAGGCCGCCCGCTCCGTCCTCGGACCCGACGACGTCCTCCCCGGCGTCGCCGACGTGGTCACCGAGATCCACGTCGAGGCCGTCTTCGACGACGGCTCCCGCCTCGCGGTCGTCTCCGACCCGATCGGCGGGGGCGGACTCGGCCCGGAAGCGCCCGGCGCCCTCCTGCCCGGCCCCGGCCACCCCGAGTCCGGACCCGCCCTCACCCTCCACGTGCGGAACACCGCGACCGTCCCGGTCAGCGTCACCTCCCACTTCCACTTCTTCGAGGTCAACCCGCGCCTCGACTTCGACCGGGCCGCCGCCTACGGCATGCGGCTCGCCATCCCGGCCGGCGCCTCCTTCCGCTTCGACCCGGGCGGCGAGGCCGAGGTCGGCCTGGTGCCCATCGGCGGCGCCCGCGTCGCCGTGGGCTTCGCGGGCCTGGTCGACGGCCCGCTGGACGCGCCCGGCGCGAAGGAGGAGGCCCTGCGGCGCGCGGCCGCCTGCGGCTACCTGGGGATCGAGGACGGAGCCCGGGGCGGGGACGCCGGCGGGGCCGAGAGCGGAGACGAGAACTGATGGACCCCTACGAGTACGCCTCCGTGCACGGCCCCCGCGCCGGCGACCGGGTCGTCCTGGGCGACTCCGGCCTCGTCGTCCGGGTCGAGTCGGACTCCCAGAAGCCGGGCGACGAGTTCCTGGCCGGCTTCGGCAAGACCGCTCGCGACGGCCTGCACCTGAAGGCCGCCGCCGTCCGCGACACCTGCGACGTCGTCATCAGCAACGTCCTGGTCGTCGACGCGGTCCAGGGCGTCCGCAAGGTCTCGATCGGCATCCGCGAGGGCCGCATCCACGCCATCGGCCGGGCCGGCAACCCCGACACCCTCGACGGCGTCGACGTCGTCGTCGGCACCGGCACCTCGATCGTCTCCGGCGAGGGCCTCATCGCCACCGCCGGAGCCGTCGACACCCACGTCCACCTCCTCTCGCCCCGGATCATGGAGGCGTCGCTCGCCAGCGGCGTCACCACCGTCATCGGCCAGGAGTTCGGTCCCGTCTGGGGCGTCGGCGTCAACTCGCCGTGGGCGCTGCGCCACGCCTTCAACGCCTTCGACGCCTGGCCCGTCAACATCGGCTTCCTCGCCCGCGGCTCGTCCTCCGACCCCGCCCCCCTGGTCGAGGCGCTGGCCGAGGGCGGCGCGTCCGGCTTCAAGGTCCACGAGGACATGGGCGCCCACACCCGCGCCCTCGACACCGCCCTGCGCGTCGCCGAGGAGCACGACGTCCAGGTCGCCCTGCACAGCGACGGCCTCAACGAGTGCCTGTCGGTCGAGGACACCCTGCGGGTCCTCGAAGGACGCACGATCCACGCCTTCCACATCGAGGGCTGCGGCGGCGGGCACGTGCCCAACGTCCTGAAGATGGCGGGCGTGCCGAACGTCATCGGCTCCTCCACCAACCCCACCCTGCCCTTCGGCCGCGACGCGGTCGCCGAGCACTACGGGATGATCGTCTCCGTCCACGACCTGAAGACCGACCTGCCCGGCGACGCCGCCATGGCGCGCGACCGGATCAGGGCCGGGACCATGGGCGCGGAGGACGTCCTGCACGACCTCGGGGCGATCGGGATCACCTCCTCCGACGCGCAGGGCATGGGAAGGGCGGGCGAGACCGTGCGCCGGACCTTCGCCATGGCCGGGAAGATGAAGGCCGAGCTGGGCCCCCTGGAGGGCGACGGCCCGCACGACGACAACGCGCGCGTGCTGCGCTACGTGGCCAAGCTGACCATCAACCCGGCGATCGCCCACGGCCTCGCCCACGAGATCGGCTCGATCGAGCCCGGCAAGCTCGCGGACATCGTGCTGTGGCGCCCCGAGTTCTTCGGCGCCAAGCCACAGCTCGTCCTCAAGGCGGGCTTCCCCGCGTACGGGGTCGTGGGCGACCCGAACGCCGCCACCGACACCTGCGAACCGCTCGTCCTCGGGCCGCAGTTCGGCGCGCACGGCGCCACCGCCGCCGACATCTCCGTGGCGTTCGTCGCGGGGGCCGCCGTCGACCTCGGCACCGACCGCATGCCGACCCGCCGCCGGCGCGTCGCCGTGCGCGGCACGCGCGGCATCGGCCCGGCCGACCTGCGGCTCAACTCCCGCGTCGGGGACGTCCAGGTGGACGACCGGACCGGTCTCGTTTCGCTCGACGGCTCCCCGATCCGCTCCGAGGCGGTCGAATCCGTCTCCCTCAACCGCCTCTACTTCCTCTAGGACCCGTGATCATGACGTACCGCATGCCCGCCGAGTGGACGCCGCACGAGCGCACCTGGATGGCCTGGCCCAGCCCCAACCCCACCTTCGGCGACGGGGAGGCGCTGGCCGGGGCCCGCGCCGCCTGGGCCGCGGTGGCCCGCGCCGTGCGCCGCTTCGAACCGGTGACGATGGTCGTCGCCCCCGGGGACGCGGAGGGCGCCCGCGCGCTCCTCGGCGACGACGTCGAGCTGGTCGAGCGCGACCTCGACGACGCCTGGATGCGGGACACCGGTCCGACCTTCGTCACGGACGGCACGGGCCTCGCCGCCGTGGACTGGGTGTTCAACGGCTGGGGCGCCCAGGACTGGGCCCGCTGGGAGCACGACTCCCAGGTCGCCCGCCACGTGGCGGACGTCGCGGGAGTCCCCGTCGTGTCCTCCCCGCTCGTCAACGAGGGCGGCGCGATCCACGTCGACGGCGAGGGAACGGTTCTGCTGACCGACACCGTCCAGCTCGGCGCCGGCCGCAACGCCGGGTGGACCCGCGAGCAGGTCGAGGCCGAGATCCACGCCAGGCTCGGCACCGGCAAGGCGGTCTGGCTCCCGCACGGCCTCACCGCCGACTACGGCACGTACGGCACCCAGGGCCACGTGGACATCGTCGCCGCCTTCGCCCGCCCCGGCACGGTCCTCGTCCACAGCCAGCGGGACCCCGCCCACCCCGACCACGAGCGCTCCCGGACGCACGCGGACGTCCTGCGCGCGGCCACCGACGCCCGGGGCCGCTCCCTGGAGGTCGTCGAGATCCCGGCCCCCACCGTCCTCAAGGACGAGGACGGCGACTGGGTCGACTACTCCTACATCAACCACTACCTCTGCAACGGCGCCGTGATCCTGTGCGCCTTCGACGACCCCCACGACGAACTCGCCGCCGAGATCTTCCGCCGCCTCTTCCCGGAGCGCGAGGTCGTCCTGGTCGACGCGCGCGCGATCTTCGCGGCCGGGGGCGGCATCCACTGCATCACCCAGCAGCAGCCGGCGGTGTGAGCGGCCGGAGCTGCGCGGGTCCGTCATCGGGTAGAACGTACGAGTGAGTCAGAGCAGCAGGCCGCCGACCCCTCCCCGCCGCCGCCACCAGGCCGCCCCGCCCCGCGAGGAGGTGCTCGCCGCCGCCATGGGGACCATCGCCGAGCGCGGGCTCGACGGGCTCACCATGGCCGGGCTCGGGCGGCAGGTCGGCATGAGCAGCGGGCACCTGCTCTACTACTTCCGCAGCAAGGACGAGCTGCTGCTCCAGGCCCTGGAGTGGAGCGAGGGGCGGCTCGGGGCCCGGCGCGGCGCCCTGCTCTCCCGGCCCGGGACCGCGCGCGAACGGCTCGACGGGTACGTGGACGTGTACGTGCCCACCGGGCCGCGCGACCCCCACTGGACGCTCTGGCTGGAGGTCTGGAACCGCTCGCAGAACGCCGGCGCCGACGCCCGCGCCCGCCAGGCCGCCATCGAGGGGGCCTGGCACCGGGACCTGGTCGCGATCCTGGCCGAGGGGGTCTCGCGCGGGGAGTTCCGGCCGGTCGACCCGGACCGGTTCGCCACCCGGACGCGCGCCCTGCTCGACGGCTTCAGCGTGCACGTCGCCGTCGGCCTCCCGGGCACGGGGCGGGAGCACGTGCTCGACCACGTACGGGAGTTCGTCGAACAGGAACTGCTCGCGCGACCGTAACGCACGCAAGTCCACAGGATCGTTGCCGGATGCGCCCTTGTCGGCGGGGTGGGCGTTCCGGCACGGTTCCTCTCCATGGGACGAGAGCAGTGGAAGAAGATCTGGGTCGGTTCCGCCGGCAACATGGTCGAGTGGTTCGACTGGTTCGTGTACGCGAGCTTCGCCACCTACTTCGCGGGCGCCTTCTTTCCCGAGGGCGACGACACCGCCAAGCTCATGAACACCGCCGGCATCTTCGCCGTCGGCTTCTTCATGCGCCCGGTCGGCGGCTGGCTCCTCGGCCGCGTCGGCGACCGCAAGGGACGCAAGGCGGCCCTCACCCTCACCGTCACACTGATGTCCGCCTCCGCCGTCCTGATCGCCGTCGCCCCCACCTACGCCGTCGCCGGGTACGGCGGCGCCGCCGTCCTCCTGGTCGCCCGGCTCCTCCAGGGCCTCTCCGTGGGCGGCGAGTACGCGGCCAGCGCCACCTACCTCACTGAGGCGTCCGCCCCGGAGCACCGGGGCTTCGCCTCCAGCTTCCAGTACGTGTCGATGACCGCGGGCCAGGTCCTCGGCCTCGGTCTGCTCCTGGTCCTCCAGCAGACCCTGTCCGACGCGGACCTGCACGCCTGGGGCTGGCGCATCCCCTTCGTCGTCGGGGCCCTCGGCGCGGCCGTCGTCTTCTACCTGCGCCGCACCATGCTGGAGACCGAGGTCTACGAGGAGAGCGCGGGCGACGGCGTCGAGCGGGGCCGGCAGGGCACCCTCGGGGCCCTCTGGGCGCACCGCCGCGAGGCGTTCCTCGTCGTCGCGCTCACCATGGGCGGGACCGTGGCGTACTACACGTACACCACCTACCTCACCAAGTACCTCTCCCACTCCGCCGGCCTCCCCAAGAGGACCGCCACCCTGGTCTCCTTCTGCGCCCTGATCGTCTTCGCCTGCCTCCAGCCGCTCGCCGGCCGGCTCTCCGACCGGATCGGGCGCCGTCCCCTCCTCATCACCTTCGCCCTGGGCTCCACCCTCCTGACCGTGCCGATCATGGCGATGCTCAAGCACGCGGGATCGTTCTGGCCCGCCCTCGGCCTCTCCCTCCTCGCGCTCGTCGTCGTCACCGGCTACACCTCGATCAACGCCTGCGTGAAGGCCGAGCTCTTCCCGACCGGCATCCGCGCCCTCGGCGTCGCGCTCCCGTACGCCCTCGCCAACGCGCTCTTCGGCGGCACCGCCGAGTACGTGGCCCTCTGGTTCAAGAACGCGGGCATCGAGTCGGGCTTCTCCTGGTACGTGGCCGGCTGCGCGGCCGTCTCCCTGGTCGTCTACCTGTCGATGCGCGAGACCCGGGACGTCGACCTGGGCCGGGCCGGCGCGCGCGACACCGCCGCGTCCGGACCGAAACGAGACGGCCTGCCCGTATCCTGAGATCCCGCACCATCGCGCCGTCGGCTGTGACAGACTTCCGGCGTGCTCGCTACCACGATGATTATCGGCAGCGGCGCGCCGGTCCGCAGTGACCGCTGAGGCGTGGAACGACCCCCACGCAGGCGGACGCCGTGCCCCAGACCCGCGCGCAGACCTCTCGCACCCGCGAGGGGTTTTTTCGTTTTCCGGCCCACCCGTGCCGGAGGCGGACGCCGCGTGGGGACGGGGGCAAGTGGATCCAGACAGTCCGGAGCCACATCCGACAGGAGCCATGACAGCCATGACCACGGAGAACGCCGAGGGTTCGCGCCCCGACGACAGTTTCCACGTCTTCGACACGACGCTGCGCGACGGGGCGCAGCGCGAGGGCATCAACCTCACCGTCGCGGACAAGCTGACCATCGCCCGGCACCTCGACGACTTCGGGGTGGGCTTCATCGAGGGCGGCTGGCCCGGTGCCAACCCGCGCGACACGGAGTTCTTCGCCCGCGCCCGCCAGGAGATCGCGTTCAAGAACGCGCAGCTGGTCGCCTTCGGCGCCACCCGCAGGCCCGGCGGCACCGCCGCCGAGGACCCGCAGGTCAAGGCGCTCCTCGACTCCGGCGCCCCGGTCGTCACCCTCGTCGCCAAGTCGCACGACCGGCACGTCGAACTGGCCCTGCGCACCACCCTCGAAGAGAACCTGGAGATGGTCCGCGACACCGTCTCCCACCTGCGCGCGCACGGCCGCCGCGTCTTCGTCGACTGCGAGCACTTCTTCGACGGCTACAAGGCCGACCCGGACTACGCCAAGGCCGTCGTCCGCGCCGCCCACGAGGCCGGCGCCGACGTCGTCGTCCTCTGCGACACCAACGGCGGCATGCTCCCCGCCCAGGTCCAGGCCGTCGTCGCCACGGTCCTCGCCGACACCGGCGCGCGCCTCGGCATCCACGCCCAGGACGACACCGGCTGCGCCGTCGCCAACACCCTCGCCGCCGTCGACGCGGGCGCCACCCACGTCCAGTGCACCGCCAACGGCTACGGCGAACGCGTCGGCAACTCCAACCTCTTCCCCGTCGTCGCCGCCCTGGAGCTCAAGTACGGCAAGCGGGTCCTGCCCGAGGGCGCCCTCGCCGAGACGACCCGCATCTCGCACGCCATCGCCGAGGTCGTCAACCTCACCCCCTCCACCCACCAGCCGTACGTGGGCGTCTCCGCCTTCGCCCACAAGGCCGGACTCCACGCCTCCGCGATCAAGGTCGACCCCGACCTGTACCAGCACATCGACCCCGAGCTGGTCGGCAACACCATGCGGATGCTCGTCTCCGACATGGCCGGCCGCGCCTCCATCGAGCTCAAGGGCAAGGAGCTGGGCGTCGACCTGGGCGACGACCGCGCGCTCGTCGGCCGGGTCGTGGAGCGGGTCAAGGAGCGCGAACTCCGGGGCTACACGTACGAGGCCGCCGACGCCTCCTTCGAGCTGCTCCTGCGCGAGGAGGCCGAGGGACGGGCCCGCCGCTACTTCCGCACGGAGTCCTGGCGGGCGATCGTCGAGAACCGCCCCGACGGCACCCACGCCAATGAGGCCACCGTGAAGCTCTGGGCCAAGGGCGAGCGGATCGTCGCCACCGCCGAGGGGAACGGCCCGGTCAACGCCCTGGACCGGGCCATGCGGGTGGCCCTGGAGCGGATCTACCCGCAGCTCGCCAAGTTCGAGCTGACCGACTACAAGGTCCGCATCCTGGAGGGCCGCCACGGCACCGAGTCCACGACCCGGGTCCTGGTCACCACCAGCGACGGCGACGGCGAGTGGTCCACGGTCGGCGTCGGCGAGAACGTCATCGCCGCCTCCTGGCAGGCCCTGGAGGACGCCTTCACCTACGGCCTGCTGCGCGCGGGGCTCGACCCCGCCGAGTAGCCGCGTTCGGCCTGCTATGTCCTGTTCGGCGCCGTTCGGGTAGCGTCGATGTATGAGGACCAGGCCGCTCGCCCGCCCGGCGGCTCTCGGCGGGCTGATACTGCTGCTGCTCCTGGTCCTGGTGCCCGCCGCGGGTGCCGGGACCACCGGCGTGTCCGACGCGGCCGCCGCCCTGCGCCGGGGCCCGGTCTACGTGGACCCCGGCGCCGCCGGCCGGCTTCCGAAGGCCGACGCGGACGCCCTCGCGCGGAAGATCGAGGACGCGGACAAGCCGCTCTTCGTGGCCGTGCTGCCCGCGAACGCGCAGTTCCCCCCGCGCGGGCTCATCGCCGATCTGCGGGCCCGGACCGGCGCCACCGGCCTGTACGCCGTACGCCTCGGCGACCGCTTCGACGCCGGGGTCGACCCCTCCGTGATGTCCCCGGCGGCCGTCCGGAGCCTCGTCGCCTCCGTCCGCGCGCCGGACGTGGACGCGGCCACCGAGCTGAACGCCTTCGTGGACCGGGCCCTGCCCGCCCTGCGCGGCTCCGCCCCCTCCTCCTGGGGCTCCGCCGGCTCCGGCTCCGGGGTGCCGCTCGCCGGGCTCGCCGTCCTCGGCGGCGTCGTCGTCGCGGGCGGCGCGGGCGCCTACGCCGTCGTCCGCCGCAACCGGCTCCGCAAGGAGGCCGAGGAGCGGGCCGCCCTGGAGAGGCTCCGGGTCGTCGTCGACGAGGACATCACCGCCTTCGGCGAGGAGCTCGACCGCCTCGACTTCCACCCCGCCGAGGCCGGTGCCGACGACGCCATGCGCGGCGACTACGAACGCGCCCTCGACGCGTACGACCGGGCCAAGTCCCTCATGGCCTCCGCCGTCCGCCCGCACGACGTGCGCGGGGTGACGGAGGCGCTGGAGGAGGGCCGCTTCTCCCTCGCCGTCCTGGCCGCCCGCCGCGAGCACCGCCCGCTGCCCGAGCGGCGCGCCCCCTGCTTCTTCGACCCGCGCCACGGCCCCTCCACCGAGGACCGGCTCTGGACCCCGGCCGGCGGCACCGCCCGCGAGGTCCCGGTCTGCGCCGCCGACGCGGCCCGCCTGGACGACGGCCTCGACCCCGCCGCCCGCACGGTCGACACCGCTTCCGGCCGCCGTCCCTACTGGGAGGCGGGGCCCGCCTACGGTCCCTGGGCGGGCGGCTACTTCGGCGGCGGCCTCCTGCCCGGCCTCCTCGTGGGCACCCTCCTCGGCTCCGTGCTCTCCACCCCGGCCTACGCCTCCGAGTACGGCGGGGACGGCTTCCAGGGCGGCGACTTCTCCTCCGGCGACTTCGGGACGGGTGACGGCGGAGGCTTCGACGGCGGTGGGTTCGGCGGTGACGGGTTCGGCGGCGGCGGGGACTTCGGTGGGGGCGGCGGCTTCTAGAGCGGGCCCCGCCGACAGCGGCGGGGAGAGGCCGGGAACGCCGAGCGCCCGCCGTCCGCCGTGATGCGGCGGAGGGCGGGCGCGCTCGTACGGCCTCGCGGCCGGGGGTCAGGCGGCGTTCTTGATCGCGGAGATGTCGAAGGTCAGCCGGACCTTGTCGCTGACCATGACCCCACCGGTCTCCAGGGCCGCGTTCCAGGTCAGGCCCCACTCGGAGCGCAGGATCTCGGCGGAGCCCTCGAAGCCGACGCGCTCGTTGCCGTAGACGTCGGTGGCGGAGCCGTTGAACTCCAGGTCGACGGAGAGCGGCCGGGTGACGTCCTTGATGGTCAGGTCGCCGGTGATCCGGTACGCGTCGCCGCCCAGCTGCTCGGCCTTCGTGGAGCGGAAGGTCATCAGCGGGAACCGCTCGGCGTCGAAGAAGTCGGCGCCGCGCAGGTGGTTGTCGCGGTCGGCGATGCCGGTGTCGACGGAGGCGATCCTCACGTCGATCGAGGCGGTGGAGGAGCCCGGGTCCGTCCCGTCCAGCCTCAGCGCGCCCTCGTGCTCGGCGAAGGTGCCGCGGACGTTGGTGACCATGGCGTGGCGGACGGTGAAGCCGATGCTGCTGTGGGCGGGGTCGATGGTGTAGTCGCCGGTCAGGGCGGCCAGGGCCGGGTCCACCGGGAGGGTGGCGACGGCGGTGGCGGACTCGGTGTTCTTGCGGCCGAAGAGACCCATGACTGCTCCTTGCTCGGGATTGGTTGAACCTTCAACGAGAATGACTGTAGCCCCGTTCTGTTCAATATTCAACATCTGCGGGGAACGTTCACCCGGAAGACGCCGGGAAAGGGCCGAGGCCCTCTTCCGGACGCGCGTAGAACTGCGGCACCATCTCCCTGCGCGCTCCGCACCACCTGCACCGCCGTCCCCGCCCCCTCACGGTCACCAGCAGGAGGAAGACCCGATGAAGCTCCGCTCCGTCCTGACCGCCCTCGCCCTCGTCCTCGGCGCCCTCTTCGCGCCCGGCGTCGGCGTCCTCGTCTCCGCCGGCGAGGCCCACGCGGTCACCAAGATCAGCCACGCCACCGCGACCTCGATGTTCCGGTCCTCCGGGATCACCTGGTCCTCGTCCGGCGGCTGCTCCGACCGCAACAACTCCACCTGTACGTCCTTCGAGCAGCTCAACCTCGCCACCGCCCAGGGCGCCCAGACGCTCCGGAGCGCCAGCGGCTGCGCCCTCAACATCACGGGCGGCACCGAGACCGGGCACGCGAGCGGCACGTACTCCCACTGGAACGGCTACAAGCTGGACTTCAGCAAGTACACCTGCCTCGGCAGCTACATCAAGAACACGTTCACCTACATCGGCGTGCGCGGCGACGGGGCCCCGCAGTGGAAGTCCGGCGCGGGCAACGTCTACGCCGACGAGGGCAACCACTGGGACGTGACCTTCTACAACTGCGGCGGCTGCTGACCCCGGGAAGCCGCCGGGAGAGCCCCCTCCGGGGTCCACTTGGACTAACCGGAGGGGGTTCTTGGACTGGAGGGCTCCCCGCGGCGCGATCCCGTTGACGGTGCCGCCGGACCGGGGCCAACTGGTGCGCATGCCCCTCCCTCACCCCCGAAGGATCCGTGCGGCCTGCGCGCTCGCCGTGGCCTCGTCCACCGTCCTCGCCCTGGCGCCACCGGCCCTGGCCGACGTCCGGAGCCCGTCCGCCGCCGGAGCCGTGTCCTCCGCCGGAGTCGCGGCGGACACCGCCGAGAGCGCCGTCCTCACCTCCGGTCCGCTCGCCGTGGCCGTCGCGAAGGACTTCCCCCGCGTCCTCTCGTACACCGACCGCGCGAGCGGCGCCCGGCTCCTCGGCAGTACGGCCCCGGTCACCAGGGTGGTCCTCAACGGCACCGCCCGCGCCGTCCGGGCCAAGGGCGCCCCCGTCCTGTCCCGCACCTCCGCCGCCTACACCCTCGTCTTCCCCGACCTGCCCGGCGTCGAGATCGACGCGCGGCTGAGCGTGGACGGCCGGACCACCGCCTTCCGGGTCACCGCCGTCCGCGACACCGGGGAGTTCCGCGTCGGAACCCTCGACATACCCGGCCACGACCTGGTCTCCGTGGGCTCGTCGGACGCCGGTGCCGCGACCGCCTTCACCCGGCTCGACCCGGACTCCACCCGCACCGCCGACGTCTTCGCGCGGGTCACGGACGCCACCCCGGCCGAGGCGAACCCGGTCGGCGCCTCCTACGCGATCGTCAGCGCCGGCGGCCTCGCCGCCGCCGTCGAGTCCAACTCCAGCTACGACAAGCCCTCCGGCGCCTCCGCCCGTGACGGCGCCCGCTTCTGGCACCAGGCCCGCAGGAACGGCACCGAGACCCGCGTCGGCGTCTGGTCGGGACAGTGGACCCATCGCGGCGAGGGCGCCCCGGAGCCCGAGAAGGGGGACGCCCTGCCCTGGGCCAAGGTCGTCGTCACCCCCGACGCCAACGGCGACGGGACCACCGACTGGCAGGACGGCGCCGTCGCCTTCCGCACGATCGGGATCAAGGCCCCCGGCAGCGAGCGGACGCCCGACCGGGTCGTCGCCCACATCCCGTTCAACTTCGCCTCCCAGGCCACCCACCCCTTCCTGCGCACCCTGGACGACGTCAAGCGGATCTCCCTCGCCACCGACGGCCTCGGCCAGTTCGCCCTGCTCAAGGGGTACGGCTCCGAGGGCCACGACTCCGCCCACCCCGACTACGGCGGCAACTACAACAAGCGGGCCGGCGGCCTCGCCGACCTCAACACCCTCCTCCGGGAGGGCAAGAAGTGGAACGCCGGCTTCGGCGTCCACGTGAACGCCACCGAGGCGTACCCCGAGGCGAAGAACTTCAGCGAGACCCTGGTCGACAAGACCAGGCCCGGCTGGAACTGGCTCAACCAGAGCTACTACATCGACCAGCGCCGGGACATCAACAGCGGCGACCTCGCCCGCCGCTTCCAGCAGCTCCGCGACGAGACCGACCCCAACCTCTCCACGCTCTACATCGACGTCTACTACACGCACGGCTGGATCGCCGACAAGACGATGCGGGCGGTGCGGGCGCAGGGCTGGAACGTCGCCACCGAGTGGGCGGACAAGTTCGAGCGCTCCTCCCTCTGGTCCCACTGGGCCAACGACCTCGACTACGGCGGCGCCACCAACAAGGGCCTCAACTCGCGGATCATCCGCTTCATCCGCAACGGCGAGAAGGACGTCTGGAACGACGACCCGGTCCTCGGCCAGACCGCCCTGGTCGACTTCGAGGGCTGGACCGGCGAGACCGACTGGAACGCCTTCACCGCCAACATCTGGCAGCGCAACCTGCCCGCCAAGTACCTCCAGCGGCAGCGGATCACCCGCTGGGACGGCGACGACATCACCTTCACCGGCGGCGTCCGCGGCACCGTCGAGAACGGCCGCCGCACCTTCTACGAGAACGGCCGCAAGGTCCTCGACGGCAAGGGCTACCTCCTTCCCTGGGACGGCGGGAAGAAGCTCTACCACTACAACGAGACCGGCGGCACGACCAGTTGGCAGGTCCCGCCCGGGGCCCGCTCGTACACCGTGTACAGGCTCACCGACAACGGGCGCGTGAAGACCGCCACCGTGCGGCCCGCCGGCGGGAGGATCACCCTGGAGGCCGCCGCCGGACAGGCGTACGTCCTCCACCCCGACCGGGCCCCCGAGCCGGCCGACCCCCAGTGGGGCCGGGGCACCCCGGTGAAGGACCCCGGCTTCAACGACGCGAAGCTCGCCGGCTGGACGAAGACCGGCACCGTCACCCGTGACACCGACGAGCGGGGGCGCAACAGCGCGAAGCTCACCGGCGCCGCCACCGCCGAACTCCGGCAGCGGCTCACCGGACTCACCCCCGGCGAGCGGTACACCGCCTCCGCCCTGATCGAGGTCGAGCCCGGGAAGACCCGCCCGACCACCCTCTCCGCCGGCGGCGCGTCCGTCACCGTCGAGCGCTCCCCGCTCCAGGACCGGGTCGCCGCCTCCGACTGGAACGGCACCCGCTTCCAGCGCGCCAAGGTCACCTTCACCGCGCCCGCCCGCGGCACCGTCCTGACGGTCCGCGCGGCGGCCGGCAGCGCGGCGGCCGTCCGCGTGGACGACGTCCGGGTCGTTGCCGGCGCCCCCGCCACCAGGGCCGGAACCGTGGTGCACGAGGACTTCGAGGCCGTCGACCAGGGCTGGGGGCCCTTCCTCAAGGGCGACTCCGGCGGCACGACCGACCCGCGCACCCACATCGCCCAGTCGCACGCCCCCTACACCGGGGCCGGCTGGAACGGGAAGCTGGTCGACGACGTCATCGGCGGCGCCGAGTCCCTCAAGTCCCACGACGAGAACAGCGGCCTCGTCTACCGGACCGCGCCCTGGACCGTCCCGATGAAGGACGGCCACCGCTACCGCGTGGAGTACGACCACCAGTCCAGCCACGCGGGCGCCTACGAGTGGGTCACCGGCTACGACCGCGCGAACGGCACCGGCGCGGTCGAGACCCGGCGCACCCCGATCGGGCAGCAGCGCACCACCGGACACTTCGCCGAGACCGCCACGGCGGGCTGCGGCGACACCTGGACCGGCCTGCGCAAGCGCGCCGACGCCCCCGACGGCGCCGACTTCGTCCTCGACGGCTTCACCGTCACCGACCTCGGCCCGGCCCCCGAGCGCGCCGCCTGCGGCTCGCTCGCCGTCGCCGCGCCCGAGACCCTGGAGCCCGGCCGTCCGAACCGGGTCACCGTCACCTTCGCCAACGACGAGGCCACCGGGGTCACCGGCGCGCGGGCCGCCCTCGCCCTGCCCGCGGGCTGGACCGCCGAACCGGCCGCGCCCGTCGTCCTCGACGCGGTCGCGGCGGGCGGCAGGGCCACCGCCACCTGGCAGGTCACCCCGCCGGTGGACGCGCCCTACCGGTCGTACCCGCTGGACGCCTCCCTCACCTACGACGTCGGCGGGAGCGAGCGGAGGCTGGCCGCGGCCACCACCGTCCGCACCCTGCCCCCGCCGCCCACCGCCGACACCTGGGCCAGCGACCACGACTGGACCTCGGCCACCAACGGCTGGGGACCCGTCGAGCGCGACCTCTCCAACGGCGAGACCGGTACCGGGGACGGCTCCCCGCTGCGGATCGGGGGAGTGGCCCACGCCAAGGGCCTGGGCACCCACGCCCCCTCCACCGTCCGCTACTATCTCGGCGGCCGGTGCGCCTCCTTCACCGCCGAGGTCGGCGTGGACGACGTCCAGACCGGCCGGGGCAGCGTCCGCTTCGCCGTCCTCGCGGACGGCGCGGAGAAGGTGAAGTCCCCGGTCCTCGGGGCCGCGGACCCCGCCTGGCCGCTCACCGCCGACGTCACCGGCGCGGCCTACGTCGACCTGGTGGTCGACGACGGCGGCGACGGCAACGGCAACGACCACGCGGACTGGGGCAGCGCCCGCTTCCACTGCGGCGGCTGACCCGCGCGAGCACCGTACGGGAACGGCCGGGCGGCGCCCCGGGGGGGGGGGGGCCCCGGGGCCCCCCCCCCCCCCCCCGGGCGCCCCGCTTGGGGGGGCCGCCCCCCGGCCGGGGGCCCCCCCCCCGGGGGGTGTGGTGAACCAAACAAAAAAAC
>NZ_JBIAUG010000002.1:312707-347112 GCF_042892575.1 Streptomyces sp. NPDC001744
TGTTTGTACCGGCGGCGGCCGTGGGTGTGGTGGGGGGGGGGGGGGCCGTGGGGGGGGGGGGGGGGGGGGGGGGGGGGGGCGGGGCGCGCCGGCCCCCCCCCCCCCCCCCCCCCCCCGCCCGCGTTCCGCCGGGCCTCCCGGAGAGGGCGCGCCGCCCGCGGCCAGGGCGCCTCCGACCGGGCTTGTGTGAGAACCCTACAAACATCAGGGGTGTCCGGCTGTCGACTCAGCCTCAACGGGTCACGGTTCTGTCCGGCCCCACCAGGAATCGACACGCGAGACTGTACGGAGTGGACGGCGCAGTTTTCTTGTCCGACTTCGTAGGGTCGGTACATGACCGTTGTGGACCAGATTCCGAGCGAGCCCGCTGACGCCCGCGGCCGAGTGGCCGAGCTGCACGTCCTGCGCGAGCAGGCGCTGCGGGGCCCCAGTGAGAAGGCGACCGAGGCGCAGCACGCGAAGGGCAAGCTGACGGCGCGCGAGCGCATCGAGCTGCTGCTCGACCCTGGTTCCTTCAACGAGGTCGAACAGCTGCGCCGGCACCGCGCGCAGGGCTTCGGTCTGGAGGCGAAGAAGCCCTACACCGACGGCGTGATCACCGGCTGGGGCACCGTCGAGGGCCGCACGGTCTTCGTCTACGCGCACGACTTCCGGATCTTCGGCGGCGCGCTCGGCGAGGCCCACGCGACCAAGATCCACAAGATCATGGACATGGCCATCGCGGCCGGTGCCCCGCTGGTCTCCCTGAACGACGGCGCGGGCGCCCGCATCCAGGAGGGCGTCTCCGCCCTCGCCGGCTACGGCGGCATCTTCCAGCGCAACACCCGCGCGAGCGGTGTGATCCCGCAGATCTCGGTCATGCTCGGCCCCTGCGCCGGCGGCGCGGCCTACAGCCCGGCGCTGACCGACTTCGTCTTCATGGTCCGCGAGACCTCGCAGATGTTCATCACCGGTCCGGACGTCGTCAAGGCGGTCACCGGCGAGGAGATCACCCAGAACGGCCTCGGCGGTGCCGACGTGCACGCCGAGACCTCCGGCGTCGCGCACTTCGCGTACGACGACGAGGAGACCTGCATCGCGGAGGTCCGCTACCTCCTGTCGATGCTCCCGCAGAACAACCGCGAGAACCCGCCGACCGTGCCCTCCGAGGACCCGGCGGACCGCCGCTCCGAGGTCCTCCTCGACCTGGTCCCGGCCGACGGCAACCGCCCGTACGACATGCACAAGGTCATCGAGGAGCTCGTCGACGACGGCGACTTCCTGGAGGTCCACGAGCGCTGGGCCCGCAACATCGTCTGCGCCCTGGCCCGCCTGGACGGCCAGGTCGTCGGCATCGTCGCCAACCAGCCCCAGTCGCTGGCCGGCGTCCTGGACATCGAGGCGTCCGAGAAGGCCGCCCGCTTCGTGCAGATGTGCGACGCCTTCAACATCCCGATCATCACCCTTCTGGACGTCCCCGGCTTCCTCCCGGGCGTCGACCAGGAGCACGGTGGAATCATCCGGCACGGCGCCAAGCTGCTGTACGCCTACTGCAACGCGACCGTGCCCCGGATCAGCCTGATCCTGCGCAAGGCGTACGGCGGCGCCTACATCGTCATGGACAGCCAGTCCATCGGCGCCGACCTGACGTACGCCTGGCCCACCAACGAGATCGCGGTCATGGGCGCCGAGGGAGCCGCCAACGTGATCTTCCGCAAGCAGATCGCGGAGGCGGAGGACCCCGAGGCCATGCGCACCCGCATGGTCAAGGAGTACAAGGCCGAGCTGATGCACCCGTACTACGCGGCCGAGCGCGGCCTGGTCGACGACGTCATCGACCCCGCCGACACCCGTCGGGTGCTCATCAGGTCCCTCGCGATGCTCCGCACCAAGCACGCCGACCTGCCGTCCCGCAAGCACGGCAACCCGCCCCAGTAGGACTTCGCCCTCCGCACGCTCCCCGGGCCCCACCGGGCCCCGGAGCCCCAGCAAGAGGAGTCATCCCCATGACCACTCCCGCCAACCTCCTCCGCGTCGAGAAGGGCCACGCCGACCCCGAGGAGCTGGCCGCCATCACCGCGGTCCTGCTCGCCCGCGCGGCCGCCCGGCCCGACGACACCACCGCCCGCCACGGCCGCACGGCGGCCGGCTGGCGCCGCCTGGAGCGCGAGCACGGCTTCCGCGCCCCGCACAGCTGGCGCTGAGACCCGCCGCGGCCCGTGGGTGACCGCGGGGAGGACGTACGACGGACCGAGGGCCGGAACCCGATGACACCGGGTTCCGGCCCTCCGTCGTACCCCCGGAGCGACGCCGAAGGCCGCGTCCCCGGGAAGGAGGACGCGGCCTTCGGCACGGACGCGGGGGGACGGCTACCGCAGCCGTGCCATGAGGGCGTGCTCGACGAGGGTGATGAGCGCGCTCTTGGCGTCGGCGCGGTGGCGGGCGTCGGTGGTGATGATGGGGGTGTCGGGGCCGATCTGGAGGGCCTCGCGGACCTCCTCCGGCTGGTAGGGCTGGTTGCCGTCGAAGCCGTTGAGGGCGATGACGAAGGGCAGACCGCTGTTCTCGAAGTAGTCGACGGCGGGGAAGCAGTCGGCGAGGCGGCGGGTGTCCACGAGGACGACGGCGCCGATGGCGCCGCGTACCAGGTCGTCCCACATGAACCAGAACCGGTCCTGTCCGGGCGTGCCGAAGAGGTACAGGATCAGGTCCTGGTCGAGGGTGATGCGGCCGAAGTCCATGGCGACGGTCGTCGTCGTCTTGTCGCCGGTGTGGGTGAGGTCGTCGATCCCCGCCGAGGCGGAGGTCATGACGGCTTCGGTACGCAGCGGGTTGATCTCCGAGACGGCGCCGACGAACGTGGTCTTGCCCACGCCGAAGCCACCCGCCACCACGATCTTCGCGCTGGTGGTTGAACGGGCCGCGCCGCCGCTAGAGCTTGCGAAGTCCACTGAGCACCCTTTCGAGCAGTGTCACGTCTGGCTGACCGCCGGCGGCCTCGTCGCCGCCGGGCTGGTGGATGGCGACGAGCCCGGCCTCCGCCAGGTCGGCGACGAGGATTCGGGCGACGCCGAGGGGGATGGAGAGGAGCGCCGAGATCTCCGCGACCGACTTGATCTCGAAGCAGAGCCGGCAGATCCGCTGGTGCTCGGGCAACTGCCCCTGCAGCCGGGACGGATCGGCCGTGGTGCTGACCAGTGCCTCGATGGCGAGCTGGTAACGCGGCCGGGTCCGGCCGCCGGTCATCGCGTACGGACGCACCAGGGGGTTGTGCCCGCCGGAGCCGCTCGCGGCGGACGAGCCGCGCGAGGAGCTCGGCGAACCGGCGGCGGTCGGCGGGGCCTGGGGGTGCCCGTAGTGCTGCGGCGCACCCTGCCTGTTCGGGGCGGAGGGAAAGTCGTACCGGTTCCGGGCGGGGTCGCCCAGCGGTGCCTGGTGCGGGTCGTAACCGTTGTAAGGGCTCGCGCCCGGGGGTGTTCCCACGTTTCCTCCTCCGACTGCCTCGCGGTCCATGTCCCTTGGAGCCGCGCCACCGCACCCTACGGGGCGGTGGCGCGAAACGCACGGTCTGTCTGTTGGTTGAGAAGACTTCCCTCGGCCGGGAAGAGTTCACTCAGTTGAGAAGGCTGCCCTGGAGCTCCGCGCGGAGGTCGGGGGTCAGCACGGTGCCGGCCCGGTCGACCAGCAGCGCCATCTCGTAGCCCACGAGGCCGATGTCCGCCTCGGGGTGGGCGAGCACGGCCAGCGAGGAGCCGTCCGAGATCGACATGATGAAGAGGAAGCCGCGCTCCATCTCCACCACCGTCTGGTTGACCGCACCGCCCTCGAAGATCCGGGACGCGCCCGCGGTCAGCGAGGTCAGTCCGGAGGCGACGGCCGCCAGCTGGTCGGCGCGGTCGCGGGGGAAGCCCTCGGACATCGCCAGCAGGAGTCCGTCGGCGGAGACCACCACCGTGTGGGACACCCCGGGGGTGTTGTCCACGAAGTTGGTGATCAACCAGTTCAGATTCTGCGCCGCCTGGCTCATGCTCACACTAACGCTCCTGGTTGTAGGTACTGCCCGGGCCGAGGCCCGATCCGTTCGTGTCCGTCCCCGCGTTGCGTCCCTGCTGGACGCCCCGGCGCAGGTTGCTCAACCTGCCCCGGACGTCCTCGGGCGCGCGGGAGACCTGGGGGCCGCCCTGCGGGGTCTGTTCGGCCGTGCCCTCGACCAGGTTGGCCTTCGGGACCCGCCGGGGGAGACCGGACGAGGTGACCCCGCCCGCCTTCGGCTCCTTGAGCTTTCCGGCCCGCTGCCAGCGCTCGTCGTTGGTCGAGCGCCAGTCGTCGGAACCACCGGCTTCGTTCTGCGGCTGCTCCGGCCGGGGGGCCTCGGCCCGCTGCGCCGCCGGGGCGGCGCCGCCGCGGCGCGGCAGCCCGGCATCGGTCAGCGCGTGGCCGGCGTCCGGGGCGGAACTCGGGGTCGGACCCGGACGGTCGAAGCCTACGCGGTCGGCGGGCTGTTCGGGAGCGGCCGGAGCAGATTCCGGTTCCGCTCCGTACTCCTGTGCGTAGTCGTTCCGGTAGGTGTTCTGATCCGGCCACTCCGCCTGGTGGGAATGGGAATCGAACGCGTTTCCGTACGTCTGGTGTTCGGTGCCCTGGGTGTCGTACGGGGCTTCCGCATAGCCGGGCCGGGAGTACCCCTCGTAGCCCGGCTGCGGCGTCCCGTAGCCGCCCTCGGCGTAGCCGTCCTGCTGCGGGTACCCGGCCGCGTACTCCTGGCCGTATCCCTGGGGCCCCGGCTGCCCGTACTCCTGCGCCGGAGCGTACTCCTGGCCCTGGGGGGCCTGCTCCCCGGTCTGGCCGTAACCCTGGTCCCGGTCCTGGCCGTACCCCTGCTCCTGGCCGTAGCCCCGGTCCTGGGGGGCCTGCTGCTCCTGGCCCCGGTCGTACTCCTCCGCCCGCCCGGCCTCGTCGCGGAAGAGCGGGCCCCCGTCCTCCCGGGCCCGGCCGCCGAGCGCGGCACGCCGGCTCTCCAGCCGCGGCGAACGGTCGGCCGGGGCGGAGGGACGCTCCTCCCCGGACGGCTGCTGCTCGTAGCGCGAGTCGTCGAAGCCGAGGTCGGCCGCGGTCAGCACCGGCTGAGCCGAGCCGCCCTCGAAGGCGTTCTGCTGCTGCTGTTCCGGGATGATCTGGGAGACGGTGAAGTCGTCGTGGGCCGGCTGCTCGCCGCCACCGCCGTGCGTGATCGCGTCCGGCAGCATGACCAGCGAGGTCGTCCCGGCCTGCTCGCCCGAGGGGCGGAGCTGGACCCGGATGCCGTGCCGGTCGGCGAGCCGGCCGACCACGAAGAGGCCCATGCGCTGCGAGACGGCGGCGTCCACGGTCGGCGGGTTGGCCAGCTTGTGGTTGATGTCCGCGAAGTCCTCGGCCGTGAGGCCGATGCCCTTGTCGTGGATCTCCACCATCACGCGGCCGTCGGGGAGACGGGTCGCGGTGACGCGGACCTTGGTCTGCGGGGAGGAGAACGTGGTGGCGTTCTCCAGGAGCTCGGCGAGCAGGTGCACGAGGTCGGTCACGGCCCGGCCGTGGATCTCGGCCTCCGGGACGCCCGCCAGCTCGATGCGCTCGTACTGCTCCACCTCGGAGGAGGCGGCGCGCAGGACGTCCACCAGGGGGACCGGCTGGTCCCAGCGGCGGCCCGGCTCCTCGCCGGCGAGGACGAGGAGGTTCTCGCCGTTGCGGCGCATGCGGGTCGCCAGGTGGTCCAGCTTGAAGAGGTTCTCCAGCTGGTCCGGGTCGGCCTCGTTGTTCTCCAGGGTGGTGATGAGGGTCAGCTGGCCCTCGATCAGCGACTGGTTGCGGCGCGAGAGGTTGGTGAAGATCGCGTTGACGTTGCCGCGGAGCATGGCCTGCTCGGCGGCGAGCCGGACGGCCTCGCGGTGGACCTGGTCGAAGGCGCGGGCGACCTCGCCGATCTCGTCCCGGGAGTCGATCGGGATCGGCTGCACCCGGGTGTCGACCCGGCCCGGCTCGGTGCGGGAGAGCTGGTCGACCAGCATCGGCAGGCGCTGCTCGGCGATGCCGAAGGCGGCGGTCCGCAGCGTGCGCATCGATCGGCTCATCTGGCGGGCCATCATCCCCGCCAGGACGAACGCGGCGAGCAGGGCGACGACCACGACGGCGCCGTCCAGCCAGGCGTCCGTCTTGGCGTCGTCGGAGATCTGGGCGGCCTCGGCCACGGCCTTGTCGACGAGGGACTTCTCGACCTCGCTGTAGCCCGTGAACTTGGCGGTGGCGACCGCCATCCACGTCTCCTGCGTGATGCCCCTGGCCTTCAGGGCGGCGATGCCGTCCGGGCCCTTGGCGGTGCCGATCGCGGAGGCCATGCCGGAGTAGAGGGTGCCGTCCTTGCCCTTGGGCGGCACGGCGTCGCCGCTCGGCGTCTGCCTGGCGCCCTCGGCGGCCTTGGCGGCCATGACCTTCTTGAGGAGTTCGACGTCCTCGGGCATGCCGCCGGAGCTGAACTCGCCGAGGGCGATCTGCTCCAGGTAGTTGTACGAGTTGAACGCCACGGACTGCTGGGCGAAGACCGCCTCGTTCTGGCTGGGCCGGACGAGGAGCTGGGTGCCGATGGACCGCTGGAGGGACTCGGCGCCCTTGGCGAGCTGGATCGCGTAGACGCTGCGGCCGTAGCTGGTGACGTTGCCGGTGCCCAGGCCGAGCTCGTTGGAGAACTCGGTGAGGTAGTGCTGGACGCCGGTGTACGCGAGCTGGGTGTTCACCGGGTCGTAGGAGCGGGCGTACGCGTCCTTGCGCAGCGCGTCGAGCTTCGGCTCCTCGTCCTTGAACAGACGCAGCCGGCGCTCCAGGCCCTGGCCCGAGGGCAGGTTCCCGGCGGCCTCGGCGAACCGGGCGCGGGCCGCGTCGGTCCTGGCGTACGCCTGCTGGACCTCGCTGCTCCTGCGGTCCTCCGGGGTCCTCGCGGCCAGCAGCGGGGCGGCGGTGAGGTCCCGCTCGTCGAGCAGGGCGGTGCTGTACTCCGAGGCGGCGCGCACGATGAGCGCCGTCTTCTCGGCGTCCTGGGCCTCCTGCCAGGTGTCGATCGACCCCTTGACCTGGAAACCGCCCATGACGAGGCCGACGAGCACGGGTATGAGGAGGATCGCGTTCAGACGGGTGGGAACCCGCCAGTTGCGGGGCGACAGCTTGCTGGAACTTCCCTCGGCCGCCTCCACGGACGGTGGCGTCACGGGCACGTCCGCGGACGGCACCGCTGTGCGTGACGGCGGCGTGAAGTTGCCCCGCGTCTCCTGCTCCGCGGAGCTTTCCTTGCTTCGCCTCACTCGACCAACAACCTCTCGGCGTCGGCACCTACGTTGTGCCGGTGTTTCGTTCAGGGCCGTACTACTCGGGAGTTCATGAATTGCAGCACGTGAAGGGGGTCCCTTCCAAACACCGGGAGACGGCCGCCCCCATTGGCCCGGACGGAGAATAAAACGGGCATAAAGAGCGAGCCCCGTCAAATGACGGGGCTCAGGTGAGCACAGCGGCACCGACCGGATGCGTCGGGTGTCCGAGGCGCTCCAATTCTCTGTCGAAATGTTATGAACATGAGGACGGCCGTGTCGAACGACACAGACCGCCCCCGGCGGGGCACGGGACAACCGCCCGGCCCGTTCCCCTACTTGAGCCGTGCCATGAGGGCGTGCTCGACGAGGGTGATGAGCGCGCCCTTGGCGTCGGCGCGGTGGCGGGCGTCGGTGGTGATGATGGGGGTGTCGGGGCCGATCTGGAGGGCCTCGCGGACCTCCTCCGGCTGGTAGGGCTGGTTGCCGTCGAAGCCGTTGAGGGCGATGACGAAGGGCAGACCGCTGTTCTCGAAGTAGTCGACGGCGGGGAAGCAGTCGGCGAGGCGGCGGGTGTCCACGAGGACGACGGCGCCGATGGCGCCGCGTACCAGGTCGTCCCACATGAACCAGAACCGGTCCTGTCCGGGCGTGCCGAAGAGGTACAGGATCAGGTCCTGGTCGAGGGTGATGCGGCCGAAGTCCATGGCGACGGTCGTCGTCGTCTTGCCACCGGTGTGGGTGAGGTCGTCGATCCCCGCCGAGGCGGAGGTCATCACGGCTTCGGTACGCAGCGGGTTGATCTCCGAGACGGCGCCGACGAACGTGGTCTTGCCCACGCCGAAGCCACCCGCCACCACGATCTTCGCGCTGGTGGTCGACCGGGCCGCACCGCCGCTAGAGCTTGCGAAGTCCACTGAGCACCCTTTCGAGCAGAGTCACGTCCGGCGTGCCGCCGGTCTCTCCGTTGCCCGGCTGGTGGATCGCCACCATGCCGGCCTCCGCCAGGTCGGCGACGAGGATCCGGGCGACGCCGAGCGGCATCGACAGGAGGGCCGACACCTCGGCCACCGACTTGACCTCGCGGCACAGGTGGCAGATCCGCTGGTGCTCGGGGAGCAGCGTGGCGAGGTGCGCCGGGTCGGCCGTGGTGCTGACCAGTGCCTCGATGGCGAGCTGGTAACGCGGCCGGGTCCGGCCGCCGGTCATCGCGTACGGACGCACCAGCGGCTGGTCGCCCTCGTGTCCGTACTCGTCGACTGAGGAGCCGTACGGATCGTGAGAGGCGGGGGGCGGGGTCATGAATCCTCCGGGCGTGACAGCAAGGCTTCTGCCGTCTGATGGGGCCGGTGGGGGGCCGGATGGGGCGGCCGGACGGTGAACGGTGCCCAGGGCGGTACGGAGGGGCGTACCGCCCTGTCGGTCATTCGGGCGGGGTCAGGGGTGTCCGGGTACGGACACCGCTAGTGGAGCAGACTGCCCTGGAGCTCCGCGCGGAGGTCCGGGGTGAGCACGCTGCCGGCCCGGTCGACCAGCAGCGCCATCTCGTAGCCCACGAGGCCGATGTCGCACTCGGGGTGGGCGAGCACGGCCAGCGAGGAGCCGTCCGAGACGGACATGAGGAAGAGGAAGCCGCGCTCCATCTCCACCACGGTCTGCGCGACGGGGCCCCCCTCGAAGATCCGGGACGCGCCCGCGGTCAGCGAGGTCAGTCCGGACGCGACCGCCGCCAGCTGGTCGGCGCGGTCGCGGGGGAATCCTTCCGACATGGCCAGCAGGAGTCCGTCGGCGGAGACCACCACCGTGTGGGACACCCCGGGGGTGTTGTCCACGAAGTTGGTGATCAACCAGTTCAGATTCTGCGCCGCCTGGCTCATCGCGTTCAACTAACGCTCCTGCTGATGGTTCGGACCGAGATGGAAGCTACCCGTGGTCGAGTTGCCCGCCTGTCGGCCCTGCTGGATGCCGCGGCGCAGATTGGTCAGCCGGCCGCGGACGTCGTCGGGTGCACGCGAGACCTGGGGGCCGGCCGTGTGGGCCTGCTCCTGTGCGGTCCCGGGTACGAGGTTGGCCTTCGGCACGCGCCGGGGGAGGCCGGAGGTGGTGACGCCGCCGGCCGCGGGCTTGCGCACCCGCTCGGCCTGACGCACCAGCTCGTCGTTGGGCGAGGACCGCCACGCGGCCCCGCCGGTCTGGCGACCGCCGTCGGCGGTCTGCTGGTCACCGGCCGGCCGGGGGGCCGGGGCGGACGGCTGCGGCACGACCGGGATCTGCGCCGTCTGCGTCGGGTCGGGCACCTGGCCTGCCGCCGACGCCTGCTGCCGGGCCTGCTCCTGGTGGAACCAGTTGGTCTCCAGCGTGTCGTACAGCGGCGTCCGGCCGTCGCCCGCGCCGCCCGCCGGCGGCAGCGCCTCCGGACGGCGCGGCTGCTGGAGCTGCGGCTGCTGCGGTTCCTGCCCGCGGACCGGCTCGGCCGGGCGCGGGGCGCCGAAGTCGTCGCCGGGCCGCCGGAGCGGCGCCGGAGCCTGCTGCTGGGGCTGCTGGGCCTGCTGCGGCACGAAGGGCTGCCGGCCGAACTGCTGCGCGCCGTCCTGGTACCCCTGCGGGGCCTGCGGCTGCTGCGGGGCCTGGGGCTGCTGCTGCGCGCCGAAGTCGGGGCGGGCGAACTGTCCCGTGGAGCCGGGGCCCTGCGGAGCGCCGAAGTCCGGGCGCGGGAACTGCGCCGTCGACGCCGGGTCCTGCGCGCCGTCCTGGTACCCCTGCGGCTGCTGCGGGGCCTGGGGCTGCTGCTGCGCGCCGAAGTCGGGGCGGGCGAACTGCCCCGTGGAGCCGGGACCCTGCGGAACCGCGAACCGGCCCGTGGTCTCCGGGTCCTCGTGGCCGCGCGGGGCGTCCGGTGGAAGCGTCTCCTGCTGCGGGTACCGCGCCTGCTGCTGGGCCTGCTGCTCGTTGCCCCAGCTCGTGGCCTGCGGGCGTTGCGGCTGAGGGGTGCCGCCGGGCAGCTCGGCGCGCGGGAAGTCGTACCCGCCCTGCCGGCCGTCCTGCGGGGCCTGCGGCTGCTGCGGGCCGGGACCGGCCTGCGGGGTGCTCCGGTTGCCCCACACGTCCGTGCGGGACGGGATGGCGCTCGCGGCGCCGCCGATGAAGCCGCCTCCGCCGGGGCCCGGACGCAGGGCGTCGGGAGACTGGGGGGCCTGCGACAACGGACCGGCCTGTTCCGGCCGCGCGTTCTGCGGCTGCGGGGCGCGGGACCGCTGCGGGTCCTGCGGACCGCCGGCGAGCGGCGCGCCGTCGCGGGCGGGCAGTGCGGCCCGGGGGCCGCCCGTACCGACCTGACCGCGCACGGCGCCGGCGCCGAGCCGTCCGGCCGCCGGGGACGGCGCGCCGCCCGGACCCGGACGTCCGCCGGGCAGCCGCCCGCCCGGGGCGGAGGCACCCGGAGGCATCGCGCCCTGACCGCCCGCGCCCGGCTTGGGCATGGGCTTCTTGCCGCCCTGGGCGACGTCGACGGGGAGCATGACGAGCGCGGTGGTGCCGCCGGAGTCGGAGGGACGCAGCTGGATGCGGATGCCGTGCCGCAGGGACAGGCGGCCGACCACGAACAGACCCATGCGGCGGGAGACCGAGACGTCCACGGTGGGCGGCGAGGCGAGCCGCTCGTTGATCGCCGCCAGGTCCTCGGGGGAGAGGCCGATGCCGGTGTCGTGGATCTCGACGAGCACGCGCCCGTCGGGCAGCGCGTGGCCGGTGACCCGGACCTTCGTCTGCGGGGAGGAGAACGAGGTGGCGTTCTCCAGCAGCTCGGCGAGGAGGTGCACGAGGTCGTTGACGACCCGGCCGGCGACCTCGGTGGCCGGGACCGCGGCCAGTTCGATGCGCTCGTACTGCTCCACCTCGGAGGCGGCGGCACGGAGCACGTCGACCAGCGGGACCGGACGGGTCCAGCGGCGGCCCGGCTCCTCGCCGGCGAGGACGAGGAGGTTCTCGCCGTTCCGGCGCATGCGGGTGGCGAGGTGGTCGAGCTTGAAGAGCGAGGAGAGCTGGTCCGGGTCGGCCTCGCGGGACTCCAGCTCGGAGATGAGCGAGAGCTGGCGCTGGATGAGGCCCTGGGAACGGCGCGAGAGGTTGGTGAACATCGCGTTGACGTTGCCCCGGAGGAGGGCCTGCTCGGCGGCGAGGCGGACGGCCTCGCGGTGCACGTCGTCGAAGGCCGCGGCCACCTTGCCGATCTCGTCCCGGGAGTGCACGCCGACGGACTCCACGGAGGTGTCGACGTCCTGCGGGTCGGACTCGGAGAGCTGCTTGACGAGCTCGGGCAGGCGTTCCTGGGCGACCTTGGTCGCGGTGTCCTGGAGCCGGCGCAGCGAGCGGATCATGGACCGGGCCACGACGAAGGCGCCGATGAGGGAGACGCCGAGGACGAGCAGGATCAGCGCACCGTTGATGATGGCCTCGCGCTGCGACTCCTGGCGCAGCTCGCGGGCCATGCCCTCCATGTCGCCGAGGAGACCGCTCTCGATGCGGTTCATCGCGGTGATCTTGGTGCCGTACTCGTCTGTGAAGTTCAGGTGGCCGCGCTTGACGCCCTCCGGCATCGCGGTGTCGGTGTTCAGCACGCGCTCGGCGTACTTGTCGGCGGCGATGATCGACGGGTTGCCCCGGTTCAGGGGCGCGGTCAGCTCGTCGGCGTCGCCGCCGGTCGACTCGTAGATCGCCTGGAAGGTCTTGAGCTCGACGCCCTCACTGTTGAGCGCGGCCTCGCCGTAGAGGCGGTCGCCCTGGACGATCCGTCCGGCGGTCTTGTCGCTCGGGGGCAGCGCCGCCGCGATGATCGCCTGCTGGATGGAGGCGTACTCCTTGGCGGACGAGAACGCGGCGAGCGCGCGGGTCCGCTTGATCATCTCGGGGTTGCTGGTCGCCTGCGCCATGTCCTGGGACAGGCTCAGGAGCGAGCGGATGAGGCGGCTGTACGCCTCGACCGTCACCGAGTGGGAGACGCCCTTCTCGTACGCGCTGCTCCGGATGGAGTGGAGTTCGGTGACCTGCGAGGCGATCTGGCTGACGTTCTGCCGGATGCTGCGCAGCGCCTCGTCGCCGTCGGCGGCCGGGATCTCCTCGGTGGCGGTGAGGAACGCCTTGTACTCGAGGTCGGTCTTCCGGCGCGGGTTGGAGACCTGGTAGTCGCTGCTGGGACGGCCGTTGGCCAGCGGGCCGGCGGACAGGTCGCGCTCGGTCTGGAGGGCCTGCGCGAGGTCCGTCGCCTCACGGGTCAGCTTGGTGAGCAGCTGCATGTGGTCGAGCTGCTCCATGTCCTGGAGCGACTCGTTGATGCGGATGCCGCCCAGGGTGGTCGCCGCGACCACGGGCAGGGTGAGGAGCGCGACCAGACGCGTGGAGATGCGCCAGTTGCGGAGGGCTATTCGGGGGCCGACCCCGTTGTCGGGGCTCCCGGCCCGGGGGCCGGGGGGAGTGGCGGACGGGTCGGCGGAAGCGGTCGCGGCGCCCGCGCGACGGCCGCCGTCACCGCCTTCGCCGGACGGTCCCTGACCCTGGTTCGGGGTGTGCGGGGCCGAGGGACC
Organism: Streptomyces sp. NPDC001744; assembly: GCF_042892575.1. Classification (NCBI taxonomy): domain Bacteria; kingdom Bacillati; phylum Actinomycetota; class Actinomycetes; order Kitasatosporales; family Streptomycetaceae; genus Streptomyces; species Streptomyces sp. NPDC001744. The sequence goes on from NZ_JBIAUG010000002.1 coordinate 325,597, forward strand.
GCGGTCGGTCCCGGCGTGCGGTTCCTGCTCCGCCGGAGCATCCGCTCGGCCCTGGCGGGCCTGGGGAGACCCCGAGCCATCCCTCTTGAAACGTCCCTGCACTAGCGTCGCAACCTCTGGACCAGGCGCCCTTCCGGATGAACGGAGAGGACGGTGTCGGCGTCGTCGGGGGGCGTGGAGCACCCCAGGTGGTCGTCGGTGACCGGCGCAGTTCCCCCTTCTTCCCGCCACGCGGCCGGCGCTGCGTTGCGCCCCCTGCGCGCCGGCTTGAAACCCGCGGCGGTGCGTGGAATTCCAGCACAGTGGAGGATCTCCAACAAGGGCCGCGTGTCGCGCCGGGAGGGGTATGACAACGCGTGCGCAAAGGGTCACCCCTTGTAGAAAACGATCACGGATGATTCGGACTTTTCCGTCCGAACGGCCTGGCGCCCCCGTGTGTCCCAGTCGGCATGATCGGGAGCGGAATAGATCGTTCAGTGGCGGAATGTACCTTTCGGGGTCGATCGGAAGCCGTCCGTAATGCCCGGAAACTCCCCTCATAAGTGAGCAAACTCACAAGGAAATCGATGACTTGGGCATGCATCTCGAGGGAAACGCGTGTTTAGCCTGACGTTTTACGCCCCACGCGCCCGCCCGGGCGCCCGTCCCGGAACAAGGTCCGAGTCATCGCGATGAAGAAGACGACGCCCCCCACCACGGCCAACCCCCGCCGCTCCACCCTCGTCCACCTCACGGACGCCGCGCAGCTCGGCCGGGGCGCCCGGCCGGAGTACACGGCGGAACTGCCCGGCCGGACCGCCAACCCGCGCCGCACCGTCCTCATGAAGGCCCCGGCCCCGCACGAGCCCGCCCCGTACGCCCCGGCCTCCCGCTAGGCGCACCGCGACCCGCCCCCACCGGCCCGTACGCCCCCGCGGGGCCTTCCGGCGGCCCCCCGCCGCGTTAGCCTGGAGCGTCAGACTCCAGCCAGTACCAAGTGAGGGGCGACAGCACTCGTGCGCATCGCCAGATTCTCCATCGACGGCAACGTGGCCTTCGGCGCGGTCGAGGGCGAGGGAACCGTCGAGTCCGGCGGCCTCGTCCTCGACATCATCAAGGGCATCCCGTACACCGACTTCGAGCTCAGCGGCACCAAGGTCCCGCTGAGCAAGGTGCGGCTCCTGCCGCCGGTGCTCCCCAACAAGGTCGTGGCCATCGGCCGCAACTACGCCGAGCACGCCGCCGAACTCGGCAACGAGGTCCCCGAGGTGCCCGTCGCCTTCTTCAAGCCCACCACCTCGGTGATCGGCTCCGGCGACGCCATCGAGTACCCCTCCTTCTCCAGCGAGCTGCACCACGAGGCCGAACTGGCCGTGGTGATCGGCCGCATGTGCCGCGAGGTCCCCCGGGAGCGCGTCAAGGACGTGATCTTCGGCTACACCTGCGCCAACGACGTCACCGCCCGCGACGCGCAGCGGCGCGAGAAGCAGTGGGCCCGCGCCAAGGGCTTCGACACCTCCTGCCCCCTGGGACCCTGGGTGGAGACCGACCTCGACCCGGGCGACCTGGTCGTGCGGGCCACGGTCAACGGCGAACAGCGCCAGCTCGGCCGTACGAGCGACATGGTCCGCTCCGTCGAGGACCTGGTCGTCCACATCACCGAGGCCATGACGCTGCTCCCCGGCGACGTCATCCTCACCGGTACCCCCGCCGGGGTCGGACCGCTCAACGTCGGCGACGAGGTCGCCGTCACCATCGAAGGCATCGGCACTCTCACCAATAAGGTGATCAAGCGTGGCTAACGCTCCCCTCCGCGTCCGTTTCTGTCCCTCGCCGACCGGCAACCCCCACGTGGGCCTGGTCCGCACCGCCCTCTTCAACTGGGCCTTCGCCCGGCACAACCAGGGCACCATGGTCTTCCGCATCGAGGACACCGACGCGGCGCGCGACTCCGAGGAGTCGTACCACCAGCTGCTCGACTCGCTGCGCTGGCTCGGCCTCGACTGGGACGAGGGCCCGGAGGTCGGCGGCCCGCACGCGCCGTACCGCCAGTCGCAGCGGATGGACATCTACAAGGACGTCGCCGACCGGCTGGTCGCCGGCGGCTACGCGTACCCCTGCTACTGCACCACCGAGGAGCTCGACGAGCGCCGCGAGGCCGCCCGTGCCGCCGGCCGCCCCTCCGGCTACGACGGCCACTGCCGCGACCTCACCGAGGAGCGGAAGGCCGCGTACGAGGCCGAGGGCCGCACGCCGATCGTGCGCTTCCGGATGCCCGACGAGCCGATCACCTTCACCGACCTGGTCCGCGGCGAGCTCACCTTCACCCCGGAGAACGTGCCGGACTACGGCATCCTCCGGGCCAACGGCGCCCCGCTCTACACCCTGGTCAACCCGGTCGACGACGCCCTGATGGAGATCACCCACGTCCTGCGCGGCGAGGACCTGCTCTCCTCCACCCCGCGCCAGATCGCGCTCTACAAGGCGCTGATCGAGCTGGGCGTCGCCAAGGAGATCCCCGCCTTCGGCCACCTGCCCTACGTGATGGGCGAGGGCAACAAGAAGCTCTCCAAGCGCGACCCGCAGGCGTCCCTCAACCTCTACCGGGAGCGCGGCTTCCTCCCCGAGGGCCTGCTGAACTACCTCTCCCTGCTCGGCTGGTCCTTCTCGGCCGACCAGGACATCTTCACCGTTCCCGAGATGGTGGCGAAGTTCGACATCGCCGACGTCAACGCCAACCCGGCCCGCTTCGACCTCAAGAAGGCCGAGTCGATCAACGCCGACCACATCCGCATGCTGGACGTGAAGGCGTTCGCCGAGGCGTGCGAGCCCTGGCTGCGCGCCCCGCACGCCCCCTGGGCGCCCGAGGACTTCGACCGGGCCGCCTGGGAGGCCATCGCGCCGTACGCCCAGACCCGGCTGACCGTCCTCTCGGACATCACGGCCAACGTCGACTTCCTCTTCCTGGACGAGCCGGTCTTCGACCAGGCGTCGTGGGACAAGGCGATGAAGGGCGAGCCCGCCGCGCTCCTCACCACCGCCCGGGAGAAGCTCGTGGACGCCGACTGGAGCGACCCCGAGTCCCTCAAGGGCGCCGTCCTGGCCGCCGGCGAGGCCCACGGCCTCAAGCTCGGCAAGGCCCAGGCCCCGGTCCGCGTCGCGGTCACCGGCCGCACGGTCGGCCTCCCGCTCTTCGAGTCCCTGCAGATCCTCGGCAGGGAGAAGACGCTGGCCCGCGTCGACGCGGCGCTGGCGAAGCTCGCCGCGTAGGCGTCACCCCGGCGTACGGGACGGAGGGCGGCGACCGGAACGGGTCGCCGCCCTCCGGCGCGTCCCCGCCGTCGGTACCGTGGCCCCATGACCATCCGGGCGGTCCTCTGGGACATCGACGACACGATCTTCGACTACGCCACCGCCGACACGGCCGGGATGCGCGGCCACCTCGCGGCCGAGGGGCTCCTGGAGGGCTTCGGCACGGTGGAGGCGGCCCTCGACCGGTGGCGGGAGCTCACCGCCCTCCACTGGCGCCGCTTCGAGCGGGAGGGCGGCGACTTCCTGGACCAGCGGCGCGACCGGGTCCGGGACTTCCTCGGCAGGCCGGAACTCACCGCCGCCGAGGCCGACGCCTGGTTCGACCGGTACGTCGTCCACTACGAGGCGGCCTGGGCGCTCTTCCCCGACACCGTGCCCGTGCTCGACCTCCTCGCCCGTGACTACCGTCACGCTGTCCTGTCGAACTCCAGCGTCCACAACCAGGAGCGCAAGCTCCGCGTCCTGGGCGTCCGGGACCGCTTCGAGGCCGTCCTGTGCGCCGCCGAGCTGGGCGTGGCGAAGCCGGCCCCGGAGGCGTTCCACGCGGCCTGTGCCGCCCTGGGCCTGCCCCCGCACCAGGTGGCGTACGTCGGCGACCAGCCGGACATCGACGCCCGGGGCGCGGTGGAGGCGGGGCTGCGGGGCGTCTGGCTGGACCGCGCGGGTCTCGGCGGCCGGCCCGAGCTGCACCGGATCACGGACCTCCACCAGCTCCCGGACCTGCTCCGCCCGGATACCCGTTTTGGAGCGCGGTCCACCTTCGGGTAATGTTCTTCCTGCGCCGAGGGGAGCAAGCCGAAAGGCGAGAACCCGGAAAGCGCAAGCCGAGCAAGATCCCCAGCTGGGGAAGTTGTTCCGGTGGCCTATGGTGTAATTGGCAGCACGACTGATTCTGGTTCAGTTAGTCTTGGTTCGAGTCCAGGTAGGCCAGCTCGCAGAGCTCATCTGCATCGTGGATCTCATCCACAAAGCCCCCGTTGTGTAGCGGCCTAGCACGCCGCCCTCTCAAGGCGGTAGCGCCGGTTCGAATCCGGTCGGGGGTACAGATCCATCCTGTGGAACACCTGGGTAGCTCCCGGTGCGTCCGCGGTGACATCACCCGGCTCCGGCCGGGTGGGATCGCTAGGGCCCCCGTTGTGTAGCGGCCTAGCACGCCGCCCTCTCAAGGCGGTAGCGCCGGTTCGAATCCGGTCGGGGGTACCAACTGGTTCTAAACCACCAGTGGCCTATGGTGTAATTGGCAGCACGACTGATTCTGGTTCAGTTAGTCTTGGTTCGAGTCCAGGTAGGCCAGCGCAGTGATACCGCGCGACTCCGTCGCGTGACTCCAGATCTTGCCCCCGTTGTGTAGCGGCCTAGCACGCCGCCCTCTCAAGGCGGTAGCGCCGGTTCGAATCCGGTCGGGGGTACGCAGGAGGAAGCCCTTCCCTTCGGGGGAGGGCTTCTTCGTCGTTCGGTGCCCGTACGGCTCCGCGCGCAATTCCGGCCCACCGCTGCGGCGTTGGAGCGGTGGGCCGGGAGGGACGGGGGAGGGGCGGGGGTCAGCCGTTGCGGCGCAGCGCCTCGGAGAGGCGGGCGGCGGCGTCGATGACCGCCTGGGCGTGCATGCGGCCCGGGTGGCGCGTCAGGCGCTCGATGGGGCCGGAGACCGACACGGCGGCCACCACGCGGTTCGAGGGACCGCGCACGGGCGCGGAGACGGACGCGACGCCCGGCTCCCGCTCGCCGATCGACTGGGCCCAGCCCCTGCGCCGCACGCCCGACAGGGCCGTCGCGGTGAAACGGGCGCCCTGGAGGCCGCGGTGCAGCCGCTCGGGCTCCTCCCAGGCCATCAGGATCTGCGCCGACGAGCCGGCCTTCATCGTCAGCGTCGAACCGACCGGAACGGTGTCCCGGAGGCCCGAGAGCCGCTCGGCCGCCGCCACGCAGATGCGCATGTCGCCCTGGCGGCGGTAGAGCTGGGCGCTCTCGCCGGTGACGTCGCGCAGATGCGTGAGCACCGGGCCCGCGGTCGCGAGCAGCCGGTCCTCGCCGGCCGCGGCGGCGAGCTCCGCGAGGCGCGGTCCGAGGATGAACCGGCCCTGCATGTCGCGCGCCACCATCCGGTGGTGTTCCAGTGCCACGGCGAGACGGTGTGCCGTGGGTCGTGCGAGTCCCGTCGCCGCGACCAGTCCTGCGAGGGTGGCCGGACCGGACTCCAGGGCGCCCAGGACAAGGGCTGCCTTGTCGAGAACGCCTACGCCGCTAGAGTTGTCCATGCAACGATATTCGCGTCTCACTCTGTGAAACGCAAGTTCAATTTCCCCGGGAACTTGTCACTCTGGTGGGGCGGCCGCACAACGGCCCGCGAAACGGGTTTCTAGTTGTGCCGGCGCAGACGTCGGCCGGAGGGAAAGCGATGGGTAGGACACTCGCGGAGAAGGTCTGGGACGACCACGTCGTCCGGCGCGCCGAGGGCGAGCCCGACCTCCTCTTCATCGATCTGCACCTGCTGCACGAGGTGACCAGCCCCCAGGCGTTCGACGGGCTGCGCCAGAACGGCCGGCAGGTGCGGCGCCTCGACCTCACCATCGCCACCGAGGACCACAACACCCCCACCCTCGACATCGACAAGCCGATCGCGGACCCCGTCTCCCGCGTCCAGCTGGAGACCCTGCGCAAGAACTGCGCCGAGTTCGGCGTCCGGCTGCACCCGCTGGGCGACGTCGAGCAGGGCGTCGTCCACGTCGTGGGACCGCAGCTGGGCCTGACCCAGCCCGGCACCACCGTGGTCTGCGGCGACTCGCACACCTCCACGCACGGCGCCTTCGGCGCGCTGGCGTTCGGCATCGGCACCAGCCAGGTCGAGCACGTCCTCGCCACCCAGACGCTCCCGCTCGCCCGTCCGAAGACCATGGCCATCACCGTGGACGGCGAACTGCCCGAGGACGTCACCGCCAAGGACCTGATCCTGGCGATCATCACGAAGATCGGCACCGGCGGCGGCCAGGGCTACATCCTGGAGTACCGGGGCTCCGCCATCGAGAAGCTCTCGATGGAGGCCCGGATGACCATCTGCAACATGTCCATCGAGGCCGGCGCCCGCGCGGGCATGATCGCCCCCGACGAGACCACCTTCGCCTACCTGAAGGGCCGCGCCCACGCCCCCGAGGGCGAGGACTGGGACGCCGCCGTCGCGTACTGGAAGACCCTGAGGTCCGACGAGGACGCGGTCTTCGACGCCGAGGTCGTCGTCGACGCCGCCTCGCTGGCCCCGTTCGTCACCTGGGGCACCAACCCCGGCCAGGGCGCGCCGCTTTCGGCGAACGTCCCCGACCCGGCCTCGTTCGAGGACGCCTCGGAGCGCCACGCCGCGGAAAAGGCCCTGGAGTACATGGGGTTGACCGCGGGGCAGCCGCTGCGCGACATCGAGGTCGACACCGTCTTCGTGGGCTCCTGCACCAACGGCCGCATCGAGGACCTGCGCAACGCCGCCGGCCTGCTCCGGGGCCGCAAGGTCGCCGACGGCGTCCGCATGCTGGTCGTCCCCGGCTCGGTCCGGGTCGCCCTCCAGGCCGTCGAGGAGGGCCTGGACAAGGTCTTCAAGGAGGCCGGCGCCGAATGGCGGCACGCGGGCTGCTCGATGTGCCTGGGCATGAACCCCGACCAACTGGCTCCCGGCGAGCGCTCCGCGTCCACCTCCAACCGCAACTTCGAGGGCCGGCAGGGCAAGGGGGGCCGGACCCACCTGGTCTCGCCCCAGGTCGCCGCCGCCACCGCCGTACTGGGCCATCTGGCCTCCCCGGCCGACCTGTCCGACGTCGTCACTCCCGCGGGGGTCTAGGAACCATGGACGCTTTCACCACCCACACCGGCCGCGCCGTCCCGCTGCGCCGCAGCAACGTCGACACCGACCAGATCATCCCGGCCCACTGGCTGAAGAAGGTCACCCGCGACGGCTTCGAGGACGGTCTCTTCGAGGCGTGGCGCAAGGACCCCGGCTTCGTCCTCAACCGTCCCGAGCGGCAGGGCGCCACGGTCCTGGTCGCGGGCTCCGACTTCGGCACCGGCTCCTCCCGCGAGCACGCCGTCTGGGCGCTCCAGAACTACGGCTTCCAGGCCGTGATCTCCTCCCGCTTCGCCGACATCTTCCGCGGCAACTCGCTGAAGAACGGCCTGCTGACGGTCGTCCTCCCGCAGGAGACGGTGGACGCCCTCTGGGAGCTGACCGAGGCCGACCCGACCGCCGAGGTCACCGTCGACCTGGAGCGCCGCAAGGTCCTGGCCGCCGGGATCGACGCCGACTTCGAGCTCGACGAGAACGCCCGCTGGCGTCTGCTGAACGGGCTCGACGACATCAGCCTCACCCTTCAGAACGAAGCGGACATCGCGGCCTACGAGGCGGCGAGGCCGGCCTTCAAGCCCCGTACCATTACGGCCTGAGCAGCGCTTTTCCACGACTGCGCCCCCCACCTCCCGGTGGGGGGCGCAGCCGCTTGTTGAGACCCTGTCGGGCGACAACTCGCCCCAGATGGCACAATCGGCGCATGGAACGCGACAGCCAACTCGAGCTCTACGAGGCAGTCGCCGCCCGATTGAAGGAAGCGCACGCGACCGTGCGCTCACTGCAAGTCCCGGAGGGCGTAAGGATGGCGCTGTCCCGGAAGCTGCTGGTCGTGACGGCCGCGGCGAAGCACGATCTCAAGGACGCGGCGAAGCGTCTGGACCGGTTGATGAAGGACCTCGACGAGGGCCGATTCCCAGAGGACGACTGACACCAGGAACTCCGCAACGGCTCTTCCGCGTTGCGGCACTAGGGTGATTAGACCGTTTCGTGTTTGATTTGCGGTATATACATGCCTAACGTGCGAAAAAGCTTGAACACTTTCGTTCTGGCAATGTCTCCGAAGGGGAAGACGTGAACAAGGCGCAGCTCGTAGAAGCGATTGCCGACAAGATGGGCGGTCGCCAGCAGGCCGCCGAAGCCGTCGACCACGTGCTCGACGCCATCGTGCGTGCCGTGGTCGCCGGCGACCGGGTCTCCGTCACGGGTTTCGGCTCGTTCGAGAAGGTCGACCGGCCGGCCCGTTACGCCCGCAACCCGCAGACGGGCGAGCGGGTCCGCGTGAAGAAGACCTCCGTCCCCCGCTTCCGCGCCGGGCAGGGCTTCAAGGACCTGGTCAGCGGCTCGAAGAAGCTCCCCAAGGGCGGCGAGGTCTCCGTCAAGAAGGCTCCCAAGGGCAGCCTCACCGGCGGCGCCTCCGCGACCGTGAAGAAGGCCGCCGCGAAGAAGGCCACCACCGCCAAGAAGGCCGCCGCGAAGAAGGCGACCCCGGCGAAGAAGACCGCGACCACCGCCGCCAAGAAGACGGCCCCCGCGAAGAAGACCGCGACCACCGCCGCCGCCAAGAAGGCGACTCCGGCGAAGAAGACCGCGACCACCACCGCCGCCGCGAAGAAGAGCCCGGCCGCCAAGAAGACCACCACCGCCGCGGCCAAGAAGACCACGGCCAAGAAGACCACGGCCAAGAAGACCGCCCCGGCCGCGAAGAAGACCACGGCGACGACGGCGCCCGCCAAGAAGACGACGGCGCGCAAGACCACCGCCAAGAAGACCGCCGCCAAGAAGTAGGACCTGCGGGAACGATCCGCCGGGCCGGACTCCCCACGGGGAGGCCGGCCCGCGGCGCGTCACCCGCCCCGGGTCCCGGCCCGCGGCGCGTCACCCGCCACCGCCCCGCCTTCGCCCCGCGGCGCGTTCCTCCCGGAGCCTCCGCTCCGGGCCCCGCCGCACCCGGCGCCTCCCGGATCAGAACGTCTGGAGCGTCACCAGCGTGATGCGCGGACCGGCCCCCGGGCCGCCCGGTTCCGTCTCGATCCGTACGCGCTGCCCCGGACGCAGCAACCGCAGTCCGCCCGCCTCGAAGGCCGCCGCCCCGAACTCCACGGGGGTGCCGTCGTCGAGCAGCACACTGCCGCTGCGGGTCTCGGGGTCGTACGTGAACGCGGTCGCCTGCATGGACCGCAGCCTATCCGGCCGCCGTCAGCCACCGGGCGGCCGTCCGCCGCCCGAGCCCCAGCTCCGCGGCCGCCGCCAGGTCCTCCCCGGTGTCCACGTCCCGGCGTACGGAATCCACCCCCGCGAGCCCGATTTCCACCGCCCCCGACGACAAATGCCGCAGCCTCGACGCGCCCCCGAATGCCGGTTCCAATTCCACCCCCGGGGCCGCCGAGAGGAATGTCGTGCCCATTTCGGCGGCATCCGCGAGAAATGCCCTCGGAAATGACCGGGCCGCGTCCAGGACCCGGGCCAGCTCCGCCGGGCGCAGCGCCGGGAGGTCCGCGCTGAGCGCCGCCACGCGCGCGTGCGGCCGCCGCGCCCGCACGGCCCGCGCCCCGTGCGCGAGCGCCGCGTTGAGCCCCGCCGCCGGGGCGTCCGGCACGATCCGCGCGCCCAGCGCCGCCAGTGCCGCGCCCGCCGCCGGGTCGTCGGTGACGACCAGCGCGTCCCGTACCCGCGCGCACTCCAGCACCGCCCCCACGGTGTCCTCGGCGAACGCCAGCGCCAGCCGGGGGCGCAGCCGCGCGCCCGCCGCCGCGGCCAGTCTGCTCTTCGCCAGGGCGAGGGGCTTCAGGGGCACGACGAGGGACCAGCGGTCATCGGCGTCGGTGTTCATCGCGGACCATTCTGTCCCGCCCGTGCGGCTCGCCGGAGAGGCCGGGGCGTACCGTGTCCTCGACAGACCAGGAGCATGGGGCGACACTGACCCCCTGCCAGCCAGTCCCGGAGAAAGGTGTCCGCGTGCCCCGCCGCAGAATCGGCTTCTGGTACCGCCTCGCGGCGGTCATCGTCAAACCCCCCCTGGTGGTTCTGTTCAAGCGGGACTGGCGCGGCACCGAGCACATTCCCGCCGAGGGCGGATTCATCACCGCCGTGAACCACAACTCCTACCTGGACCCGCTCTCCTACGCGCACTACCAGTACAACACCGGCCGCGTTCCCCGCTTCCTCGCCAAGGCGGCCCTCTTCAAGGGCTCCTTCGTCGGCATGATGCTGCGCGGCACCGGCCAGATCCCCGTCTACCGCGAGACGACCGACGCGCTGGACGCCTTCCGCGCCGCCGTCGCCGCCATCGAGAGCGGCGAGTGCGTCGCCTTCTACCCCGAGGGCACCCTGACCCGCGACCCCGCGATGTGGCCCATGGCCGGCAAGACCGGCGCCGCCCGCGTCGCGCTGCTCACCAGGGCCCCCGTCATCCCGGTGGCCCAGTGGGGCGCCAACCTCGCCATGCCGCCGTACGCGAAGGAGAACAGGCTCCGGCTGTTCCCCCGCAAGACGCTGATCGTGCAGGCCGGTCCGCCGGTCGACCTCTCCCGCTTCCACGGCCTGGAGCCCACGCCCGAGGTGCTCCGCGAGGCGACCGAGACCATCATGGCCGCCATCACCGCCCTCCTGGAGGAGATCCGCGGCGAGAAGGCGCCCGCCGAACCCTACGACCACCGCAGGGCCCGCCTCGCGCAGCGCCGCAAGGCCGCCGAGGGAGGCGCCAAGTGACCAGGGCCGCCGTCTTCGGCAACGGGTCGTGGGGCACCGCCTTCGCCATGGTGCTCGCGGACGCGGGCTGCGAGGTGAGCCTCTGGGGCCGCCGCGCGGAACTCGCGGAGGAGATCAACGCCACCCGGACCAACCCCGACTACCTGCCGGGGGTCGAACTCCCCCGGGGGATCACGGCCACCGCCGACCCGGCCGAGGCCGCCGCCGGCGCCGACTTCACCGTCCTGGTCGTCCCCTCGCAGACCCTCCGGGGCAACCTTGCCGCCTGGACGCCGCTCCTCGCCCCCGACACGGTCCTGGTCTCCCTCATGAAGGGCGTCGAACTCGGCACCGCCAAGCGGATGAGCGAGGTCATCACCGAGGTCGCGGACGTGCCCGCCGAGCGCGTCGCCGTCCTGACCGGCCCGAACCTGGCCAAGGAGATCGCCGCCCGGCAGCCCGCCGCCGCCGTCGCCGCCTGCGTCGACGAGACGGTCGCCCAGCGGCTCCAGAGCGCCTGCCTGACCCCGTACTTCCGCCCGTACACCAACACCGACGTGGTCGGCTGCGAGCTGGGCGGCGCCGTCAAGAACGTCATCGGCCTCGCCGTGGGCATCGCCAACGGCATGGGACTCGGCGACAACTCCAAGGCCACGCTCATCACCCGCGGCCTCGCCGAGACCACCCGTCTCGGCCTCGCCATGGGCGCCGACCCGCTCACCTTCTCCGGCCTCGCCGGCCTCGGCGACCTCGTCGCCACCTGCTCCTCGCCGCTCTCCCGGAACAACACCTTCGGCACCAACCTCGGCCGGGGGATGACGCTCCAGGAGACCATCGCGGCCACCAGGCAGACCGCCGAGGGCGTCAAGTCCTGCGAGTCGGTGCTCGATCTGGGCCGCCGCCACGGCGTCGACATGCCCATCACCGAGACGGTCGTCTCGATCGTCCACGAGGGCAAGCCGCCGGTCGTCGCCCTCAAGGAGCTGATGTCGCGCTCGGCGAAGCCCGAACGCCGCTGAGCCGGACGGGCCGGGCGGCCCGTCCGCCCGGCGGGGCGCTCAGGAGTTCGGGTGCCGCAAGGTACTCTCGTCGCGATATGAGCGAGAACACCCAGAGCCCCCGCAAGCCGCGCGTGGCCGTCGTCTTCGGCGGACGCAGCTCCGAGCACGCCATCTCCGTCGTCACGGCCGGCGCCGTCCTGGGCGCCATCGACCGGGACAAGTACGACGTGCTGCCCATCGGCATCACGACGGACGGGCGCTGGGCGCTCACCGCCGACGCCCCGGAGCGGATGGCCATCACCGACCGGGCCCTGCCGAACGTCGCCGAACTGGCCGAGAGCGAGCGGGGCGGCGTCGTCCTCTCCGTGGACCCCGCCAACCGCGAGGTCGTCCTCGCCGAGCCCGGCGCCGTGCCGCGCGTCCTCGGCGAGGTCGACGTGGTCTTCCCGGTGCTCCACGGCCCGTACGGCGAGGACGGCACCCTCCAGGGCCTGCTGGAACTCTCCGGCGTCCCCTACGTCGGCGCGGGCGTCCTCGCCTCCGCCGTCGGCCAGGACAAGGAGTACATGAAGCGGGTCTTCGTCTCCTTCGGCCTCCCCGTCGGCCCGTACGAGGTCGTCCGGCCGCGTGAGTGGGAGCAGAACCCGGCCGCCGCCCGCAAGAAGATCGTGGAGTTCGCCGCCGAACACGGCTGGCCGCTCTTCGTGAAGCCCGCCCGCGGCGGCTCCTCCGTGGGCATCACCAAGGTCGACGACCTCTCCGGCCTGGACGAGGCCGTCGAGGAGGCCCGCCGCCACGACCCCAAGATCATCGTGGAGGCGCTGGTCCGGGGCCGCGAGATCGAGTGCGGCGTCCTGGAGTTCGAGGACGGACCGCGCGCCAGCGTGCCCGCCGAGATCCCGCCCGTCACCGACCACGACTTCTACGACTTCGAGGCGAAGTACATCGACTCGGCCTCCGGCATCGTGCCCGCCCCCATCGGGGACGAGGCCACCGCCGAGATCCAGCGGCTCGCCGTCGCCGCCTACGAGGCCGTCTCCTGCGAGGGCCTGGTCCGCGCCGACTTCTTCCTCACCGAGGACGGCGACTTCGTCATCAACGAGATCAACACCATGCCGGGCTTCACGCCCATCTCCATGTACCCGCGCATGTGGCAGGAGAGCGGCGTGAGCTACCCCGAGCTGGTCGACCGGCTCGTCCAGGCCGCGCTGAACCGCTCCACCGGCCTGCGCTAGGGCGCGTCCGGGACGTGGCGCCGCCCGCCCTCCGGGGGGGCGACGCCGCCTTCGGCACACGCCCCGGACGGTCCGCCCCCGGGAGCCGGCCGTGCACGCGCGGCCGGCTCCCGGGCGCGCGTGCACGGCGTCAGGAGCACTCGGGTTCCAGCGCGCACGGGACCGTCCCGGCCACGGGCCCGGCGAGAGCGGTGAGCGGTCCCGCGTCGTGCTCGTAGCGCCGGTCGAGGCTCACCTCGACGTACGTCCTCCGGTACACCGAGGTGAACCGGGGCCCGGAGCCCTCCGGCCGTTCCAGCATCCAGCGCACGCCGTTCGCGGAGACGCCCTGCGCCTTCGGATCGCTCATCTTTTCGGGCCGGGGGACTCCGCAGCGCAGTACGATCGCACCGTCACCCCACCCGGCGGTCAACTCGGAGCCGGGCTCCGGGTCACTCCGTTCCAGCCCCGCCACCGTGTCGGGCAGCTCCTTCGCCAGGGCCTGGCAGAGGGCGGCCTCCTCCGGCGGAGGGCTGGGGACCGCGACGGACGACGGACCGTCCGCCGGGGAACAGCCGGCGGACGCCAGCAGCAGCACGGCGGCCGAGACGGCGACGGGCAGGCCGAAGCGCCGGTGGGAAGAGGTCACCGGCCAAGCGTAGACGGGGGCTACAGATGAACGACCGGGCAGGTGAGGGTGCGCGTGATGCCGTCCACTTGCTGGACCCTGGCGACCACCATGCGGCCCAGTTCGTCGACCGTCTCCGCCTGCGCGCGCACGATGACGTCGTACGGGCCGGTCACGTCTTCCGCCTGGATGACTCCCGGAATCCCGGAGATGGCGGCGGCGACGCTCGACGCCTTGCCCACCTCGGTCTGAATGAGGATGTACGCCTGTACCACGGAGCCTCCAGGGCGACCACGAGGATCTTGTGGGAGAAAGGGACGCCACGGTACCGCGTCACCACGGGCCGCGGGGAGACCCGCGCGTTCCGGGGCGTCCGGGGCGTGGCCCGCACAGGACAGAAGTTGACGGTCTACATGACGGTACCCAGCACGGTGACGGCCCGCGACCCGCGGCGCGCCCAGACGCGCCCCCGCCCGCCGGCCGGCACGAACACACGAGGTGAGACGCGGTGAAGGGCACAGTCGGAGAGCTGGGCGAGTTCGGGCTCATCAGAGAGCTCACGTCCCGGCTCACCTCCACCCCGGCGGTACGGATCGGGCCCGGCGACGACGCCGCGGTCGTCTCCGCCCCCGACCGGCGCGTGGTGGCCAGCACGGACATCCTCCTCGAAGGACGTCACTTCCGCCGCGACTGGTCGACGGCGTACGACGTCGGCCGCAAGGCCGCCGCGCAGAACCTCGCCGACATCGCCGCCATGGGCGCGGTCCCCACCGCCCTCCTCCTCGGCCTCGTCGTCCCCGCCGAACTCCCCGTGACCTGGCCCACCGAACTCATGGACGGCCTGCGCGACGAATGCCAGGTCGCGGGCGCGGCCGTGGTCGGCGGCGACGTCGTCCGGGGCGACACGATCATGGTCTCCATCACCGCCCTGGGCGACCTGCGCAACCACGACCCGGTCACCCGGGGCGGCGCCCAGCCCGGCGACGTCGTCGCCTACACCGGCTGGCTCGGCTGGTCCGCCGCCGGATACGCGGTCCTCTCCCGCGGCTTCCGCTCCCCCCGCGCCTTCGTCGAGGCCCACCGCAGGCCCGAACCCCCGTACCACGCGGGCCCGGCCGCCGCCGGGCTCGGCGCCACCGCCATGTGCGACGTCAGCGACGGCCTCATCGCGGACCTCGGCCACATCGCGGAGGCCAGCAAGGTCCGCATCGACCTGCGCTCCGGCCTCATCGACATCCCCACCCAGATGCACGACATCGGCCAGGCCGTCGGCGTCGACCCCATGCAGTGGGTGCTCACCGGGGGAGAGGACCACGCCATCGTCGCCACCTTCCCGCCGGACGTGAAGCTCCCCGCCCGCTGGAAGGTCATCGGGGAGGTCCTCCACCCCTCCGCGCTGCCCCAGGTCACCGTGGACGGAGCACCCTGGCAGGCGGCCGGCGGCTGGGACCACTTCGGGGAGACGGAGTGAGGCCGCCCCTGGTCCTCACCGTCGCCGGCTCCGACTCCGGCGGCGGCGCCGGCATCCAGGCCGACCTGAAGACGATGCTGGCGCTCGGCGTCCACGGCATGAGCGTCCTCACCGCCGTCACCGCGCAGAACTCCCTGGGCGTCCAGGGCGTCTGGGAACTGCCCGCGGAGGCCGTGCGCGCCCAGTACCGGTCCGTCGTGGACGACATCGGCGTCCAGGCCGTCAAGACCGGCATGCTGGCCACCGCCCCGCTGGTGGAGACCGTGGCGGAACTCCTCGCGGGCACCGACGCCCCCGTCGTCGTCGACCCGGTCGGGGTCTCCAAGCACGGGGACCCGCTCCTCGCCGCGTCCGCGCTCGACGCCGTACGGAAGGCACTGCTGCCCCGCGCGACCGTCGCCACGCCCAACCTGGACGAGGTGGCGCAGCTCACGGGGGTGCGCGTCGTGCACGAGAGCGACATGAGGACCGCCGCCGAGGCCGTCCTGTCGTACGGGCCGTCCTGGGTCCTGATCAAGGGCGGGCACCTGCCCACGGGCCGGGAGGCCGTGGACCTGCTCACCGACGGCGAGGAGGAGCACTGGCTCCGTGCCCCGCGCCACGACAACCGGCACACCCACGGCACGGGCTGCACCCTCGCCTCCGCCGTCGCCTCGGAGCTGGCCCGGGGGGCGGCGGTGCCGGAGGCCGTACGGCGGGCCAAGGAGTACGTGACCGGGGCCATCGGCGCCGGATTCGCCCTGGGCTCCGGCATAGGCCCGGTCGGCCACGGCTGGCGGCTCGGGGGCTGAGCCGGTGCGGGCCCGGGAGGCGTCACGCGCCCCCGGCCCTGCTTCCGGACCCGTTTCCGGGCACGGCAAAAGGCCGGCCCACCGAGGTGGACCGGCCTTTCAAGGCAACCGCAGGGGCTGCGCTACGACAGAACGTCGCGGTTAGCGCGAGACCTTGCCGGCCTTGATGCACGAGGTGCAGACGTTGAGCCGCTTCGGCGTCCGACCGACCACGGCACGCACGCGCTGGATGTTCGGGTTCCAGCGACGGGACGTACGGCGGTGCGAGTGCGAAATGTTGTTGCCGAAGCCCGGCCCCTTGCCGCAGACGTCGCAGTTGGCAGCCACGGGTCACTCCAAAGACTTCAGATTTACAGTGAAATCCGGCGCACCGGAATCAGGAGTCTGAAGTGGCTTGCCGGGGAACGGCCCGGTGTGGACCGGGCAACCGAAGCAGCATACAACGGCTGCTTCGGTACAACGAAACTACCATGGTCTGCGCCCGCCCCGTCCCGGGCCCCGGTCACCCGCGGGACACCCCGGGTCTACCCTGCGGTGATCCCACCGCCGAAGGAGGCCCCCGTTGTCGCGAGCCCTTCAGCCCGACGAGGAGCTCGTCGAGCTCGACGCCGAAGCGGTCCGGAGCTGGTGCGCGCGGGCCCTCGACGCCCTCGGCCGGGAGCGCGAGGAGATCGACGCGATCAACGTCTACCCCGTCGCGGACGGGGACACCGGCACCAACCTCTACCTGACGGCGGAGGCCGCCCACCGGGCCGTCGAAGCGGTCTTCGCCGCCTCCGCCCCGGACACCGCCGAGACCGTACGGGCCATGGCCCACGGCGCCCTCCTCGGCGCCCGCGGCAACTCCGGGACCATCTTCTCCCAGCTCCTGCGCGGCATGGCGGCCGTCCTCGCGCGGGGCCGCGACGGCGACCACCTCGCCCGCGCCCTCGCCGAGGCCGCGCGAGCGGCCCGGGAGGCCGTCGCCCACCCCGTGGAGGGCACCATCCTCACGGTGGCGAGCGCCGCCGCCGGGGCCTGCGCGGCGGGCGGCGGGCTCGTGCGGGTGGCCCGCGACGCCCACGAGGGCGCCAGGACCGCCCTCGCGGCCACCCCGGGCCAGCTGGACGTCCTCGGACGCGCCGGGGTCGTGGACGCCGGCGGCCGGGGGCTGGTGACCGTCCTCGGCGCCCTGCTGGAAACCGTCACCGGCCGCACCCCGCCCGACCCCGGGACCGCGCCGCTCCCGCCGGCCGCCCCCCGGGAGGAGTGCGCCGGCGACGGCGGGCCCGCCTACGAGGTGATCTACCTCCTGGAGGCCGGCGACGCGGCCGTCGAACTGCTGCGCTCCCGCCTCGACGCCCTGGGCGAGTCCCTGGTCGTCGTCGGCGGCGACGGACTCTGGAACGTCCACGTGCACGTGGACGACGCCGGCGCCGCCGTCGAGGCCGGCGTCGAGGCCGGCCGGCCGCACCGCATCCGGATCACCCACTTCGCGACCGCCGCGCACGCCCCGGCCCCCGGGGAGCGCGCCCGGCGCGCGGTCGTCGCCGTCGTCCCCGGCGAGGGCCTGGCCGGACTCTGCGCCGGGGCGGGCGCGACCACGGTACGGACCCGCCCCGGCGAACCGCCCACCGAGGACGAGCTCGCCGATGCCGTACGGCGGGCGCACGCGCGCGAGGTCGTCCTCCTGCCCAACGACGCCGACCTGCGCAAGACCGCCGCGGCGGCGGCCGAACGCGTCAGGGCCGAGGGCGTCCGCGTCGCCCTCATCCCCACCCGCGCCGCCGTCCAGGGCATCGCCGCCCTCGCCGTCCACGAACCCGGCCGGAGCTTCGACGAGGACGTCGTCGCCATGACGGCCGCCGCCGGGGCCACCCGCTACGCCGAACTCGCCGTCGCCGAACACCGCTCCTTCACCTCGGCCGGCGTCTGCCAGGCCGGCGACGTCCTCGGCCTCATCGAGGGCGACGTCGCCGTCATCGGCCAGGACCTCACCGAGACCGCCCGCACCGTCCTGGACCGGATGCTCTCGGCCGGCGGCGAACTCGTCACGCTCGTCGTCGCCGACGACACCCCGCCCGGCCTCGCCGCCGACCTCGAACGCCACGTCCGCCACGGCCACCTGGCCGTCGACACCACCACGTACCACGCGGGCGCGGGGGCCCCGCCGCTGCTCATCGGGGTGGAATAGACCCCCCGGCCGGGCGGCCGTCCACGGCCCCCGCCCCGGCTGTCGGTCCCGTGGTGTGCAATGGAACGCGTGCCCGCGCTCGACGAACCACTCAAGAAGGCCCTCGGCCCCGCCACCGCCAAGGTCATGGCCGAGGCGCTCGACCTGCACACGGTCGGGGATCTGCTCCACCACTACCCCCGCCGGTACGCCGAGCGCGGGGAGCTGACCACCCTCTCCGACCTGCCGCTCGACGAGCACGTCACGGTGGTCGCGCAGGTCGCCGACGCCCGTGTCCTGACCTTCAACGGCGCCAAGGGACGCGGTCAGCGGCTGGAGGTGACCATCACCGACGGCAGCGGCCGCGTCCAGCTCGTCTTCTTCGGCAAGGGCGTCCACAAGCCGCACAAGGAACTGCTGCCCGGCACCCGCGCGATGTTCGCCGGCAAGGTCTCGCTCTTCAACCGGCGCCTCCAGCTCGCCCACCCGTCGTACGAACTGCTCCGCGGCGACCGCGAGGAGGCCGTGGACACCTGGGCCGGAGCCCTCATCCCGATCTACCCGGCCAGCACCAAACTGGAGTCCTGGAAGATCGCCAAGGCCGTCGACGCGGTCCTGCCGAGCGCCGTCGACGCCGTCGACCCGCTCCCCGGCGCCCTGCGCGAGGGCCGCGGCCTCGCCGAACTGCCCGAGGCCCTGCGGATGATCCACCGGCCCCGCACCAAGGCCGACATCGCCGCCGCCCGGGAACGGCTCAAGTGGGACGAGGCGTTCGTCCTCCAGGTCGCCCTCGCCCGCCGCCGGCACGCCGACACCCAGCTGCCCGCCGTCCCCCGCGGCCCCGTCCCCGGCGGCATCCTCGACGCCTTCGACGCCAAGCTCCCCTTCACCCTCACCGAAGGCCAGGAGAAGGTCTCCGCGGAGATCTTCGGCGACCTCGCCACCGACCACCCCATGCACCGCCTCCTCCAGGGCGAGGTCGGAAGCGGGAAGGCCCAGCCCCTGGACTCCCTGGTGCTCACTCCCGCGGGTTTCCGGCGCATGGGCGACATGCGCGTGGGCGACGAGGTGATCGTGCCCACGGGGGACGTCGCCCTCGTCGACGGCGTGTTCCCCCAGGGGGAGCGGGACGTATGGCGCCTCGTCCTGTCCGACGGAAGCTCCGTGCAGTGCGACGACGAGCACCTGTGGATCGTCGGGACGAGCTGCGGATGGCACCGTGGCCAGTCCCCCAAGGTGATGACCACGAGAGAGATCCGCCACGACCTGCACAAGGCGAACGGGTCGTCGAAGTGGTACCTCCCTGTCGCGACCCCGGTCGACCTGGGAGGCGATTCCACGCTGCCGCTCGACCCCTACCTGCTCGGCGCGCTCCTGGGCGACGGTTCGTTCCGCCACAACCTGCGGTTGTCCACGATGGACGCGGAGATCCACGACGCCGTCGCGAACGTCGTGGCTCCGGATTGCCGGCTCGTTCCCGTCACCGGTTCCCGCTGCGACTACACCATCCAGTTGGCGCGACGCGCGGGCGGCGTGCGCAACCCGGTCATTCAAGCCCTGCGAGAGCTGGGTCTCTGGGGCCTTTCGTCGCACGACAAGTTCGTTCCCGAGCAGTTCAGGAACACATCGATCAAGTCGCGCCTGGCTCTCCTGCAAGGGCTGCTGGACACCGACGGCACCGTGGGCAAGGACGGCATGAGCGTGTCCCTCTGCACGGTTTCGCCCAGGCTCGCGGCGGACGTCGCCTGGCTCGTGCGCTCCCTCGGAGGAAGGGCACGCGTCCTGCCGAAGAAGGCGTCCCTCAATGTCTCGGTGGCGCTTCCGGAGGAGTACCCGCCGTTCCGGTTGACGCGCAAGGCGGAGCGAACGGGCCCACGGCCGAAATGCAACACCTTCAGGCGCGGGATCCGTGCGGTCGAGCACGTCGGACGGAAGCCCGTCCAGTGCATCAGCGTCGCCCACCCCGATCACGCCTACGTGACCGATCACTTCACCGTCACCCACAACACCATGGTCGCCCTGCGCGCCATGCTCGCCGTCGTGGACGCCGGGGGGCAGGCCGCGATGCTCGCGCCCACCGAGGTCCTCGCCCAGCAGCACCACCGCTCCGTCACCGAGATGATGGGCGAGCTGGCCGAGGGCGGGATGCTCGGCGGGGCCGAGCGCGCCACCAAGGTCGTCCTGCTCACCGGCTCCATGGGCACCGCCGCCCGCCGCCGGGCCCTCCTCGACCTGGTCACCGGCGAGGCCGGGATCGTCATCGGCACGCACGCGCTGATCGAGGACAAGGTGCGGTTCCACGACCTCGGCCTGGTGGTCGTCGACGAGCAGCACCGCTTCGGCGTCGAGCAGCGCGACGCCCTGCGCGGCAAGGCGCACTCCGGGGGGGAGAAGCGGGCCCCGCACCTCCTCGTCATGACGGCCACCCCCATCCCCCGCACGGTCGCCATGACCGTCTTCGGGGACCTGGAGACCTCCGTCCTCGACCAGCTCCCCGCCGGCCGCTCCCCGATCGCCAGCCACGTCGTCCCCGCCGCGGACAAGCCGCACTTCCTGGCGCGCGCGTGGGAACGCGTTCGCGAGGAGGTCGGGAACGGCCACCAGGCGTACGTGGTCTGCCCCCGCATCGGGGACGAGGAGGACCGGAAGACGAAGGCGAAGGCCCCCGCCGGGGACGAGGCGGAGAAGCGGCCCCCGCTCGCCGTCCTCGACGTCGCCGAGAAGCTGGGCGCGGGCCCCCTCGCGGGCCTGCGGATCGCGGTCCTGCACGGCCGCATGCACCCCGACGACAAGGACGACGTCATGCGCCGCTTCGCCGCCGGCGACCTCGACGTCCTCGTCGCCACCACCGTCATCGAGGTCGGCGTCAACGTCCCCAACGCCACCGCGATGGTGATCATGGACGCCGACCGCTTCGGCGTCTCCCAGCTCCACCAGCTCCGCGGCCGCGTCGGCCGTGGCTCCGCCCCGGGTCTCTGCCTCCTCGTCACGGAGATGCCCGAGGCGAGCCCCGCCCGGCAGCGCCTCGGCGCCGTCGCCTCCACCCTCGACGGCTTCGAGCTCTCCCGCATCGACCTCGAACAGCGGCGCGAGGGGGACGTCCTCGGCCAGGCCCAGTCCGGCGTCCGCTCCTCCCTGCGGGTCCTCACCGTCATCGAGGACGAGGAGGTCATCGCCGCCGCCCGCGAGGAGGCCACCGCCCTCGTCCTCGCCGATCCGGACCTCACCGCCCACCCGGGTCTGCGCACCGCCCTCGACGCCCTCCTCGACAAGGACCGGGAGGAGTACCTGGAGAAGGGCTGACCCCTGCGGGACCGCGGCCCGCCATAAGCTGGTGGTGGGGGGGGGGGGGCGGGCCCCCCCCCCCCACCCCACCGCCCCCCCCCCCAAACAAGCAAAACCCAGAAAACCCACCGGCCCCCGGCGGGCGGCCCCCCCGACCCCCCCCCCCAAAC
>NZ_JBIAUG010000002.1:347122-447082 GCF_042892575.1 Streptomyces sp. NPDC001744
GGCCCCCCCGCGCCCGTATATGTCGGTGGTGGGGGGGGGGCCCCCCCCCCCCCCCCACCACCAGCTAGGGACAGCAAGGACACCGATGACCCGCGTGATCGCCGGTACGGCCGGCGGGCGGCGCCTGGCCGTACCGCCCGGAAACGGCACCCGCCCCACCTCCGACCGGGCGCGCGAGGGCCTCTTCTCGACCTGGGAGGCGTTCCTCGGCACCCTCGGCGGGGCCAGGGTCGCCGACCTGTACGCGGGTTCCGGGGCCGTCGGCCTGGAGGCGCTCTCCCGGGGCGCCGCCCACGCCCTCCTCGTCGAGGCCGACCCCCGCGCCGCGAAGACGATCCGGGACAACATCCGCTCGATCGGCCTGGCCGGCGCCGAGCTCCGCACCGGCAGGGCCGAGCAGATCGTGACCGGACCCGCCCCCGCCGATCCGTACGACCTGGTCTTCCTCGACCCGCCGTACGCCGTCGAGGACGCCGCTCTCCGCGAGATCCTCCTCACACTGCGCTCGGGGGGCTGGTTGCGCGAAGATGCCCTCGTCACCGTGGAGCGCAGTACCAGGGGCGGGGAATTCGGCTGGCCGGCCGGTTTCGAGCCACTGCGGGCCCGTCGTTACGGCGAGGGAACGTTTTGGTACGGTCGCGCCGCCTCTACGTGCGAAGACGCACGATGACCGGACCGGAGAGCGAGGGACCCACGTTGCGCCGCGCCGTCTGTCCGGGGTCGTTCGACCCCATCACCAACGGACATCTCGACATCATCGCCCGTGCCTCCAAGCTGTACGACGTCGTACACGTGGCCGTGATGATCAACCAGTCGAAGAAAGGTCTCTTCACGGTCGACGAGCGGATCGAGCTGATCCGCGAGGTCACCGCCGACCTCGGCAACGTCGTGGTCGAGTCCTTCCGCGGCCTGCTCGTCGACTTCTGCAAGCAGCGCGACATCCCCGCCATCGTCAAGGGGCTGCGCGCGGTCAGCGACTTCGACTACGAGCTGCAGATGGCCCAGATGAACAACGGGCTCTCGGGCGTGGAGACCCTGTTCGTCCCCACCAACCCGACGTACAGCTTCCTCTCCTCCTCCCTGGTCAAGGAGGTCGCGGCCTGGGGCGGCGACGTCTCCCACCTGGTCCCGCCGCTGGTCCTCGGCCGGCTGACCGAGCGGCTGGGGGAGAAGTGACGCGCGGCCACCGCCGCTGACGCTCCGTCACCCGGTGTCGGACGGGCGCCGACTGGCCGTACAGTCGGACCCGTCCGTCTCCAACCGGCTGTAGAGAGTGGCGAGCACCAGGTGGACGTGCAGAAGAAGCTCGATGAGATCGTGGCGACCGTACGGAGCGCCCGCTCCATGCCCATGTCGGCGTCCTGCGTGGTCAACCGCGCCGAGCTGCTCGCCCTTCTCGAAGAGGTGCGGGAGGCCCTGCCCGGCTCCCTGGCCCAGGCCCGGGAGCTGATCGGCGACCGGGAGCAGATGGTCGAGCAGGCCCGCCGCGAGGCCGAGCGGATCATCGAGGCCGCCCACGCCGAACGCGGCTCGATCGTCTCCGACACCCAGGTCGCCCGGGAGTCGCAGGAGGAGGCCGACCGGATCCTCTCCGAGGCCCGCCGCGAGGCCGAGGAGATCCGGGCCGAGGCCGACGACTACGTCGACTCCAAGCTCGCCAACTTCGAGGTCGTCCTCAACAAGACCATCGGCTCCGTCGAGCGGGGCCGCGAGAAGCTCCTCGGCTGCGGCCCGGGGGCCGGCCCGGACGGGTACGCCGACCAGGACGCCCCCGAGTACGGCGCCGACCCGCGGACGCCGGACCGGCGGACGGCCGAGGCCGACGAGTTCATCACCGCCAAGCTGGGCGCCTTCGAGGCGGTCCTCGGCAAGACCCTGGAGGCCGTCGGGCGGGGCCGGCAGAAGCTGCACGGCCGGATCGCCACCGACGACCTCGGCGAGCACATGGCCGCCCAGGACGGGCTCTCCGGCGCGGTGCACACCAGCGACGCCGACTACCTGGCCGGGCTCGCGGAGCTCTCCGACCCCGTGCCGGCACAGCCCCCGGCGCAGCAGCAGCCGCAGCCCGACCCCTACGGGTACCCGCAGCAGCCGCAGCACCAGCCGGACGCCTACGCGGCCTACCAGCAGCCCCAGCAGCCCCCGCAGCCCGACCCGTACGCGTACCAGCAGCCGCAGCAGGCCGACCCGTACGGGTACCAGCAGCAGGACCCCTACGCGTACCAGCAGCCCGCCCCGCCGGCCCACGATCCCCAGCGGGACGCCTCCCTCGAAGAGACGAGCTTCTTCGACACGAGCATGATCGACCTGGAGCAGCTGCGCCGGTACGAGCAGCAGTACGAACAGGGCCGGTAAGGTCCGGACGGCCCGGATTGGGCCCTGGGCGAAGCGTCCAGTATCCTGGCTCTTCGGTCGCGCGTATCCCGCGATCCCCGCTGCCCACGGTCGGCAGCCTCCCCACGACGCAGAACGAATCGAAAGCAGGAAGAGCCCTGAGTACGCGCCTCGACCACCGCGACCCCCTCGTGTTCGACACGCACGAGCTGGGGCGGCGTCCTGGTGCCCTGCAGCGGATCTCGCGATCGGTCGAGGCCCCCGCGGCCCTGGGCGTCGAAGGAGTGATCGGAGTGCCCGAGGGCTCTCCGGTCGACATCGATCTCCGTCTTGAGTCGGTCATGGAAGGGGTGCTCGTCACAGGCACCGCCCGTGCATCGGCCGAGGGGGAGTGCGTAAGGTGTCTGGAGCCCGTCGAGCTGGAGCTCGACGTGGACTTCCAGGAGATGTTCTCGTACCCCGACTCCGACGACCGGGGCCGCTCCAAGGCGGCCGCGGACGACGAGGCCGAGGAAGACGAGGACGTGATCCCCCTCGAGGACGGCATGTTCGACCTCGAGCCCGTGCTGCGTGATGCGGTGGTGCTCGCACTGCCGATGCAGCCGGTGTGCCGGGAGGACTGTGCGGGTCTGTGTTCCGAGTGCGGGACCAACCTGAACGAGAACCCGGACCACCACCACGACGCCGTCGACATCCGTTGGGCGGCACTGCAGGGACTCGCCGGTTCGCTGGGAACCGATGAGAAGGACAACATGAGCGGCAAAGCCTCTGACGGGGACGTCCGAAGCGCCGCCGAGAAGCAGGAGAAGTAGCCGTGGCTGTTCCGAAGCGGAAGATGTCGCGCAGCAACACGCGCCACCGCCGGTCGCAGTGGAAGGCTGCGGTCCCCACCCTGGTTTCGTGTGAGCGTTGCCAGGAGCCGAAGCTGCAGCACATCGCGTGCCCGAGCTGCGGCACCTACAACAAGCGCCAGGTCCTCTCGGTCTGATTGGGCTGGTGAGAGGCGCAATGTCTGAGTCCCGCAAGACGGACGACACGACGGACCATGCCTCGTCCCACACGCTTCTGGAAGGGCGGCTCGGCTATCGGCTCGAGTCCGCCCTTCTGGTGCGTGCGCTGACCCACCGTTCGTACGCGTACGAGAACGGCGGTCTGCCCACCAACGAGCGGCTGGAGTTCCTCGGGGACTCCGTGCTCGGCCTGGTGGTCACCGACACGCTGTACCGCACCCACCCCGACCTGCCGGAAGGCCAGCTGGCCAAACTGCGGGCCGCGGTGGTCAACTCTCGTGCGCTGGCGGACGTGGGGCGCGGCCTCGAACTCGGCTCCTTCGTCCGGCTCGGCCGGGGCGAAGAGGGCACGGGCGGCCGGGACAAGGCGTCCATCCTCGCCGACACCCTCGAAGCGGTGATCGGCGCGGTCTATCTCGACCAGGGCCTCGAAGCGGCGTCCGAGCTGGTGCACCGGCTCTTCGACCCGCTGATCGAGAAGTCCTCGAACCTCGGTGCCGGACTGGACTGGAAGACCAGCCTCCAGGAGCTCACCGCGGCCGAGGGCCTGGGCGTCCCGGAGTACCTCGTCTCCGAGGAGGGCCCGGACCACGAGAAGACCTTCACCGCTGCCGCCCGCGTCGGTGGTGTCTCGTACGGCACCGGCACCGGCCGCAGCAAGAAGGAAGCGGAACAGCAGGCGGCGGAATCCGCGTGGCGCGCGATCCGCGCGGCCGCGGACGAGCGCGTGGCGGCGGCGAAGGCCGCGGCCGGGGCGGGAGCGGTCGCCGACTCCTCTCCTGCCGGGGACCGGGCTCCGGCCTGATCCCGTCGCACCCTTCGCTTCCCCGCTTTCCGGGAACCCCGCCCACGGGCGGGGTTCCCGTCTTTTCCCGTGCCGTCCGCACGGCAGTAGGGTTGACCCGGCCGTCGACGGAACAGCGAGGGAACGGCCGAGAAGCCCGGAGGAGCACCCGTGCCCGAACTGCCCGAGGTCGAGGTCGTACGGCGCGGTCTGGAGCGCTGGATCGCCGGACGGACCGTGGCCGGGGTCGAGGTCCTGCACCCCCGGGCCGTACGCCGCCACGTGGCGGGCGGCGAGGACTTCGCGGCCCGGCTCGAAGGGCAGCGGTTCGAGGGCGCGCGGCGGCGCGGCAAGTACCTCTGGCTGCCGCTGGCCGGCACCGGCACGGCCGTCCTCGGCCACCTGGGCATGAGCGGTCAGCTGCTCGTCCGGCCGCACGACGCCGCCGACGAGAAGCACCTGCGGATCCGCGTCCGCTTCGCGCCGTCGGACGGCGACTCCGTCTCCGGGACGACCGGCACCGAACTCCGCTTCGTCGACCAGCGCACCTTCGGCGGCCTCTCCCTCCACGACCAGAGCCCCGACGGGCTCCCCGACGTCATCGCGCACATCGCCCGCGACCCGCTGGACCCGGCGTTCGACGACGCCGCCTTCCAGAGCGCCCTGCGCCTGCGCCGTACGACGATCAAGCGGGCGCTCCTGGACCAGTCGCTGATCAGCGGCGTCGGCAACATCTACGCGGACGAGGCGCTCTGGCGCGCCCGGCTGCACTACGACCGGCCGACCGCCACCCTGACCCGGCCGCGCTCGGCCGAACTCCTCGGGCACGTCCGCGACGTGATGAACGCGGCGCTCGCCGTCGGCGGCACCAGTTTCGACAGCCTGTACGTCAACGTCAACGGCGAGTCCGGCTACTTCGACCGCTCGCTCGACGCCTACGGACGCGAGGACGAACCCTGCCGACGCTGCGGCACCCCGATGCGGCGACGGCCCTGGATGAACAGGTCCAGCTACTTCTGTCCGCGCTGCCAGCGCCCGCCGCGCGTGCTCACGGCCTGACCCGGGCGCTCCCCGCCGCGTGCTCGCGGCGGGGCCGTGACGGTGCCGCGTTCCGGGGCCGCGCCGCCGCCCGCCGGCTACTCCGCCGTCAGCGCGTCGGCGACGGTCCCCATGTCCGCCACGACGGTGTCGGCCCCCGCCTCGGTGAAGAGTTCCGCCTCGCGGGGCCCGTCGGCGTAGCCGATCGCCGTCGTGCCCGCCCGGTGGGCGGCCCGGACGGCGTCGGGCGAGCCGCCGATCAGGACGCAGTTGGTGACGTCCATGTGCGTCTCCTCGGCCGCGGTGATGAGCGGGAACGGGTTGGGCCGCATCAGGTGGGGCTTCCCGGCCGGGCGGCCGACGACCGCGGTGACGTACTCCTCCAGGCCGTGCGCCTCCAGGAAGCGCCGGACGCACTCGGCCGAGTTGTCGCTCACCACCGCGACCGCGCGGCCCGAGGAGTTCGCCGCCCGGAGGGCCGCCACCGCCCCCGGTTTCGGCGGTCCGGCCACCACGACGGCCTCGGTCTCCGCCGCCGTCAGGGCCGCCTCCACCTCCTGGCCCGGCCCGTCGTCCGTCTCGTACGCGATGCGCAGGACCTCGAACGGGTCGCCGGTCCCGGCGGCCCTCGCGCCCGCCTCCGCGTCCCCGGCCGCGACGAGCGCGGCGAGCCGTCCGGCGACCTCGGGGGAGGGGAGCCCGGCGAACACGTCGCACAGGGGCCCGTCGAAGTCGAGGAAGAGCACGCGCGCGTTGGCCAGGAGTTCGATGAGTCGGTCGTCGTGCGTCAAGGTCGCAGTCCTTTCGGGGTGTCTCCCGGGCGCCGTGTTCCGGCTCGGCCCGCCCCGGGCGACGGCTTTGTCGTGCCGGATCGGCTGCTACCCGCAGAACGCCGCCTTATGGGCGCCCGCGCCCGGCGCGCGGAACGCCGGAGGTGTCTCCGCACCGCCGCGGGCCGCGTCCCGGACGCGGCGCGGGCCGCCCCGGAGGCCGTTCACGGCCCGGGACGGCCCGCGCCGGGACCGGGGAGACCCGGTCCGCGGAACGCTCAGTAGCCGAAGTCCTCGGTCCACCAGGGGCCGCCGTCACCGAAGTGGACGCCGACGCCCATGGCCTTGAAGTCGCAGTTCAGGATGTTGGCGCGGTGACCGTCGCTGTTCATCCAGGACTCCATCACCGCCGCCGCGTCCACCTGGCCGCGGGCGATGTTCTCGCCGGCCAGGGTCGAGACACCCGCCTTCTGCGCCCGCGCCCACGGGGTGTCCCCGTCCGGGTCCGTGTGGTCGAAGAAGCCGCGGGCGGCCATGTCCGCGCTGAACGCGCCCGCCAGCGACGCGAGCCGCGCGTCCGCGCGCACCGGGACGCAGCCCACCCGGGCGCGCTCGGCGTTGACCAGACGCAGGACCTCCGCCTCGGCCGCGTCGGCCCGGCCGGCGGTGGAGGCCGTCCGCAGCGGTGACTCGGCGGTCGGGTCCGGCTTCGGCGCGGGTGCCTTCGTGGAGGGAGCGGCCTTCGGCGCGGGCTTCGCGCCCGCCGTCCGCGCGGGCTTCGGCTTCACGGGCTTCGGCTCTGCGGTCTTCGGCTTCGCGGTCGCGGTCTTCGGCGCGGGCGCCGGGGCCGAGGTCCTGGCCGGTTCGGGGGAGGTCGTGGCCGGAGCCGGTTTCCCGGACGGGGTGGCCGACGGGGTCGCGGGGGAGGCGGACGTACCGCTCGTGCCCGTTCCCGTCCGCGCGCCCGGACGCGCGGACGGGGATCCGTCCGTGCCGGCCGGGGTCTCGGTGGCCCCGCCCTGCGTCGTCAGCTGCGGGGCCTGCCGGGACCGCGCCTGGTGCTCGGCCGCCGTCCCGGGGCCGCCGACCGTGAACGTGTCCCCACCGGGCAGGAGGCCCGAGGCGACGGCGACGGCACCGACCGCGACCGCCGCGGAGGCGCCGAGCAGACCGGTGCGCACGGACCGCCCCCGGCGGGCACCCCGGTGCCGGCGGTCCGCACCGGCCGACAGGTCCTCCGCGGCGGGTGCGGCGCCGGAGCGACGGTGGCGTCCCATCTCCTCTGCCCTCCTGCTGGTCTTTGCTGATCTTTGCTGCCGGTACCGTGGTGGTCCGGCGCCCGAACGGCGCGCCCCCGAACGGGTGAGGCGCGTTCGTCGGGACTGTACGCGATGGGACGCCGGGGGCGATGTGCTGATCCGGTGCGCTCCCCGCTACCGTGCAGCCATGAGCGACGACGTACGGATGACCGCCTGGGTGCGCGGCCGGGTACAGGGAGTGGGCTTCCGCTGGTTCACCAGGGCAAACGCACTGGAGATCGGCGGCCTGGTGGGCTTCGCCCTCAACCTCGACGACGGCCGGGTCCAGATCGTGGCCGAGGGGCCGCGTGAGAATTGCCACCGTCTGCTCGACTGGCTCCACTCCGACGACACACCCGGGCGCGTGGACGGTGTCACCGAGATCTGGGACACCCCGCGCGGGGGTTACGACGGCTTCGCCATCCGCTGACGATCACTCTCCGGCACCGCCTCCCGTGACCGGGAGGAGCCTCGGACGGACGTGCGGTAACAGGTGCGCGAAGGGGAAAGGGCCTGGTGGTTGCCAAGGAGGGCCGACCGTGGAAGGCTGCCGGAAGAGAATGATCGCGACGCCCAGGGGCGCCGGGTCGAGAGGCACCGCCGCTCCCGCAGCGGCCGTGAACTCCCCGGTCGTCCCCCGGCAGGGGCGTGATCGTGTTGACCGTCAAACTTTTTGGTGAGACTCTGGAAGCCCCGCGCACCTTGGCTGTTCGGCAGTGGAACCGGCACGACACGCAGTACTGCCGTACACCGCGGGTGCGAATCCCTCACGACCCACACCGCTTCGGTCGGTCACTCATTGTGGAGGACCATCCATCATGGCAAAGGCGCTTCTCGGATACGTCGGCGGCTCCGACCCGCGACTCCTCGCCGAGATGCGACGGCTTCAGCAGCGCGTCCAGGACCTCGAGTCCGAGCTGGTACGAATCCAGTCGGAGAACGACGCGCTCGCCTCTGCCGCCGCTCAGCACCAGGGAGAGTCGCTGCTGGACAGCATCGACCTCGACGTACCCCAGGCGGAGCCTGCGCTCACCTGACGGCCCAGCCCCGAGGGGCCAGGTGGCAACCGCTCGGACCGGCACCACCGGCCACGACAGAGCCGGCCGCGAAGCACGACACGCGTCGGCCGGCCACACAAGGGACGCTCCGGCGTCCCTTCTTGTTTTCACCGGCCCCTTCCCCCGCGTCCGCCCCCACCTCACCCGGGGATCTGCCCCGCCCGTTCACGGGCGAAACGCGCGGGCCCCGGTAGAGTCCCCGACGTGCACCTCAAGGCCCTGACGCTCCGCGGATTCAAGTCCTTCGCCTCGGCCACCACACTGAGGTTCGAGCCAGGGATCACCTGCGTCGTGGGCCCCAACGGTTCCGGCAAGTCCAATGTCGTGGACGCCCTCTCCTGGGTGATGGGAGAGCAGGGCGCCAAGTCGCTGCGCGGCGGCAAGATGGAGGACGTCATCTTCGCCGGCACGACCGGGCGCCCCCCGCTGGGCCGCGCCGAGGTCTCGCTGACCATCGACAACTCCGACGGCGCCCTGCCCATCGACTACACCGAGGTCACCCTCGCCCGGATCATGTTCCGCGGCGGCAGCAGCGAGTACCGGATCAACGGCGACCCCTGCCGGCTGCTCGACTTCCAGGAGCTGCTCTCCGACTCCGGCATCGGGCGGGAGATGCACGTCATCGTCGGACAGGGGCAGCTCGACTCCGTGCTGCACGCCGACCCGATGGGGCGCCGCGCCTTCATCGAGGAGGCCGCGGGCGTCCTCAAGCACCGCAAGCGGAAAGAGAAGGCGCTGCGGAAGCTGGACGCGATGCAGGCCAACCTCGCGCGCGTGCAGGACCTCACCGACGAACTGCGCCGCCGGCTCAAGCCGCTCGGCCGGCAGGCCGCCGTCGCCCGCCGGGCCGCCGTCATCCAGGCCGACCTGCGCGACGCGCGCCTGCGCCTCCTCGCCGACGACCTCGTGCGGCTCCGGGCCGCCCTCGCCGCCGAGGTCGCCGACGAGACGGCACTGCTCGCGCGCAAGGAGGCCACCGAGAACGAACTGCGCGCCGCCCTCGCGGAGGAGGCAGGCCTGGAGGCGGAGGTCCGCGCCCTCGTGCCCCGCCTGGAGCGCGCCCAGCAGAGCCGGTACGACCTCTCCCGGCTCGCCGAACGCGTCCGCGGCACCGTCTCCCTCGCCGACGCGCGCGTGAAGAGCGCCACCGCGCCCGCCGAGGAACGGCGCGGCCGGGACCCCGAGGACCTGGAGCGCGAGGCGGCCCGCGTCCGCGAGGAGGAGGCCGGACTCGAAGCGGCCCTGGAGGAGGCCGAACACGCCCTGGAGGACGCCGTCGCCCGCCGCGCCGGCCTCGAACGGGAGCTGGCGGACGAGGAGCGCCGCCTCAAGGACGCGGCCCGCGCCCTCGCCGACCGGCGCGAGGGCCTCGCCCGGCTCCAGGGCCGGGTCGACGCGGCCCGCTCGCGCGCCGCCGCCGCACGGGCCGAGATCGACCGGCTCGCCGCCGCCCGGGACGAGGCCGCGGACCGGGCCGCCGCCGCCCGGGAGGAGTACGAAAAGCTCAGGACCGAGGTCGCCGGACTCGACGCGGAGGACACCGAGCACGCCGAGCGGTACGAGGCCGCCCGCCGCGAACTGGCCGACGCCGAGGCCGCGCTGGGGACCGCCCGGGAAGCCTCCGCCGCCGCCGAACACCGCCGCGCCGCGACCCGGGCCCGCCACGACACCCTCGCCCTCGGACTGCGCCGCAAGGACGGCACGGGCGCCCTCCTCGCCGCCGGAATCGCCGGAATCCTCGGCCCGGCGGCCGACCTCCTCACCGTCGCCCCGGGGTACGAGGTCCCCGTCGCCGCCGCCCTCGGCGCCGCCGCCGACGCGGTCGCCGCCGGGCCCGCCGCCGCCGCCGAAGCCCTCCGCCTGCTGCGCAAGCAGGACGCGGGCCGCGCCGCCCTGCTCCTGACCGGGGTACGGGACCCGGAACCCGGGCCGGACCCCGCGCCCGGAGGACGTCCGTACGCCGCCGACCTGGTCCGGGGGCCCGCCGACCTCATGGGCGCCGTCCGCCGGCTGCTCGCCGGGGTCGTCGTCGTGGGCGACCTGGACGAGGCCGCCGAACTGGTCAGGACCCGGCCCGGACTGACCGCCGTCACCGCCGAGGGGGACCTGCTCGGGGCGCACTTCGCGCACGGCGGCTCCGCCGGTGCCCCCAGCCTCCTCGAAGTACAGGCGTCGGTGGCCGAGGCCGCCGCCGAACTCGACGCGCTGGGCGCGCGGTGCGAGGAGCTGGCGGCCGCGCGGCGGGAGGCCGACGAACGGCGCCGGGCCGCCGCCGCGCTCGTCGAGGAGCTCGACGCCCGCCGCCGCACCGCCGAGCGCGAGAAGTCCGGCGTCGCCCAGCGGCTCGGACGGCTCGCCGGACAGGCCGGGGGAGCGGCGGAGGAGGCCGAACGGGCCGCGACGGCGGCCGCCCGCGCCCAGGAGGCGCTGGAGAAGGCCACCGCCGACGCCGAGGAGCTGGCCGAACGGCTGCTGGTGGCCGAGGAGACGGCCGGGGAGGACGGGGACGAGGAGCCGGACACCTCCGTGCGCGACCGGCTCGCGGTGGACGGTTCCCTCGCGCGCCAGGCCGAGATGGAGGCGCGGCTCCAGGTCCGCACCCACGAGGAGCGGGTCAGGGGGCTCGCCGGACGGGCCGACTCCCTCGACCGGGCCGCCCGCGCCGAACGGGAGGCACGCGCGCGTGCCGAGCGGCACCGCGCCCGGCTCCACCACGAGGCACGGGTCGCGGGCGCGGTCGCCGCCGGGGCCCGGACGCTCCTGGCCCACGTCGAGGTCTCGCTCGCCCGCGCCGAACGGGAACGGGAGGCCGCCGAAGCGGCCAGGGCCGACCGGGAACGGGGGCTCGCGGCGGCCCGCGCCCGGGGCCGGGAGCTCAAGGCCGACCTGGACCGGCTGACCGACTCCGTCCACCGGGGCGAGGTCCTCGGCGCCGAGAAGCGGCTGCGGATCGAGCAGCTCGAGGCCAGGGCCCTGGAGGAGTTCGGCGTGGAGGCGGCCGTCCTGGTCGCCGAGTACGGCCCCGACCAGCCCGTCCCGCCGTCGCCCGCCGCCGAGGGGGAGGAGGACGATCCGGCCGCCCGGCCGCGGCCGTTCGTCCGTTCGGAGCAGGAGAAGCGGCTGAAGGCGGCCGAACGGGCGTACCACCAGCTCGGCAAGGTGAATCCGCTGGCCCTGGAGGAGTTCGCGGCCCTGGAGGAGCGGCACGGGTTCCTCTCGGAGCAGCTGGAGGACCTGAGGAAGACCCGGACCGACCTGCTTCAGGTCGTGAAGGAGGTGGACCTGCGCGTCGAGCAGGTCTTCACCGAGGCGTACCGGGACACGGCCCGCGAGTTCGAGGGCGTCTTCTCGCGGCTCTTCCCGGGCGGCGAGGGCCGGCTGGTCCTCACGGACCCGGACTCCATGCTCACCACCGGCGTCGAGGTGGAGGCCCGCCCGCCGGGCAAGAGGGTCAAGCGGCTCTCGCTGCTCTCGGGCGGCGAGCGCTCCCTGACGGCCGTGGCGCTGCTCGTCTCCATCTTCAAGGCCCGGCCCAGTCCGTTCTACGTCATGGACGAGGTGGAGGCGGCGCTCGACGACACCAACCTCCAGCGGCTGATCGGGCTCATGCGGGAGCTCCAGGAGACCTCGCAGCTGATCGTGATCACCCATCAGAAGCGGACGATGGAGATCGCGGACGCGCTGTACGGCGTTTCCATGCAGGGCGACGGGGTATCCAAGGTCATCAGCCAGAGGCTGCGTCAGGGATCCACTCAGGGATCGCCTTCAAGACCTGAATAGAAGAGCCACTGCTTCGGCTCCTCGCTTCACGAGAGGGGATTTTTGACTTCAAAAGTTGAATGCATAGTCTCTGCAACATTGCTTCCCCCTTCCGGTGGTGGCCCCCGTGAAGCTGTGCCCCACTGGAAGGGCTTGTCCCCTCTGCCCCGACGACGCTGCCGGAGCCCCCAGGAGCCCATGTGACCAGCACCGATCCGGCGCACACGCCGCCGTCCTCCGAAGGCCGGGCCGCCCATCCGGACCACCTCGGACACGTCATCTTCATCACGGCCTCCGCCGCCATGGGCGGCTTCCTCTTCGGATACGACAGCTCCGTCATCAACGGCGCCGTCGAGGCGATCCGCCACCGCTACGACATCGGCTCCGGCACCCTGGCCCAGGTCATCGCCATCGCCCTCATCGGCTGCGCCATCGGCGCCGCCACCGCGGGCCGGATCGCGGACCGCATCGGCCGCATCCGCTGCATGCGGATCGCCGCCGCCCTCTTCACCGTCAGCGCCGTCGGCTCGGCACTGCCCTTCGCCCTCTGGGACCTGGCCTTCTGGCGGATCATCGGCGGCTTCGCCATCGGCATGGCCTCCGTCATCGGCCCCGCCTACATCGCGGAGGTCGCCCCCGCCGCCTACCGCGGCCGCCTCGGCTCCTTCCAGCAGGCCGCCATCGTCATCGGCATCGCCGTCTCCCAGCTGGTCAACTACGGCATCCTCCAGCTCGCCGACGGCGACCAGCGCGGCAAGATCGGCGGCCTGGAGGCGTGGCAGTGGATGCTCGGCGTGATGGTCGTCCCCGCGCTCCTCTACGGCCTGCTCTCCTTCGCGATTCCCGAGTCCCCCCGCTTCCTCATCTCCGTCGGCAGGACCGACAAGGCCAAGGAGGTCCTCTCCGAGGTCGAGGGCGAGGACGTGGACCTGGACCACCGCGTGGCCGAGATCCAGCAGGCCATGCGCCGCGAACACAAGTCCACCTTCTGGGACCTGTTCGTCCCCGGCAGCCGCTCCAGGCTGCTGCCCATCGTCTGGGTCGGCATCGGCCTCTCGGTCTTCCAGCAGCTCGTCGGCATCAACGTCGCGTTCTACTACTCCGCGACCCTCTGGCAGTCCGTCGGCATCGACCCGTCCAGCTCGTTCCTCTACTCGTTCACCACGTCGATCATCAACATCATCGGCACCGTGATCGCGATGGTCCTGGTCGACCGGGTCGGCCGCCGGCCCCTCGCCCTCGTCGGCTCCGCCGGCATGGCGATCGCCCTCGCCTTCGAGGCGTGGGCCTTCTCCGCCGACCTCGTCGACGGCAAGCTCCCCACCACCCAGGGCGTCGTGGCCCTCGTCGCCGCCCACGTCTTCGTGCTCTTCTTCGCCCTCTCGTGGGGCGTGGTGGTCTGGGTCTTCCTCGGCGAGATGTTCCCCAACCGCATCCGCGCCGCCGCTCTCGGCGTCGCCGCCTCCGCGCAGTGGATCGCCAACTGGGCCATCACCGCCAGCTTCCCGTCCCTCGCGGACTGGAACCTCTCCGGCACCTACATCATCTACGCCGTCTTCGCCGTGCTCTCGATCCCCTTCGTGCTCCGGTACGTCAAGGAGACCAAGGGCAAGGCGCTGGAGGAGATGGGCTGACCCCCGCCGCCCCGCTCCTCGCCCACGGAGACTGCCCCGGCCCCGGCAGCGTCCCCGCGCCCGGACCGGAGCGGTCGCCCGCCCCGGCGCCGGCCGGCCGCACCGCCGAACGGCGGACCGCCCCGGCACCCGGGAGCGCGCCCCGCCGGGAGGACGGGGGACGCGCACGCGGTGACGCCATACTGGACCCGTTATGGAACTCATCCTTGCTGTAGTCATCGCTCTGGTCGTCGCGGTCGCCGTGACGAGCGGGCTCGTGATCAGCGGCCGCAAGAAGAAGCAGCTGCCGCCCGCCGAGCCGCCGTCCACCCCGCCGACCATCACCGCTCCGCCCGCCGAGCCGCGCGTCGGCGAGGAGGCGGAGACGCCGCGGGAAGAACCACGCCGCACGGTCGAGGAGGTCCCCCTCCCCACGGCCGAGGAGGCCACCGGGACGCCGACCGCCGTCGAGGACCCCGTCGTCGCCGAACCCCCGGCCCCCGAGATCGAGGTCCCCGAACCCACCGCCGGCCGTCTCGTACGGCTCCGGGCCCGTCTCGCCCGCTCCCAGAACTCGCTGGGCAAGGGGCTGCTCACGCTCCTGTCCCGCGAGCACCTCGACGAGGACACCTGGGAGGAGATCGAGGAGACCCTCCTCACCGCCGACGTCGGCGTCGCCCCCACCCAGGAACTGGTCGAGCGGCTGCGCGAGCGGGTCCGGGTGCTCGGCACCCGCACCCCCGAGGAGCTGCGCGGCCTGCTCCGCGAGGAGCTGATCGCCCTCCTCGGCCCCGACCTCGACCGCGCGGTCAGGACCGAGAGCCCCACGGACGTCCCCGGCGTCGTGATGGTCGTCGGCGTCAACGGCACCGGCAAGACCACCACCACCGGCAAGCTGGCCCGCGTCCTCGTCGCCGACGGCAAGTCCGTCGTCCTCGGCGCGGCCGACACCTTCCGCGCCGCCGCCGCCGACCAGCTCCAGACCTGGGGCGAGCGCGTCGGCGCCCGCACCGTCCGGGGCCCGGAGGGCGGCGACCCGGCGTCGATCGCCTTCGACGCGGTCAAGGAGGGCATCGCGGAGAAGGCCGACGTCGTCCTCATCGACACCGCCGGCCGACTCCACACCAAGACCGGCCTCATGGACGAGCTGGGCAAGGTCAAGCGCGTCGTGGAGAAGCACGGCCCGCTGGACGAGGTCCTGCTCGTCCTCGACGCCACCACCGGCCAGAACGGCCTGATCCAGGCCCGCGTCTTCGCCGAGGTCGTCGACATCACCGGCATCGTCCTGACCAAGCTCGACGGCACCGCCAAGGGCGGCATCGTCGTCGCCGTCCAGCGCGAGCTGGGCGTCCCCGTGAAGCTGATCGGCCTGGGCGAGGGCCCGGACGACCTGGCCCCCTTCGAGCCGGGCGCCTTCGTGGACGCCCTGATCGGCGACTGAGACCACCGCCCGCGCACACGCGTGAAGGGCCCCCGCCACTCCCGTGGCCGGGGCCCTCCGCGTACGTACCGCCGGACGTCAGAAGCGCGTGCGGTGGCAGATGTACGCCAGGGTGCCGAGCAGCAGCCGCGCCTGCGGCGGCGCGTCCGCCGTGTCGAGCGTCGGGGGCCGCAGCCAGCGGACCGGTCCGAGGCCCCCCAGGTCGGACGGGGGAGCGGTGACGTGCGCACCGGGCCCCAGCCCGCGCAGGTCCAGGCCGGCGTCGTCCCAGCCCATCCGGTACAGCAGCCGCGGCAGTTCGGCCGCGGCCCCCGGCGCGACGAAGAACCGCGCCCGCCCCGTCGGCGTCACGCACACCGGGCCCAGCGGCAGCCCCATGCGCTCCAGCCGGACCAGGGCCCGCCGGCCCGCCGCCTCCGCCACCTCGATCACGTCGAAGGCGCGGCCCACCGGCAGCAGCAGCGCCGCGCCCGGGTACTCCGACCACGCCTTCACGGCGTCGTCCAGGGCGGCGCCCGCCGGAACCGGTTCCGCGAAGGAGAGGGGGTGCGCCCCGGGGGCCGCGCACGCCGGGTCCCCGCAGGAGCACCGGCCGGACACGGCCCGCGCGCCCGGGACCACGTCCCAGCCCCACAGCCCCGTGTACTCCGCCACCGCTGTGCACTCCGTGGTGCGTACGCGGCGGCGTGCGCCGGACCGCATCTCACGAATGCCGCCGATCGTGAAACCCATGTCCCCTCCAACGGGTCGAGCGCGCCGGTGGTTACGACCCGGAGTGCCCCCGTCACCGTTCGTCACGCCCGGCGCCGGGGTGGCGCGCTGCCGTACGAGGGGTGGTGCGGACCGGAACACGCGCCTCCGCGCGCATCCGTCCGGCGACTCGGGTCGTCGCACGTCAAGTGAAGCGCGTTCCACGGAAAGCGAGTTCATCCGAAGGGGTGGCGAATGGTGGCGTTTCTTGAATTCCCCTCGTAGAGGGGCGATCGTGGGGTTACTTTCGGTACTCGAAACCGCAGGGGCGCGGCGCACGCGTGAGTATGCCGGAGGCAACCCGGTTTTCCGTTCGAAGGAGGGCGAACGCCGGACGGGAGCCGTGGGAGACGGCATCCTGTCAGGGGTTCGCACGACAGACGATCAGGTGGATGGGGGCGTTCCAGTGGGCGGCAACGGCGCAGACGGTACGACTGCCGGGAAGCGCCCGAACGAGCGACTGGGCTCGTGGTTCGTGCGCAGCGGCTGGTCCAAGGGGGAGCTGGCGCGCCAGGTGAACCGCAGGGCGCGCCAGATGGGCGCGCACCACATCTCCACCGACACCTCGCGCGTGCGCCGCTGGCTCGACGGAGAGCAGCCCCGCGAACCCATCCCGCGCATCCTCTCCGAACTCTTCTCCGAGCGGTTCGGCTCCGTCGTCGCCGTCGAGGACCTCGGCCTGCGCACGGCCCACCAGGCGCCCTCCGTCGCCGGCGTCGACCTCCCCTGGGCGGGCCCCCAGACCGTCGCCCTGCTCAGCGAGTTCTCCCGCAGCGACCTCATGCTCGCCCGCCGGGGCTTCCTCGGCTCCTCGCTCTCCCTCGCCGCCGGACCCGCCCTCGTCGAGCCGATGCAGCGCTGGCTCGTCCCCACCCCCGCCGGCGAGCGGCCCGCCGCCCCCGCCGACGCCCACCGCCCCCACCGGCTCTCCGAGGTCGAGCTCAACCTCCTGGAGTCCACCACCTCGATGTTCCGCAAGTGGGACGCCCAGTGCGGCGGCGGACTGCGCCGCAAGGCCGTCGTCGGACAGCTCCACGAGGTCACCGACCTCCTCCAGGAGCACCACCCCGCCGCCGTCTCCAAGCGCCTCTTCACCTGCGCCGCCGAACTCGCCGAACTCGCGGGCTGGATGAGCTACGACGTCGGCCTCCAGCCCACCGCCCAGAAGTACTTCGTGCTCGCCCTGCACGCGGCCAAGGAGGCCGGGGACAAGCCCCTCGGCTCGTACATCCTCTCCTCCATGAGCCGCCAGATGATCCACCTCGGCCGGCCCGACGACGCCCTCGAACTCATCCACCTCGCCCAGTACGGCAGCCGGGACTGCGCCACCGCCCGCACCCAGGCCATGCTGTATGCGATGGAGGCCCGCGCCTACGCCAACATGGGCCAGCCCTCCAAGTGCAAGCGGGCCGTCCGGATGGCCGAGGACACCTTCGCCGACGCCGGTCTCGACGGCGAGCCCGAGCCCGACTGGATCCGCTTCTTCTCCGAGGCCGAGCTCAACGGCGAGAACTCCCACTCCTACCGGGACCTCGCCTATGTCGCCGGACGCTCGCCGACGTACGCCTCGCTCGCCGAACCCCTCATGGAGCGGGCCGTCGACCTCTTCGGGAAGGACGCCGACCACCAGCGGTCGTACGCCCTCAACCTGATCGGCCTGGCCACCGTCCACCTCCTCAAGCGCGAGCCCGAGCAGTCCGTCGTCCTCGCCGAGAAGGCCCTGGGCGTCGCCCGCAGCATCCGATCCGAGCGGGTCAACACCCGGCTCCGCAAGACCGTCGACCACGCCGCCCGCCACTACAGCGACATCGCCGAGGTCGTCCAGCTCACCGACCGGCTCACCCAGCTCCTGCCCGAGGCCGCCGAAGCGGTCTGACCCCTCCGCCGGGCCCCGCGGGGCCCGCACCGACCCCGGCCGCGCCGGGCGTCCCGTACCACCCGACTCGGCTCCCCCGCCGCAAGGTCACACGGACGCCCGACGCGGCCGGTCCGCGTCCCCGGGCCTTCCGGCCGCCCGTGTGCCGCCGCGCGCGGAGAGTACACCGTGCCCCGCCCGTGACCCGCGTGTTCACGTTCGCGTAACACGGCCCACGCCTTCGTCACCGCCCCGAAACACCGGGCGGCACCGGCGGAAACCGTGCCGGGGGAATCTCTGGCTCATCACCGGCCCCCCACGGAGCCGGCCACTCCCCGGCCCCGCCCCGCACAGGCCGCATCCGACGAGGAGACGCCGATGGCACCAGCCGTCACGACCCTGGCCGCAGACGCTCCCGAGCTGTCCGCCGCCAACACCGGGTTCATGCTCATCTGCTCCGCCCTGGTCATGCTGATGACCCCGGCACTCGCCTTCTTCTACGGAGGCATGGTCCGCGTCAAGTCCACCCTCAACATGCTGATGATGAGCTTCGTCAGCCTCGGGATCGTCACGATCCTGTGGGTGCTCTACGGCTTCAGCCTCGCCTTCGGCACCGACAAGGGCTCGATCGTCGGCTGGTCCTCCGACTACGCCGGCCTCAGCGGCATCGGCATCACCGAACTGTGGGACGGCTACACCATCCCCGTCTACGTCTTCGCCGTCTTCCAGCTCATGTTCGCGGTCATCACCCCCGCCCTCATCAGCGGCGCCCTCGCCGACCGCGTCAAGTTCACCGCCTGGATCCTCTTCGTCACCCTCTGGGCCACGGTCGTGTACTTCCCCGTCGCCCACTGGGTCTGGGGCTCCGGCGGCTGGCTCTTCGAGATGGGCGTCATCGACTTCGCCGGCGGCACCGCCGTCCACATCAACGCCGGCGCCGCCGCCCTCGGCGTCATCCTCGTCATCGGCAAGCGGGCCGGCTTCAAGAAGGACCCGATGCGCCCGCACAGCCTCCCGCTGGTCATGCTCGGCGCCGGACTCCTCTGGTTCGGCTGGTTCGGCTTCAACGCCGGCTCCTGGCTCGGCAACGACGACGGCGTCGGCGCCGTGATGTTCGTCAACACCCAGGTCGCCACCGCCGCCGCCATGCTCGCCTGGCTCGCGTACGAGAAGGTCCGCCACGGCTCCTTCACCACCCTCGGCGCCGCCTCCGGAGCCGTCGCCGGACTCGTCGCCATCACCCCCTCCGGCGGCGCCGTCAGCCCCCTCGGCGCGATCGCGGTCGGCGCCGTCGCCGGCCTGCTGTGCGCCATGGCCGTCGGCCTCAAGTACAGGTTCGGCTACGACGACTCCCTCGACGTCGTCGGCGTCCACCTCGTCGGCGGTGTCGTCGGCTCCCTCCTCGTCGGCCTCTTCGCCACCGGCGGCGTCCAGTCCGACGCCAAGGGCCTCTTCTACGGCGGCGGCCCCGAACAGCTGGGCAAGCAGGCGATCGGCGTCCTCGCGGTCCTCGCCTACTCCCTGATCGTCTCCGCGCTCCTCGCCCTGGCCATCGACAGGACCATGGGCATGCGGGTCGCCGAGGACGTCGAGGTCTCCGGCATCGATCAGGTCGAGCACGCCGAGACCGCCTACGACTTCAGCGGCGCCGGCGGCGGCACCTCCTCCCGCTCCGCCGCCCCGGCCGCCCCGACCGTCCCGCAGAACAAGAAGGTGGACGCATGAAGCTCATCACCGCGGTCGTGAAGCCGCACCGGCTCGACGAGATCAAGGAGGCCCTCCAGGCGTTCGGCGTCCACGGCCTCACCGTCACCGAAGCCAGCGGCTACGGCCGCCAGCGCGGCCACACCGAGGTCTACCGGGGCGCCGAGTACACCGTCGACCTCGTCCCCAAGATCCGCGTCGAGGTCCTGGTGGAGGACGAGGACGCCGAACAGCTCATCGAGGTCGTCGTCAAGGCCGCCCGGACCGGCAAGATCGGGGACGGCAAGGTGTGGAGCGTGCCGGTCGAGACCGCCGTACGGGTCCGCACCGGCGAACGCGGCCCGGACGCGCTGTAGGCACACATGAGGAGCCGCCGGATGACGAGCCCCGGAACCAGCGAACGGAACGAGAACCCGGCACCCGGCGGTCACGCGGCGGCCCGGCTGCTCCTCCTCCGGGAGGAGGGGCGGTCCGGGCCGCCGCGCCGCGCCGCCCTCGCCCGCCTCACCGACGACTGGCTCACCGGTCTCTTCGCCGCCGCCGCGCCGCCCCCCGGCACCGCCCTCGTCGCCGTCGGCGGCTACGGCCGCTCCGAACTCTCCCCCCGCAGCGACCTCGACCTCCTCCTGCTCCACGACGGCAGCGCCCGCGGCGCCGAGATCGCCGCCCTCGCCGACCGGATCTGGTACCCGGTGTGGGACGCCGGCCTCGCCCTCGACCACTCCGTCCGCACCCCCGCCGAAGCCCGCGCCACCGCCGCCGGGGACCTCAGGGTCCACCTCGGCCTCCTCGACGCCCGGCCCCTCGCCGGAGACGCCGGACTCGCCACCGCCCTGCGCGCCACCGCCCTCGCCGACTGGCGCCGCCGGGCACCCGAGCGCCTTCCCGGACTCGGCGCCCTCTGCCGCGAACGCGCCGAACGCGCGGGGGAGCTGCGGTTCCTCCTCGAACCCGACCTCAAGGAGGCCCGCGGCGGACTGCGCGACGCCCAGGCCCTCCGGGCCGTCGCCGCCTCCTGGATCGCCGACGCCCCCCGCGCGGGACTCGACCGCGCCCGCCGGTGCCTCCTCGACGTCCGCGACGCCCTCCACCTGACCACCGGCCGCGCCACCGACCGGCTCGCCCTCCAGGAACAGGACGCCGTCGCCGCCGCGCTCGGCCTCCCCGACGCCGACGCCCTGCTCCGCGAGGTGTACGAGGCCGCCCGGACCCTCTCGTACGCCGCCGACGTCACCTGGCGCGAGGTCGACCGCGTCCTCGGGGCCCGCTCGGCACGGCCCCGGCTCCGGTCCCTCCTGGGCGGCCGGCCGGTGACCGGACGGGCGGGCGGCGGGAAGCCGCCGATCGAACGCACCCCGCTCGCCGAGGGCGTCGTGGAGATGGACGGCGAGGTCGTCCTCGCCCATACCGCCAAACCCGAACGCGACCCCGTCCTCACCCTGCGCGCCGCCGCCGCGGCCGCCCAGTCCGGACTCCCGCTCTCCCCGCACGCCGTGCGCCGGCTCGCCGCCACCGCCAAGCCCCTCCCGGTGCCCTGGCCCGCCGAGGCACGCGAGGAGCTCGTCACCCTCCTCGGCGCCGGAGCGGCCACCGTCCCCGTCTGGGAGGCCCTGGAGGCCGAGGGGATCGTCACCCGGCTCCTCCCCGGCTGGGAACGCGTCCGCTGCCGGCCCCAGCGCAACCCCGTCCACACCTGGACCGTCGACCGCCACCTCGTGGAGACCGCCGTACGGGCCGCCGCGCTCACCCGCCGCGTCGGCCGCCCCGACCTCCTCCTCGTCGCCGCCCTCCTCCACGACATCGGCAAGGGCGGGCCCGGCGACCACTCCGTCGCCGGCGAGGCCGTCGCCCGCGACCTCGCCGCCCGCATCGGCTTCGACCGCACCGACA
Source organism: Streptomyces sp. NPDC001744 (assembly GCF_042892575.1). Classification (NCBI taxonomy): domain Bacteria; kingdom Bacillati; phylum Actinomycetota; class Actinomycetes; order Kitasatosporales; family Streptomycetaceae; genus Streptomyces; species Streptomyces sp. NPDC001744. Next base: position 368,427 of record NZ_JBIAUG010000002.1, read on the forward strand.
CCGCCACCGTCGCCACCGCCGTCCGCCACCACCTGCTCCTCGTCGAGACCGCCACCCGGCGCGACCTCGACGACCCCGCCACCGTCCAGACCGTCGCCACCGCCGTCGGCACCCTCGGCACCCTGGAGCTCCTGCACGCCCTCACCGAGGCCGACGCCCTCGCCACCGGCCCCGCCGCCTGGTCCTCCTGGCGCGCCTCGCTCGTCGCCGACCTGGTCGAACGGGTCGCGGGCGTCCTCGCCGGGGAACCCCCGCCCGACCCCGGGACCGCCGCGCCCGACGCCGCGCAGGAACGCCTCGCCGTCGAGGCCCTGCGCACCGGCGGACCCGTCCTCACCCTCCGCACCCGGGCCGAGGGGCGGACGGAGGGCGACGCGGACGGCACGGCCCCCGAGCCCGTCGGCGTCGAACTCGCCATCGCCCTGCCCGACCGGCCCGGCGTCCTGCCCGCCGTCGCCGGCGTCCTCGCCCTGCACCGCCTCACCGTCCGTGCCGCCGACCTGCGGGCCGTGGACCTCCCCGCCGGGCTCGGCTCCGGCTCCGTCCTCCTCCTCGACTGGCGCGTCGCCGCCGAGTACGGCTCCCTGCCCGAGGCCGCCCGGCTCCGCGCCGACCTCGTCCGCGCCCTCGACGGCTCCCTCGACATCCCCGCCCGCCTCGCCGAACGCGAGGCGGCCCACCCCCGGCGCCGGGGCCTCACCGCCCCGCCGCCCCGCGTCACCGTCGCCGCCGCCGGCTCCCGCCTCGCCACCGTCATCGAGGTCCGCGCCCAGGACGCCCCCGGCCTCCTCCACCGCATCGGCCGCGCCCTGGAGGGAGCGGCGGTACGGGTCAGGAGCGCCCACGTCTCCACCCTGGGCGCCAACGCCGTCGACACCCTGTACGTGACCCGGCCGGACGGCTCCCCGCTGCCCCCGGGGGAGGCGGCGGACCTGGCGAGGACGCTGGAGGCGGCGCTGGGATGACCCGGGTGCGCACCGGCCGCCGGGCGCGGGGCGCTTCCCGCGCGTGCGGGGACCACGGACTCCCGGCGGGCGGGGAGGATTCCCCGGCCGGGCCGGATACCCTGGAGGGCGATTCCCCGCCCCCGACCTCAAGGACCGACGAGCGCCGTGTTCGATACTCTCTCCGACCGCCTGAGCGCGACCTTCAAAAACCTCCGGGGCAAGGGTCGCCTTTCCGAGCAGGACATCGACAGCGCGGCCCGGGAAATCCGTATCGCCCTCCTCGAGGCCGACGTCGCCCTGCCGGTCGTGCGCGAGTTCATCCGGAACGTCAAGGAGCGGTCCCTCGGGGCCGAGGTCTCCAAGGCGCTGAACCCGAGCCAGCAGGTCGTCAAGATCGTCAACGACGAGCTGGTCTCGATCCTCGGCGGCGAGACCCGCCGCCTCCGGTTCGCCAAGTCCGGCCCGACCGTGATCATGCTCGCCGGTCTCCAGGGCGCCGGCAAGACCACCCTCGCCGGAAAGCTCGGCCTCTGGCTCAAGGGCCAGGGCCACTCCCCGCTGCTCGTCGCCTGCGACCTCCAGCGCCCCAACGCCGTCAACCAGCTCTCCGTCGTCGCCGACCGCGCGGGCGTCGCCTTCTACGGCCCCCAGCCGGGCAACGGCGTCGGCGACCCGGTCCAGGTCGCCAAGGACTCGATCGAGCACGCGCGCACCAAGCTCTACGACGTCGTCATCGTCGACACCGCCGGCCGCCTCGGCATCGACCAGGAACTGATGCGGCAGGCCGCGGACATCAGGGACGCGGTCTCCCCCGACGAGATCCTCTTCGTCGTCGACGCCATGATCGGCCAGGACGCGGTCAACACCGCCGAGGCGTTCCGCGACGGCGTCGGCTTCGACGGCGTCGTGCTCTCCAAGCTCGACGGCGACGCCCGCGGTGGTGCCGCGCTCTCCATCGCGCACGTCACCGGCAAGCAGATCATGTTCGCCTCCAACGGCGAGAAGCTGGACGACTTCGACGCGTTCCACCCGGACCGCATGGCGTCCCGCATCCTCGGCATGGGCGACATGCTCTCCCTCATCGAGAAGGCCCAGCAGACCTTCGACGAGGAAGAGGCCGCCAAGATGGCCTCGAAGCTCGCGTCGAAGAAGGGCCAGGAGTTCACGCTCGACGACTTCCTGGCCCAGATGGAGCAGGTCCGCAAGATGGGCAGCATCAGCAAGCTGCTCGGGATGCTGCCCGGCATGGCCCAGATGAAGGAGCAGATCAACAACATCGACGAGAAGGACGTCGACCGCACGGCCGCCATCATCAAGTCGATGACCCCGGCCGAGCGCCAGGACCCGACCCTCATCAACGGCTCCCGCCGCGCCCGCATCGCCAAGGGCTCCGGCGTCGAGGTCAGCGCGGTCAAGGGCCTGGTCGAGCGGTTCTTCGAGGCCCGCAAGATGATGTCCCGCATGGCCCAGGGCGGCGGCCTGCCGGGCATGCCCGGCATCCCCGGCATGGGCGGCGGCCCCGGCCGCCAGAAGAAGCAGGTCAAGCAGGCCAAGGGCAAGCGCAAGAGCGGCAACCCGATGAAGCGGAAGGCCGAGGAGCAGGCCGCCGCCGAGCGCCGCGAGCAGGCCCAGCAGGGCGGCGCCTTCGGTCTGCCCGGGGCGGGCCAGAGCCCGAAGGACTTCGAGCTGCCGGACGAGTTCAAGAAGTTCATGGGCTGACGTCCCGCAGGGGCGGTACGGCTCGTAGGACTCGTACGGCTCGTACGAGGAGGGGCCCGGGGCGGTGCGACACCGCCCCGGGCCCCTCCTCATCCCTCTGGACCGCCCGCGATGCCCGGTTCCTCCCGCTCTCCCATACTGGGGCCACCGCCACCCGGAGGAGAGTCACGTGGCCGACCCCGCACCCCCGCGCGACCGGACCGACCAGCCCTGGCGCTCGGAGGGGGCCCCGCCGCCCCCGTCGCCGAAGAAGCGGATGCCGGGCGGCTGGGGCGGACTGATCCTCACCGCGCTCGTCGTGTACCTGCTGACCAACATCGTCCTGTCGTTCTTCAACGACGGCGACGGGCCGACGATCTCGTACACCGAGTTCGACAAGCAGGTCGCCGCCGGGAACGTCACCAAGATCTACTCCAAGGGCGACGCGATCCAGGGGCAGCTCAAGAACAAGCGGCCCGTCCCCGACGGCAAGGGCGACTACACCACGTTCACCACCCAGCGGCCCGCCTTCGCCGACGACGACCTGTGGGCGCAGCTGACCGGGCGGAACGTCGTCGTCACCGCCGAACCGGTCGTCCAGGAGCGCAGCTTCCTCGCCAACCTCCTCCTCTCGCTCGCCCCGATGCTGCTGCTCGTCCTGCTCTGGGTGTTCATCGCCCGCCGGATGAGCGCGGGCATGGGCGGCGCCGGCGGCATGCTGGGCCGCAAACAGCCGCCCAAGCCGGTGGAGCTGGAGACCGGCAAGCGCACCACCTTCGCCGACGTCGCCGGCATCGACGAGGTCGAGGGCGAGCTCAACGACGTCGTCGACTTCCTCAAGAACCCGGACGCCTACCGGGCCATGGGCGCCAAGATGCCCCGCGGCGTCCTCCTCGCCGGACCCCCCGGTACGGGCAAGACCCTCCTCGCGCGGGCCGTCGCGGGCGAGGCCGGGGTGCCGTTCTTCTCGGCCTCCGCCTCCGGTTTCATCGAGATGATCGTGGGCGTGGGCGCCTCCCGGGTGCGGGAGCTGTTCGCCGAGGCCCGCAAGGTCGCCCCGGCGATCGTCTTCATCGACGAGATCGACACCATCGGCCGGGCCCGGGGCGGCGGCTCCGGGATGGGCGGCCACGACGAGCGCGAGCAGACCCTCAACCAGATCCTCACGGAGATGGACGGCTTCACCGGATCCGAGGGGGTCGTCGTCCTCGCCGCCACCAACCGCGCCGACGTCCTGGACCCCGCCCTCACCCGGCCCGGCCGCTTCGACCGGATCGTCCACGTCAACCCGCCGGACCGGGGCGGCCGCGCGGCCATCCTCCGCATCCACACCCGGCAGATCCCGCTCGCCGGGGACGTCGATCTGGAGCAGGTGGCCCGTACGACCCCCGGCATGACCGGCGCCGAACTCGCCAACCTCGCCAACGAGGCCGCGCTCCTGGCCGTCAAGCGCGGCCAGAAGGCCGTCACGCGGTCCGACCTGTCCGACGCCCTGGAGAAGGTCCAGCTCGGCGCGGAGCGGCCCCTGGTGATGCCGGAGGAGGAGCGGCGGCGGACCGCGTACCACGAGAGCGGCCACGCGCTGCTCGGCATGCTCCAGCCCGGCGCCGACCCGGTCCGCAAGATCACCATCGTGCCGCGCGGCCGGGCGCTGGGCGTCACGCTGTCCACCCCCGACGCCGACAAGTACGCCTACACCGAGGAGTACCTGCGCGGCCGGATCATCGGCGCCCTCGGCGGGATGGCGGCCGAGCAGGTCGTCTTCGGGACGATCACCACCGGCGCCGAGAGCGACCTGGAGCAGGTCACCGGCATCGCCCGGGGCATGGCGGGCCGCTGGGGCATGAGCGAGCGGGTCGGCCGCCTCACCGCCGTCCCGGGCGACGCCCAGCAGCCGTACGGCCTGTCGGCGGCCCCCGCGACCCTCGACACCGTCGACCGGGAGATGCGCCGGATCGTCGACGAGTGCTACGAGGCCGCCCTGCGGCAGCTCGGCGACCACCGGGACAAGCTGGACGCCCTGGCCGAGGCCCTCCTGGCGAACGAGACCCTGGAGGAGGACGCGGCCTACCGCGCGGCGGGCATCGCCCGCCCGGCCCCGGGCCCCGAGCCGGGCGTGGGCCCGAACCCCGAGCCGCCGGGGACGTGACGGGGGAGCGCGGGCGGTACGGGTGCCGGCGGCCGGGAAGTGCCGAGGCCCCGCAGCGCGGGCGGCCGGGGGAGCGGGCGGCACGGGTGTCGACCGGTCAGGGAGTGCGGGCGACCACGTACCGGAAGACGTTCGGCATCCACACCGTCCCGTCCGGGCGGACGTACGGGGCGAGCGCCTCCTCGACCTCCTTCTCCACCTGCGGGAGGTCCGTCGCGCGGACCGCCTCGTCGAAGGCGCCCGTCGAAAGGAGTCCCCGCACCGCGCTGCCCTCGTCCGCGTACCCGAAGGGGCAGGCGACCCGGCCCGCACCCTCCCGCCGCAGCCCCGCCCCGGCCACCAGCGCGTCCAGGTCCGGCTCCGGCCCCGGGCGGCGGTCCGAGAGCCGGGCCGCGACCCGCAGCACCGGTTCCGTGGCGCACCGCTCCGGCGGCCCCCATCCGGCGACGACGACCGCCGTGCCGGAAGGGGCCGTACGGGTGAGCGCCGGCAGCTCCGGAAGAAGGGCGTCCGTCATGTGGAAGGCCGTGATCACGTCGTACGGGGCGTACTCCGGCGGTCCGTGCGTGACCGCGACGCCCTCCGGAAGCCGCTCCCGGGCCAGCTCCGCGCGCGCGTGGTCCCGGTCCGCGCCGGCCACCCGCGCGCCCCGCGCGGCCGCCATGAGGAGGGCCAGGCCCGAGCCGCAGCCGAGGCCGAGGACCCGGGTGTCCGGGCCCACGCCGAGACGGTCGTACACCGCCTCGTACAGCGGGACGAGCATCCGCTCCTGGATCTCGGCCCAGTCGCGCGCGGGGTGGTGCGGAACGAGCGTGGGTGTCATGAAAAGCGCCCCAATCCGTGGTCGGACGACGGCCCCCGTAGTCAGGGAACTCCCCTTCCGGGGCCGCGTCCAGTGGTCGGGCCGCACCGATTCGCCCGGGGGAGGGGCGGTGTGCGCCCGCGCGCGCGGACCCTGTAATGTCCCCGCAACACTCCACGGCCGCCCCGACCCCCGGCGGGTGCGCGCACCCGGTCCACGCGCCGGGGCGTATGCGCCGCTACGTACGGGCATGGGGCCGCCCGGGCGGCTTCTCCGCAGATCGGCGTACTGGCCCTCGTCCGGACGCATCGGAGCCAACTGACGGGTAAGTGCAAAATATTTGGGATGCCCCGGAATGGAACCCGGGAGCGCTCCGGCTCGTTGTACCCGACGTGAGCACGACACCACCTGTTCTCGCCGCAGAGCTGGCACAGGCGTGGGCCGACATTCAGCGGCACCACCCCGAGCTGCCCGACCTTGCCGCGCCCGAATCCCTCATCGGAGAGTCCTCGTCCGCCTGCGGCGCCGAACTCTCCTTCGAACGACTCCTCCACGAGGCGGTCCACGGCATCGCCGCGGCCCGGGGGGTCCGCGACACCTCCCGCGCCGGCCGGTACCACAACCGCCGCTTCCTCGCGATCGCCGAGGAGATGGGTCTCGACCACTCCGAGGAGCCGCACGCCAGCAGCGGCTTCTCCCTGGTCACGCTCAACGCGGAGGCCAGGCGGCGGTACCGCCCCACCATCGAACGGCTCCAGCGCGCCCTCAAGGCCCACACGGTCGCCACCGCCGCCGACACCAAGCGCTCCTTCCGCGGACCGGCCGCCCGGCACGGTTCCTCGGGCGGCGGCGTCCGGGTCAAGGCCGTCTGCGACTGCGGGCGCAACGTGCGCGTGGTCCCCTCGGTGCTCGCCCAGGCCCCGATCGTCTGCGGCGGCTGCGGCAAACCCTTCCGCATCCCGGAGACGGTGGGCGCCGCCAACTGAGGCCCCGGCGTGTGGCACAATGGCTAGCTGTACTCGACAGTCGCACAGGACCCCTCTCTCCTCCGGCTGACGCGTCCATCGGGCATCCGAGTACCGCAACCCCACGTGGCATCTCAAGTGCCCAACCACGTCAAGACCAGGAGACACCACTCCAGTGGCAGTCAAGATCAAGCTCAAGCGCCTCGGCAAGATCCGCCAGCCGCACTACCGCATCGTCGTCGCCGACTCCCGCACCCGTCGTGACGGTCGCGCGATCGAGGAGATCGGCCTCTACCACCCGACGTACAACCCGTCGCGTATCGAGGTCGACTCCGAGCGTGCGCAGTACTGGCTGTCCGTCGGCGCCCAGCCGACCGAGCCGGTCCTCGCCATCCTGAAGCTCACCGGCGACTGGCAGAAGCACAAGGGCCTCCCGGCCCCCGAGAAGGCCCTGCTCGTCCCGGCCACCAAGGAGGCGAAGCGCGCCTCGTTCGACGAGTTCGCGAAGACCCTCGAGAGCGGCGACGACAAGGGTGAGGCCATCACCCCCAAGGCCAAGAAGGCCGACAAGAAGGCTGACGAGGCCGAGGCCGCGTCCACCGAGTCGACCGAGGCCTGATCATGCTCGAGGAGGCTCTCGAGCACCTCGTGAAAGGCATCGTCGACAACCCCGACGAGGTGCAGGTCGCCTCGCGCGACCTGCGCCGGGGCCGCGTGCTGGAGGTCCGGGTCCACCCCGAGGACCTCGGCAAGGTGATCGGCCGCAACGGCCGCACCGCGCGTGCGCTGCGCACCGTCGTGGGCGCCATCGGCGGCCGCGGCATCCGCGTCGACCTCGTCGACGTGGACCAGGTCCGCTGAGCGGACCGACAGCATCGTCTTGAGCAGTGCCGGCACGGGCCGGGGAGGGCTTACGGGCCCGCCCCGGCCCGTTGTCGTACGAGCCGTGTGACAGGAGAGTGGCAAGCAGTGCAGTTGGTAGTCGGGCGGATCGGTCGCGCCCACGGCATCAAGGGCGAGGTCACCGTCGAGGTGCGGACGGACGAGCCCGAGCTCAGGCTCGGCCCCGGTGCCGTACTGCTCACCGACCCCGCCCCCACCGGACCGCTGACCATCGAGAGCGGCCGGGTCCACAGCGGCAGGCTGTTGCTGCGCTTCGAGGGCGTCCGCGACCGCAACGCCGCCGAGGCCCTGCGCAACACCCTCCTCATCGCCGAGGTCGACCCCGAGGAGGTGCCCGAGGAGGAGGACGAGTACTACGACCACCAGCTGATCGACCTCGACGTCGTCCTCACCGACGGCACCGAGATCGGCCGGATCACCGAGATCTCCCACCTGCCGTCCCAGGACCTCTTCATCGTCGAACGCCCCGACGGCACCGAGCTGATGATCCCCTTCGTCACCGAGATCGTCACCGAGATCGACCTGGAGGACCAGCGGGCCGTGATCGATCCGCCGCCCGGCCTGATCGACGACCGTGCCGAGATCGCCTCCGCCCGCGAGGAGTCGGACGACGAGTCCCGCGAGGAGGACGCGTGAGGCTCGACGTCGTCACGATCTTCCCCGAGTACCTCGAACCGCTGAACGTCTCCCTCGTCGGCAAGGCGCGCGCGCGCGGACAGCTCGACGTCCACGTCCACGACCTGCGCGACTGGACGTACGACCGGCACAACACCGTCGACGACACCCCGTACGGCGGCGGCCCCGGCATGGTCATGAAGACCGGCCCCTGGGGCGACGCGCTCGACCAGACGCTCGCCGACGGGTACGAGGGCGGCGCCCACGGGCCGGTCCTCGTCGTCCCCACCCCCAGCGGCCGGTCCTTCACCCAGGAACTCGCCGTCGAACTCTCCGAACGGCCCTGGCTGATCTTCACCCCGGCCCGCTACGAGGGCATCGACCGCCGCGTCGTGGACGAGTACGCGGCCCGGATGCCGGTCTACGAGGTCTCCATCGGCGACTACGTCCTCGCCGGCGGCGAGGCGGCGGTCCTCGTCGTCACCGAGGCCGTCGCCCGCCTCCTGCCCGGCGTCCTCGGCAACGCCGAGTCCCACCGGGACGACTCCTTCGCCCCCGGGGCCATGGCCAACCTCCTGGAGGGCCCCGTCTACACCAAGCCCCCCGAGTGGCGCGGCCGGGGCATCCCCGACGTCCTCCTCAGCGGCCACCACGGGAAGATCGCCCGCTGGCGGCGCGACGAGGCGTTCCGGCGCACCGCCGCCCACCGGCCCGACCTCATCGAGCGCTGCGATCCCGCCGCCTTCGACAAGAAGGACCGGGAGGTCCTCTCGATGATGGGATGGGCCCCCGGGCCCGACGGCCGATTTTGGCGCAGGGTCGAGGACGTGGAAGAATAGGCCGCTGCCGTCCGTCCGGCGCGCGCCCCTGCCACAGGGGGAACGACGCCGCCAGGAGCGAACGGCCTCTGCGACCACCTTCGAACGTACCGCTGATGACCTGTGGCATCAGCGAGGAAAGAGACCTCCATGGCCTCCCTGCTCGACCAGGTCAACGCGGCTTCCCTCCGCTCCGACCTCCCCGCCTTCCGTCCCGGCGACACGGTGAACGTCCACGTGCGCGTCATCGAGGGCAACCGCTCCCGCATCCAGCAGTTCAAGGGCGTCGTCATCCGCCGCCAGGGTTCGGGCGTCAGCGAGACCTTCACGGTCCGCAAGGTCTCGTTCTCCGTCGGCGTCGAGCGCACCTTCCCGGTCAACAGCCCGATCTTCGAGAAGATCGAGGTCGTGACCCGCGGTGACGTCCGTCGCGCCAAGCTCTACTACCTCCGCGAGCTGCGCGGCAAGGCCGCCAAGATCAAGGAGAAGCGCGACCGCTGAGCCCCGGCTCCCGGAACGCGCGACGCTTCCGGTTCCCCGCAGGAGCGGGCCGGATAGGCTTTGCCGGCGATGGACACCGAAGCACAGCACACGGAGCGCGACCCCTCCTCCCGCACGGAATCCCGTACGCACCCCCGTACGGACTCCGGCACGGAGGAGGAGTCGCGCTCCGTACGCGTTTCCGAGGACCCCCGGCCCGGACCGCCGCACCGGACCGCGCCCTCCTGGCGCCGCACCGTCCTCACGGGCGGCGCCTGCGTGCTCTTCCTGCTGCTCCTGAGCCACTTCGTGCTGCAGCCGTTCCTCATCCCCAGCCGCTCCATGGAGCCCACGCTCCGGGTCGGCGACCGGATCCTCGTGAACAAACTGGCCTACCGCTCCGGTGACGGGCCGCGCCGCGGCGACGTCGTCGTCTTCGACGGCACCGGCTCCTTCGTACGGGAGGAGCCCCGGAACAACCCCGTCACGGGCCTCCTGCACGACGCGGCGGCCGCCCTCGGCCTCGCGGAGCCCGACGGGACCGACTTCGTGAAGAGGGTCGTCGGCACCGGCGGCGACCGGGTGGTCTGCTGCGACGGGGACGGCCGGCTCACCGTCAACGGCGTCACCGTCACGGAGCGGTACCTGATGCCCGGCGACCGGCCCTCCGGCGTGCCCTTCGACATCGTGGTCCCCCCGGACAGGCTCTGGGTCATGGGCGACCACCGCAGCCAGTCCAGCGACTCCCGCGACCACCTGGGAGACCCCGGCGGCGGCATGGTCCCCGTCGACCGGGTCGTCGGCCGCGCCGGCTGGATCGTCTGGCCCTTCGGACGCTGGTCCGCCGTACCGGGCACCGACGCCTTCGCCGCCGTACCGGCCCCGCCGGCCGGCGGACACGGCACGGCGCCGGCCGGGCGCGAGGAGCGGTCCGGCGGGGAAACCGCCGACGAGCGGGCCGCCGGCGGGGCGGGGAGCCGTGGGTAGCCGGGGCCGGTCGTCCGGCGGACCCCGTCACGCCCCGGACCGGGGCGTGACGGGGCCCGGCCGGGCCGAACGGCGCAGACTCGCCCGCAAGGTCAAGCGGCGGCGGCAGCGCTCCGCGATCCGGGAGATCCCGATCCTGGTCGCGGTGGCCGTGCTCATCGCCCTCGTCCTCAAGACCTTCCTCGTCCAGGCGTTCGTCATCCCCTCCGGCTCCATGGAACAGACGATCCGCGTCCACGACCGGGTCCTCGTCGACAAGCTCACCCCCTGGTTCGGCTCCCGGCCCCGGCGCGGCGACGTCGTCGTCTTCAAGGACCCCGGCAACTGGCTCCGGCACGAGGACGCGCCGCCCGCCGACGACCCCGTCGGCGTCAAGCAGGTCAAGCAGGCCCTCACCTTCATCGGACTGCTGCCCTCCGCCGACGACCAGGACCTCATCAAGCGGGTCGTCGCCGTCGGCGGGGACACCGTCCGCTGCTGCGGCGAGGACGGGCGGCTCACCGTCAACGGCGTACCGCTGGACGAGCCGTACCTGCACCCCGGGAACCCGCCGTCCGCCATCCCCTTCGAGGTGAGGGTCCCCGAAGGGCGGATCTTCGTCCTCGGCGACCACCGCTCCGACTCGGCCGACTCCCGCTTCCACCTCGACGAGAAGGACCACGGCACCGTCGCGGAGGAACAGGTCGTCGGGCGTGCCGTGGTGATCGCCTGGCCCGTCGGCCACTGGCGGCGCCTGGAGGAGCGGAAGACCTTCGACGGCGTACCGGACGCCCGTGCGGAGGACGACAAGGCGTCCGGCCCGTCGCATAGTGTGTCCCAGCGGAATCTGAACGGATTGCCCGGGCTCCCGACCCCTGCGGAACTTCTGCTCGTTATGGGAGTGGTGGGCCCGTCCCTTTCCCGGGGCGGGCGTTCTCACGGACTGAGGAGTGGATGTGGGGGATTTGGCCCTCGGCGCACGATCCGGACACGATGAGCCCGAGAAGAGGGCCGAAGAGGCCAGGGGCGACGAGGTGACGGGTGACGACGTGACGGACGACGGGGTGTCGCACGGCGACGGGACGGCCGGTTCCGGCGACGGGGCGGACAGGTTCGAGGTCGGGGAGGCCCGGTCCGGCAAGGCTCCCAGGAAGCAGCGCTCCTTCTGGAAGGAGCTGCCCCTCCTCATCGGCGTCGCCCTGGTGCTCGCCCTGTTGATCAAGACCTTCCTGGTGCAGGCGTTCTCGATCCCCTCGGAATCGATGATGAACACCCTCAAGAAGGGCGACCGGGTCCTCGTCGACAAGCTGACCCCCTGGTTCGGCTCCGAGCCCGAGCGCGGCGAGGTCGTCGTCTTCCACGACCCGGGCGGCTGGCTGGAGACCGCGGAGACCCCCAAGCCGAACGTCGTGCAGAAGTTCCTCAGCTTCATCGGCCTCATGCCGTCCGCCGAGGAGAAGGACCTCATCAAGCGCGTCGTCGCCGTCGGCGGCGACACCGTCTCCTGCAAGGAGGGCGGCAAGGTCGTCCTCAACGGCGTGGCACTCGACGAGACCTCCTACCTCTACCCCGGCTCCGTGCCCTGCCAGGACTCCTTCGGCCCGATCAAGGTCCCCGAGGGCCGCATCTGGGTCATGGGCGACAACCGCCAGAACTCCCTGGACTCCCGCTTCCACCAGGAGCTCCCCGGCGGCGGCACCGTCGCCGCCGACCAGGTCGTGGGCCGCGCCGTCGTCGTCGCCTGGCCCGTCACCCGCTGGGCCACCCTCCCCGTGCCCGGCATCTTCGACCAGCCCGCCCTCAACAAGGCCATGGGCGCCGCCCCGCTCGGCGCGGCGAGCCTCGCCGGGGCGCTCCCGCTGGTCCTGTGGCGCCGGAAGAAGCAGCTCGAACGGCATACCGCCGAGTAGAACCCCGCGGGTAGTGTGCCGTCCCGGACCGTCGACAGACCTCTGGGGTGCACATGAGCGGGACCATACGGACCAAGGGCGGCCACGGCCGTCTCGGCAGCGCGCTGTCGGGACTGGCCGTGGCCGTCGGCTGTGTGCTCTTCCTCGGCGGGTTCGTCTGGGGCGCCCTGCTCTACCGGCCGTACACCGTCCCCACCGACTCCATGACCCCCACCCTCGACGTCGGCTCCAAGGTGCTCGCCGAACGCGTCGGCGGCGACGAGGTGAAGCGCGGTGACGTCATCGTCTTCACCGACCCCCTGTGGGGCTCCTCGCCCATGGTCAAGCGGGTCGTGGCCGTGGGCGGCGACACCGTCGCCTGCTGCGACGCGACCGGCCGCCTCACCGTCGACGGCAGGGGCGTCGACGAGCCGTACCTCAGGCCCGGACCCGGCGGCCGGACGGTCGCCTCCGGCCAGGAGTTCTCCGTGACCGTCCCCGCGGGCAACCTCTTCCTCCTCGGCGACGACCGGCACACCTCCCTCGACTCCCGCAGCCACCTCGAGGACGCCGGCCGGGGCACCGTGCCCCGCTCCGCGGTCACCGCCCGGGTCGACGCCGTCGTCTGGCCCGCCAAGGGCCTCCTGGAACCCCAGCCGGGCTTCGCCGCCCTCCCGGGCGGGGTCTCGCGGCCGGGCCCGTTCCACGCGCTCCTCACGGCGATCGCGGCCGGGGCCGTACTGGTCCTCGCGGGCGCGGCGTACGGACCGGTGGCACGGCTCCTGACGCGGGGCACGGGCGGGCAGCGGTCCGGGACGCGCGAGAGGGTGGGGGGATGACGGGAGACGCGCGGGGCGCGGGAGCGGGCCGGGACGGAACGGAGAGGAAGACGGGGGAGACGGGGGAGCGTGGGGCGGGGGTAGGGGCCGGGGCGCGGGGAGCGGAGACGGAAGCGCCGGGGACGGAAGCCGGGGCCGTACGCCGGAAGGTGGCCCGGGTCGTCCTGCTCGACGCCGACGACCGCGTCCTGCTCCTGCACGGACACGAGCCGGGGAACCCCGACGACTCCTGGTGGTTCACCCCCGGCGGCGGCCTGGAGGGCGACGAGACCCCGGAGGAGGCGGCACTGCGCGAACTCGCGGAGGAGACCGGCATCACCGAGGTCGATCTCGGACCCGCGATCTGGAGCCGGTACTGCTCCTTCCCCTTCGCCGGACGCCGCTGGGACCAGGACGAGACGTACTACCTCGCCCGCACCCGCCGGACCGGGGCCGCACCCGGACCGCGGTCCCTCACGGAGCTGGAGACCCGCAGCATCGCGGGCCTGAGATGGTGGACCTCCGCCGAACTGTCGGCGGCCCGTGAGACGGTGTACCCGACCAGGCTCGCCGAGCTGCTGCGCACGCTGCTCGACGAGGGACCTCCGCGTGCACCGGTCGCCCTCGCCCCGGACATCGTCCCGGGGACGCGTGCGGCTGACGCACAATAGGGGGACGCACGGCTGAAGGGGAACATGCCATGAGCGCCGAGGACCTCGAGAAGTACGAGACCGAGATGGAGCTGAAGCTCTACCGGGAGTACCGCGATGTCGTCGGGCTGTTCAAATACGTGATCGAGACCGAGCGGCGCTTCTACCTCACCAACGACTACGAGATGCAGGTGCACTCGGTGCAGGGCGAGGTCTTCTTCGAGGTCAGCATGGCCGACGCCTGGGTCTGGGACATGTACAGGCCGGCCAGGTTCGTCAAGCAGGTCCGTGTCCTCACCTTCAAGGACGTGAACATCGAGGAGCTCAACAAGAGCGACCTCGAACTCCCCGGCAGCTAGGAGAACCACCCTCGCGGGTGAGCGGGTTTTCCACAGCCCCACCGCCGTCCACAGCGCCGCACACGGAACGCCCCACCACGTCACAGTCGGTGACGGAGGTGGTCCGTATGAACACGACCGACAGGACCGGTGCCACCCGCGCACTCGGACGGTACGGAGAAGAACTGGCGACCCGCCGGCTCACCGCGACCGGCATGCACATCCTCGCCCGCAACTGGCGCTGCGGCCGGACCGGAGAGATCGACATCGTCGCCCGGGACGGCGACACCCTCGTCATCTGCGAGGTCAAGACCCGGCGCCACGGCGCCTACGAACACCCCATGGCAGCCGTCACGCCCCGCAAGGCCGAACGGCTCCGCCACCTCGCCGACTGCTGGCTCGACCGCAACGACACCCCGGCACCCGCCGGCGGCGTCCGCATCGACCTCGTCGGCATCGTCCTGCCCCGCCGCGGCGCACCCGTCCTCACCCACGCCCGGGGGGTGGCCTGATGGGCTTCGCCCGCACCTGCTCCGTGGCCCTCGTCGGCGTCGAAGGCGTCGTCGTCGAAGTACAGGCCGACCTCGAACCCGGCGTCGCCGCCTTCACCCTCGTCGGCCTCCCCGACAAGAGCCTCACCGAGAGCCGCGACCGCGTCCGCGCCGCCATCGTCAACTCCGGCGCCGAATGGCCCCAGAAGAAACTCACCGTCGGCCTCAGCCCGGCATCCGTCCCCAAGGGCGGCAGCGGATTCGACCTGGCCGTGGCGGCGGCCGTCCTCGGCGCCGCCGAGCGCATCGACCCGCGCGCCATCGCCGACCTCGTCCTCATCGGCGAACTCGGACTCGACGGGCGCGTCCGCCCCGTCCGCGGAGTCCTGCCCGCCGTCCTCGCCGCCGCCGAGGCCGGATACCGGCAGGTCGTCGTCCCCGAACGGACCGCGGGCGAAGCCTCCCTCGTCCCCGGCGTCTCCGTCCTCGGCGTCCGCAGCCTCCGCCAGCTGATCGCCGTCCTCACCGACGAACCCGTCCCCGACGAGGAACCCACCGAAGAGGGCCGGCCCGACGCCATGCTCTCCGGACTCCTCGTCCCCGGCGCCGGCATCGGCACCGGACTCGCCGCCGACCCCGCCGAAGGACCCGACCTCGCCGACGTCGCGGGCCAGCACCGCGCCCGCCGCGCCCTGGAGATCGCCGCCGCCGGCGGCCACCACATCCTGCTCTCCGGCCCGCCCGGCGCCGGGAAGACCATGCTGGCCGAACGCCTCCCCGGCATCCTCCCGCCCCTCACCCGGCAGGAATCCCTGGAGGTGACCGCCGTCCACTCCGTCGCCGGCATCCTCCCGCCCGGCGAACCCCTCGTCCGCCGCGCCCCCTACTGCGCACCCCACCACTCCGCCACCATGCAGTCCCTCGTCGGCGGCGGCAACGGCCACCCCAGGCCCGGCGCCGTCTCCCTCGCCCACCGCGGCATCCTCTTCCTCGACGAAGCCCCGGAATTCTCCGGAAAGGCCCTCGACGCGCTCCGTCAGCCCCTCGAATCCGGACACGTCGTCATCGCCCGCGCCGCCGGCGTCGTCCGCCTCCCCGCCCGCTTCCTCCTCGCCCTCGCCGCCAACCCCTGCCCCTGCGGCCGGCACACCCTGTACGGCGCCGGCTGCGAATGCCCGCCCTCCCTCGTCCGCCGCTACCAGGCGCGCCTCTCCGGACCCCTGCTCGATCGGGTCGACCTCCGCGTCGAGGCCGAACCCGTCACCCGTGCCGACCTCCTCGGCCGGGGCGACCGGGGGGAAGCCACCGCCGTCGTCGCCGCACGCGTCCGCGAAGCCCGCGCCCGTGCCGCCGCGCGCCTCGCCGACACCCCCTGGAGGGTGAACAGCGAGATCCCCGGCCACGAACTCCGCACCCGCCACCACGCGGCCCCCGGAGCCCTCGCCGAAGCCGAACGGGACATCGAGCGCGGCCTGCTCACCGCACGCGGTCTCGACCGCGTCCTGCGCGTCGCCTGGACCGTCGCCGACCTCGCCGGACACGACCGGCCCGACCACCAGGACATCGCCCTCGCCCTCGAAATGCGCACCGGCGTCGCCCGTGGCGTACCCGCCGGAACGGGGAACCGCACATGACCACCCG
Source organism: Streptomyces sp. NPDC001744 (assembly GCF_042892575.1). Lineage (NCBI taxonomy): Bacteria > Bacillati > Actinomycetota > Actinomycetes > Kitasatosporales > Streptomycetaceae > Streptomyces > Streptomyces sp. NPDC001744. Next base: position 384,597 of record NZ_JBIAUG010000002.1, read on the forward strand.
ACCCGACCCGCCCGCCCCCACGGACGAACGGCTGGCCCGCGCCGCCCTCACCCGCACCGCCGAACCCGGCGACGAACACGCCGGCCGGTGGCTCCGCCACTACGGGGCCACCGGCTTCCTCCGAGAACTCCTCCACCCCGGCACCGCCCGACCCGCCCCCTCCGGTCCCGGCACCTCCCGCTCCGACGGCGACCCCTTCCCCGGCACCGGCCCCCGGCGCGTCGCCTCCTGGCGACTGCGCGCCGCCACCGCCGAACCCGCCCGCGACCTCGACACCGTCCACGCCCTCGGCGGCCGCTTCCTCATCCCCGGCGACACCGAATGGCCCAGCCAGCTCGACGACCTCGGAGACGCCCGCCCCCTCGGCCTCTGGGTCCGGGGCCCCGCCGACCTGCGCACCTGGGCCCTGCGCTCCGTCGCCCTCGTCGGCGCCCGCGCCTGCACCCCGTACGGCGCCCACACCGCCACCGGTCTCGCCACCGACCTGGCGAGAAAGGGCTGGGTCGTCGTCTCCGGAGCCGCCTACGGCATCGACGGCGCCGCCCACCGGGGAGCCCTCGCCGCCGACGGCGCCACCGTCGCCGTCCTCGCCTGCGGCGTCGACACCCCGTACCCCCGCGGCCACGACCGGCTCATCCGGCGCATCGCCGAACAAGGACTCGTCATCGGCGAACTGCCGCCGCGCAGCCACCCCACCCCCAGCCGCTTCATCCTCCGCAACCGCCTCATCGCCGCCCTCACCCGCGGCACCGTCGTCGTCGAGGCACAACACCGCAGCGGCTCCCTCGTCACCGCCCGCGCCGCCGCACGACTCGGCCGCCACACCATGGGCGTACCCGGCCCCGTCGCCAGCGCCCTCTCCGCCGGCGTCCACGAACTCCTGCGCGGCGACGCCACCCTCGTCACCGACGCCGACGAGATCGTCGAACTCGTCGGGGACATGGGCCAGCTCGCCCCGCCGCGCCGGGGGCCCGTCCTCCCCCGCGACCTCCTCGCCCCCGCCACGGCCCACGTCCTGGAAGCCGTACCCGCCCGCGGTCCCACCCCCACCACGGCCATCGCCCGCCGCGCCGGAACCACCCCCGACGCCACCCTCGCCAAGCTGTACGAACTCCACTCCCTCGGTTTCGTCGAACGCCACGGAGAGGGCTGGCGGTTGACGAACACGACCACCCGGGCGTCGAACGCGCGGCGAGGCGGTACTTGACCCGGAGCAATCGGGTGAAAAGGTGAAGCCGATGAACGACCGAGTCCTTCCGGCCACGACCGAGGGGCCGACACGCGCCACGGCCCCCGTTCGAAGACGTGGTCGACGGTGTCCCCCCGGAGCGGCGCGATGCGCCGATGTTCGCTCACCGCGACGGCGCACTCACGCTACGCTCACCGGGATTCCCCCTGCGACACCCGCACCGAGACACCCGACAGCAGAACGGCTCAAGGCGACGCATGCCCCAGCACACCTCCGGGTCTGACCGCGCCGCGGTGCCCCCAGCAGCCCGGGGCACCGTGCGTCCGTCCGCACCGACCTCCCTCGACGAACTGTGGCGTTCGTACAAGGACACGGGCGACGAGCGGCTGCGGGAACAGCTGATCCTGCACTACTCGCCCCTCGTCAAGTACGTCGCCGGACGGGTCAGCGTCGGGCTGCCGTCCAACGTGGAGCAGGCGGACTTCGTCTCCTCCGGCGTCTTCGGCCTCATCGACGCCATCGAGAAGTTCGACGTCGAGCGCGCCATCAAGTTCGAGACGTACGCCATCACCCGCATCCGCGGCGCCATGATCGACGAACTCCGCGCCCTCGACTGGATCCCGCGCTCCGTCCGCCAGAAGGCGCGCAACGTCGAACGCGCCTACGCCACCCTGGAGGCCCGGCTCCGCCGCACCCCCTCCGAGAGCGAGGTCGCCGCGGAGATGGAGATCACGCTGGAGGAACTGCACTCGGTCTTCAGTCAGTTGTCCCTGGCGAACGTGGTCGCCCTGGAGGAGCTGCTGCACGTCGGAGGCGAGGGCGGAGACCGCCTCTCCCTGATGGACACCCTCGAGGACACGGCCGCCGACAACCCCGTCGAGGTCGCCGAGGACCGTGAGCTGCGCCGGCTCCTCGCCCGCGCCATCAACACGCTCCCCGAACGCGAGAAGACGGTCGTCACCCTCTACTACTACGAGGGCCTCACCCTCGCCGAGATCGGTCACGTCCTCGGCGTCACCGAGAGCCGCGTCAGCCAGATCCACACCAAGTCCGTCCTCCAGCTCCGGGCGAAGCTGGCCGACGCCGGACGCTGAGCCCCGGGGCCGGTCGTACAGTGGAGCCGTGCCCAGGATTCGAGCGGCCTCGGTGGCCGAGCACCGGACGATGCAGCGCGGCGCCCTCCTGGACGCCGCGCGTTCCCTGCTGTCCGAGGGCGGGACGGAGGCGCTGACCTTCCCCGCACTCGCCGAACGCACGGGCCTCGCCCGCTCGTCGGTCTACGAGTACTTCCGGTCGCGCGCCGCCGTCGTCGAAGAGCTGTGCGCCGTCGACTTCCCCGTCTGGGCCGCCGAGGTCGAGACGGCCATGGCCGACGCCGGGACGCCCCGGGGCAAGGTCGAGGCGTACGTGCGCAAGCAGCTGGAACTCGTCGGGGACCGGCGCCACCGCGCGGTCGTCGCCATCTCCGCGAGCGAACTGGACGACGGCGCCCGCGAGAAGATCCGCGCGGCCCACGGCGGACTGGTCGCCATGATCGTCGAGGCGCTCGCCGCCCTGGGACAGCCCCGGCCCCGCCTGGGCGCCATGCTCCTCCAGGGCGTCGTCGACGCCGCCGTCCGCCGCATCGAGCTCGGCGCGGCCGAGGACCCGGCGGAGATCGCCGAAGCGGCGGTCACGATGGCCCTCCACGGCGTCGGCGGCTCTCCGGCCTGAGAGCCGGGGGAGCGCCTGGACGGCGTTCTCCGGGGCACTCGTCCGGGAGCGGTTCCCCGGCCCGGCCTGCACAGTGGCTTCCCCCTCCCCCCCGCCCCCTTCCCCCCCGCCCCCTCCCCCCACTCCCTCCCTCCTCCACCCCACCCCCGGTTCCCTCACCCTCCCCACGGCAGCAGGCGTGACGGTGCCCGTCCGATCAGGCGCAGGGGGTTCAGGTACCGGTCGCCCCGGAGGAGACCCCAGTGGAGGCAGTTTCGCGCGCAGTGGGTGCCGGGGGCGGCCCGGGCGATCGGTGCGCCCGCCCGGACCGGGATCCCGGCCGGGACCAGGGGGGTCACGGGGGAGAAGGTCGTGCGGAGCGGGGGAGTGCCCGTGCCGGGAAGGGTGAGGGTGAGGACGCCCCGGCCGCCGACCGGGCCGGCGAAGGCGACGGTGCCGGCCGCGGGGGCCAGGACCGGGGTGCCGGGCGGTGCGGCGAGGTCGACGCCGCGGTGGCCCGCGGCGTACGGGCCGGGCGGCGGCTGCCAGCCGCGGAGGAGCTCGGGCGGGTCCACCGGCCAGAGGAGGCCGAGGGCGAGGATCAGCGTCGTGAGGTGCATGGGGAAAGGTTCTCCGGGGCGCCCCGTTCGCAGGGGTCGCGGGCGGTTTCTGTGGACCGGGCGCCGGTTGTGGACAACGCCGTCACCCGCCGCCCCCGGGGTCCCGTACACTTCCTATGGCGACTCGGGACACCGGGTCGACTTCGCACGCCCCGCCACGGTCCTCACCGGCGGTGGCAGCGCCTTTCGGTCCCTCGCGGGCATGGCGCGCCGGGGCGTCAGGAACACAACCGAGAAACCCAAGGAGATACGGCCATGGCCGTCGTCACGATGCGGGAGCTGCTGGAGAGCGGCGTCCACTTCGGTCACCAGACCCGTCGCTGGAACCCGAAGATGAAGCGCTTCATCTTCACCGAGCGCAACGGCATCTACATCATCGACCTGCTCCAGTCGCTGTCGTACATCGACCGCGCCTACGAGTTCGTCAAGGAGACCGTCGCGCACGGCGGCTCCATCATGTTCGTCGGTACGAAGAAGCAGGCCCAGGAGGCCATCGCCGAGCAGGCGACGCGTGTCGGCATGCCGTACGTCAACCAGCGTTGGCTCGGTGGCATGCTCACCAACTTCTCCACCGTCTACAAGCGTCTGCAGCGCCTCAAGGAGCTCGAGCAGATCGACTTCGAGGACGTCGCCGCCTCGGGTCTCACCAAGAAGGAGCTCCTGGTCCTCTCCCGCGAGAAGGCCAAGCTGGAGAAGACCCTCGGTGGTATCCGCGAGATGCAGAAGGTGCCGAGCGCCGTCTGGATCGTCGACACCAAGAAGGAGCACATCGCCGTCGGTGAGGCGCGCAAGCTCCACATCCCGGTCGTCGCGATCCTCGACACCAACTGCGACCCCGACGAGGTCGACTACAAGATCCCGGGCAACGACGACGCGATCCGCTCCGTCACCCTGCTCACCCGCGTGATCGCCGACGCCGTCGCCGAGGGCCTCATCGCCCGTTCCGGTGCCGCGACCGGTGACTCGAAGCCGGGCGAGAAGGCCCAGGGCGAGCCGCTCGCCGAGTGGGAGCGCGACCTGCTCGAGGGCGAGAAGAAGGCCGACTCCGCCGAGGCCGAGGCTCCGGCCGCCGCCGAGGCCGAGACCGCCGAGGTCCAGACCTCCGCCGAGACCGAGAAGGTCGCGGACGCCGAGGCCGCCGACGCCCCGGCCGAGGCCGAGGCCGCCGAGCAGGCCTGACCCTCCAGGACCAGGACCTTCGGGTGACGACGGCGGGGGCCCGCGAAGCCCCCGCCGTCCACCCGTGGACCCGCCCGATCTTTCAGACTTCGAGAGAGAAACAGACTCATGGCGAACTACACCGCCGCTGACGTCAAGAAGCTCCGCGAGCTCACCGGCGCCGGCATGATGGACTGCAAGAAGGCCCTGGACGAGGCCGACGGCGATGTCGACAAGGCCGTCGAGGCCCTGCGCATCAAGGGCCAGAAGGGTGTCGCCAAGCGTGAGGGCCGCTCCGCCGAGAACGGCGCCGTGGTCTCCCTCATCGCCGACGACCACACCTCCGGCGTCCTCGTCGAGCTGAAGTGCGAGACGGACTTCGTCGCCAAGGGCGACAAGTTCCAGGCCGTCGCCGACCAGCTCGCCGCCCACGTCGCCGCCACCTCCCCGGCCGACCTGGAGGCGCTGCTCGCCTCCGAGATCGAGCCCGGCAAGACCGTGCAGGCGTTCGTGGACGAGGCCAACGCCAACCTCGGCGAGAAGATCGTCCTGGACCGCTTCGCGCAGTACGCCGACGGCTTCGTCTACGCGTACATGCACCGCACGATGCCGGACCTCCCGCCGCAGATCGGTGTCCTCGTCGAGTTCGACAAGGCCGACGCCGCCGTCGCCAAGGGCGTCGCGCAGCACATCGCCGCCTTCGCGCCGAAGTACCTCACCCGTGAGGACGTCCCGGCCGAGGTCGTCGAGTCCGAGCGTCGCATCGCCGAGGAGACCACCCGCGCCGAGGGCAAGCCCGAGGCCGCGATCGCCAAGATCGTCGAGGGTCGCGTGAACGGCTTCTTCAAGGACGCCACGCTGCTCGGCCAGCCGTACGCGCTGGACAACAAGAAGTCCGTCCAGCAGATCCTGGACGAGGCCGGTGTCACCCTGAAGCGCTTCACCCGCATCAAGGTCGGCATCTGAAGCCTGTCCGCGAAAGCGACGGACACCGGACCCCGGTAGGGTCTGAAGCAGTCGCCCGCCCCCGCGCAGGACGACCGCAGATCTGACGAGGAGGCCATTGCCGTACGGGAAACCGCGAGGACCCAAGGCAATGGCCTCCTTCGTATGTGCACGAGGAGATCTCCATGAACCAGGGCGCCGTACAGGGCGACGACAACAACGGCAAAAAGGCCGGCCGCTACATGCTGAAGCTGTCCGGAGAGGCTTTCTCCGGCGGTACCGGCCTGGGCGTCGACCCCGATGTCGTGCACGCCATCGCGCGTGAGATCGCGGCCGTCGTCCGCGACGGCGCGGAGATCGCGATCGTGATCGGCGGCGGAAACTTCTTCCGCGGCGCCGAACTCCAGCAGCGCGGCATGGACCGGGCCCGCTCCGACTACATGGGCATGCTCGGCACCGTGATGAACTGCCTCGCCCTCCAGGACTTCCTGGAGAAGGAGGGCATCGACTCCCGCGTCCAGACCGCCATCACCATGGGTCAGGTCGCCGAGCCGTACATCCCGCTGCGCGCCGTGCGCCACCTGGAGAAGGGCCGCGTCGTCATCTTCGGCGCGGGCATGGGCATGCCGTACTTCTCCACGGACACCACGGCGGCCCAGCGCGCCCTGGAGATCGACGCCGAGGCGCTGCTCATGGGCAAGAACGGCGTCGACGGGGTCTACGACTCCGACCCCAAGCGCAACCCCGACGCGGTCAAGTTCGACGCCCTCGAGTACGGCGAGGTGATCGCCCGCGACCTCAAGGTCGCCGACGCCACCGCCGTCACCCTGTGCCGTGACAACGACCTCCCGATCCTCGTCTTCGAACTGCTCACCGAGGGCAATATCGCGCGCGCGGTGAAGGGTGAGAAGATCGGCACGCTCGTGAGCGACCAGGGCACCCGGGCCTGACCCGAACCGGGAACCGCCCCGCGAGGGGCTGGACGACAGCCCTGCCGGTCGTACACCGTGCAGGACACAACGCGACGACACGCAGGAGCAAGTGGTGATCGAAGAGACCCTCCTCGAGGCCGAGGAGAAGATGGAGAAGGCCGTCGTGGTCGCCAAGGAGGACTTCGCCGCGATCCGCACCGGCCGTGCGCACCCGGCGATGTTCAACAAGATCGTGGCGGACTACTACGGCGCCATCACCCCCATCAACCAGCTGGCCTCCTTCTCCGTCCCGGAGCCGCGGATGGCCGTGGTGACCCCGTTCGACAAGAGCGCGCTGCGCAACATCGAGCAGGCGATCCGCGACTCGGACCTCGGCGTCAACCCGAGCAACGACGGCAACATCATCCGGGTGGTGTTCCCCGAGCTGACGGAGGAGCGCCGCCGCGAGTACATCAAGGTCGCCAAGGGCAAGGCCGAGGACTCGAAGATCTCGATCCGCTCGGTGCGCCGCAAGGCCAAGGAGTCCATCGACAAGCTCGTCAAGGACGGCGAGGTCGGCGAGGACGAGGGCCGCCGCGCGGAGAAGGAGCTCGACGACACCACCGCGAAGTACGTCACGCAGGTGGACGAGCTGCTCAAGCACAAGGAAGCCGAGCTGCTCGAGGTCTGATGAACGACTCTTCCTGGGGTGCCCCGGCCGGTCCTCCCGGCCGCGGGGGGCCCGACCAGGGGCCCGCCCCGGCGGGTCCCGCACACGAGGGGCATCCTGCGTCGCAGACTCGCCCCATGCCCCTCGTGCCCGACGTCCCCGCCGGCGGATTCCAGGACGGACACGGCCGGGGGGCCGCTCACCCGAGCGGCCCCCCGTTCCGTGACGGGACGCCGTACGAGCACCCGCACGAGCACCCGCAGGAGCCCATGTCCAGCCCCGCCCCGCCTCCGTCGTCCGCGCCCCCGCCGCGGCAGAAGAAGAGCGCGGGCCGGGACCTGGGCGCGGCCATAGGGGTCGGAGTCGGACTCGGCGCCGTCATCATCGCGTCGCTGTTCATCTGGAAGGCCGCGTTCGTCGGGGTCGTGGCGGTCGCCGTGGTGGTCGGGCTGTGGGAGCTGACCTCCCGCCTCCAGGAGCGCAAGCAGATCGGGGCACCGCTGGTGCCGCTCGCGGTCGGCGGCGCGGCGATGGTCGTCGCCGGGTACGCGCGCGGTCCCGAGGGCGCCTGGGTCGCGACGGCCCTGACGGCGCTCGCGGTCCTGGTGTGGCGGATGGCGAAGCCCCCCGAGGGCTATCTGAAGGACGTCACGGCGGGCGTGTTCGCCGCGTTCTACGTGCCGTTCCTGGCGACGTTCGTGTCCCTGCTGCTGACCGCGGACGACGGCCCGTGGCGGGTGCTGACCTTCCTGCTCCTGACGGTGGTCAGCGACACCGGGGCGTACGCGGTCGGCTGGCGCTTCGGCAAGCACAAGCTGGCGCCGCGCATCAGCCCCGGCAAGACCCGCGAGGGCCTGGCCGGCGCGGTGGCGTTCGCGATGGCCGCGGGCGCGCTGTGCATGCAGTTCATGATCGACGACGGGGTCTGGTGGCAGGGTCTGGTCCTCGGTCTCGCGGTGGCGGCGAGCGCGACGCTCGGCGACCTCGGCGAGTCGATGATCAAGCGCGACCTGGGCATCAAGGACATGGGCACGCTGCTGCCCGGTCACGGCGGCATCATGGACCGGCTCGACTCCCTGCTGCCGACGGCGCCGGTGGTGTGGCTGCTGCTCGCGCTGTTCGTCGGCACCGGCTGACCCGCTGGTCCCGCCGCGGGAAGAGCGGCCGTCCCCAAAGCGTTCCTCCGGGAGGGGTCCGCCGTCCACAAGGGCGGCGGGCCCTTCCTCGTATCTCTGCGACACTGGTAGGACCATGCCCAAGCCCGGAGAACTCACTTTCGTCGCCCCCCGCGGAGCCAAGAAGCCGCCGCGGCACCTCGCCGACCTCACGCCCGCCGAGCGGAAGGAGGCCGTCGCCGCGATCGGCGAGAAGCCCTTCCGCGCCAAGCAGCTGTCCACGCACTACTTCGCGCGGTACGCGCACGACCCCGCCGAGTGGACCGACATCCCCGCCGCCTCGCGGGAGAAGCTGGCCGGGGAGCTGCTGCCCGACCTGATGTCCGTGGTGCGGCACATCTCGTGCGACGACGACACCACCCGCAAGACCCTGTGGCGGCTGCACGACGGCACGCTCGTGGAGTCGGTGCTCATGCGCTACCCGGACCGGGTCACCATGTGCATCTCCTCGCAGGCCGGCTGCGGCATGAACTGCCCGTTCTGCGCGACCGGGCAGGCCGGGCTCGACCGGAACCTGTCGACCGCCGAGATCGTGCACCAGATCGTGGACGGCATGCGGGCCCTGCGCGACGGCGAGGTGCCCGGCGGACCGGCGCGGCTGTCCAACATCGTGTTCATGGGCATGGGCGAGCCGCTCGCCAACTACAAGCGGGTCGTCGGCGCCATCCGCCGGCTCACCGACCCCGAGCCCGACGGCCTGGGCCTGTCCCAGCGCGGCATCACCGTCTCCACCGTCGGGCTCGTGCCCGCGATGCTGCGCTTCGCCGACGAGGGCTTCAAGTGCCGGCTCGCGGTCTCCCTGCACGCCCCCGACGACGAGCTGCGCGACACCCTCGTGCCCGTCAACACGCGCTGGAAGGTGCGGGAGGTCCTCGACGCGGCCTGGGAGTACGCGGAGAAGTCCGGGCGCCGGATCTCCATCGAGTACGCCCTCATCCGGGACATCAACGACCAGGCGTGGCGCGGCGACCTGCTCGGCCGGCTCCTCAAGGGCAGGCGGGTGCACGTCAACCTGATCCCGCTGAACCCGACGCCCGGCTCGAAGTGGACCGCCTCCCGTCCCGAGGACGAGAAGGCGTTCGTCGAGGCCATCGCCCGTCACGGCGTGCCGGTGACCGTCCGCGACACCCGGGGCCAGGAGATCGACGGGGCCTGCGGGCAGCTCGCGGCCGCCGAACGCTGACCTTGTACCCTGAGGTCGAACACACATCTTCATAGTCACTCCGACAGATTCATTCCGACAGGGGAGCGCCACAGCGCTGAGAGTGCGGTGCCGTCAGACCGCAGACCCTCTGAACCTCGCCCAGGTCATTCTGGGTAGGGAGTTCGGTCGTTAACTCAAGCTGTTGCGCCCTGCCCGCGTCCGGTCCGCCGGCCGCGGGCAGGGCCGCGTCTCTTCCTGGTCCCACCCAGGAGGAAAACTCAGTGAGCATCAGGAAGCAGGCCGCCGCCGCGCTCCTCGCGGCGCTCGGCGTCACCGCCCTCGCCGCCTGCGGCACCGGCGGCGCCCACGAGGCCGCGGGCAGGACCGGCACGCCCGCGCCGAAGACCGTGACCCTCGTGAGCCACGACTCGTTCAACGCCTCCAAGGAGGTCCTGGCCGAGTTCACGAAGCGGACCGGTTTCACCGTCAAGGTCCTCAAGGCCGGCGACGCGGGCGAGGCCGTCAACAAGGAGATCCTGACCAAGGGCTCCCCGCAGGGCGACGTCTTCTTCGGCGTCGACAACACCCTGCTCTCCCGCGCCCTCGACAACGGCATCTTCGTGCCGTACGAGGCGAAGGGCCTGGACCGGGTCCCGGCGGAGTACCGGCTCGACAAGGAGAACCGGGTCACGCCGGTCGACTCCGGCGACATCTGCGTCAACTACGACAAGAAGTACTTCGCCGACAGGAAGCTGGCGCCGCCGGTGACCTTCGACGACCTGGCGAAGCCGGAGTACAGGGACCTGCTCGTGGTCGAGAACCCCGAGCGGTCCTCCCCGGGCCTCGGCTTCCTCCTCGGCACGGCCGCGAAGTACGGCGACGACGGCTGGCAGGGCTACTGGAAGAAGCTCAGGGCCAACGGCGTGAAGACCGTCGACAGCTGGGAGCTCGCCTACAACCAGGAGTTCTCCGGCTCGGCCGGCGGCAGGAAGGCCAAGGGCGACCGGCCGCTGGTCGTCTCGTACGCCTCCAGCCCGCCGGTCGAGGTGCTGTACGCCGAGCCCCGGCCGAAGGAGGCGCCCACCGGGGTCTCCACCGGCACCTGCTTCCGGCAGACCGAGTTCGCGGGCCTGCTGAACGGGGCGAAGAACCCCGAGGGCGGCAGGGCGCTGATCGACTTCCTGGTCTCGAAGACGTTCCAGGAGGACATGCCGCTCCAGATGTTCGTCAACCCCGTGGCGAAGGACGCGGCCCTGCCGGGGCTGTTCACCGAGCACGGCGTGGTCGTGGAGAAGCCGGAGACCATGGCGCCCGGGAAGATCGCCGAGAAGCGCGACGCGTGGATCCAGCAGTGGTCCTCGACCGTCCGGTAACCAGGCCCCCGGTGACCAGGAAGGACGTGCGCGGGAACGTGACGCGGCTCGGGCTCATGGCCCTGCCCGTCGCGTTCTTCGCGGTCTTCTTCGCGTGGCCCGTCGCGTCCATCGTGGACCGGGGGCTGCGGCCCGGCGGGACCTGGCGGTTCGGCCGGATCGGCGAGACGCTGACCCGGCCGGACGTCCTCGACGTCCTCGGCTTCACCGTCTGGCAGGCCCTCGCCTCCACCGGCCTCACCCTGCTCGTCGCCCTGCCCGGCGCGTACGTCTTCGCCCGCCTCGACTTCCCCGGCAAGAACGTCCTGCGGGCCGTGGTCACGGTGCCGTTCGTGCTGCCCACCGTCCTGGTCGGCACGGCGTTCCTGGCGCTGGCCGGCCGGAACGGGCTCACGGACGAACTGTGGGGGCTGCGGCTCGACACGAGCGTGTGGGCGATCCTCCTCGCCCACGTCTTCTTCAACTACGCGGTCGTCGTCCGGACCGTCGGCGGTCTCTGGGCCCAGCTCGACCCGCGCCAGGAGGAGGCCGCCCGGGTCCTCGGCGCCTCCCGCTCCACGGCCTGGCGGACGGTGACGCTGCCCGCGCTCGTCCCGGCCGTGTCGGCCGCCGCCCTGATGGTCTTCCTCTTCACCTTCACCTCCTTCGGCGTCGTGCAGATCCTCGGCGGGGACGCGTACACGACCCTGGAGGCGGAGATCTACCGGCAGACCGCCCGGCTGCTCGACCTGCCGACGGCCGCCGTCCTCACCCTCGTGCAGTTCGCGGCGGCCGGCGCGATCCTCGCCCTGCACGCCCGGACGGCCCGGCGGCGGGAGACCGCGCTGCGGCTCGTGCCGCCGGAGCGGACCGCGCGCAGGCCGCGCGGCGCCGGGCAGTGGGCGCTGCTCGGCGGCGTCCTCGTCTCGGTGGCCCTGCTGATCCTGCTGCCGCTCGGCGTCCTCGTGGAGCGGTCGTTCGCCGGCCCCGGAGGATACGGGCTCGGCTACTACCGGGCGCTCGGCTCGCTCGACGAGAGCGGGACCTTCCTGGTGCCGCCGCTGGAGGCGATCGGGAACTCGCTGCGGTACGCGGCGGCCGCCACCGCCATCGCCGTGGTGATCGGCGGCCTCGCGGCGGCGGCGCTCACCCGGCGGGCGGGCAGACTCGTCCGGGGCTTCGACGCGCTGCTCATGCTGCCGCTCGGGGTCTCCGCCGTCACCGTCGGCTTCGGCTTCCTCATCACCCTCGACGAGCCGCCGTTCGACCTGCGGGCGAGCTGGATCCTCGTGCCCCTCGCGCAGGCCCTCGTCGGCGTCCCCTTCGTCGTCCGGACGATGCTGCCGGTCCTGCGCGCGGTCGACGAACGGCTGCGGGAGGCGGCGGCCGTGCTCGGCGCCCCGCCGTGGCGGGCCTGGCGGGAGGTGGACCTGCCGCTGGTGCGCCGGGCGCTGCTCGTCGCGGCCGGGTTCGCGTTCGCGGTGTCCCTCGGCGAGTTCGGCGCGACCGTGTTCATCGCCCGGCCCGACAGCCCGACGCTGCCGGTCGCGGTGGCCCGGCTGCTCGGCCGGCCCGGCGAGCTCAACTACGGCCAGGCCATGGCCCTCTCGACGATCCTGATGGTGGTGTGCGCGGTGTCCCTGCTGCTGCTCGAACGGCTCCGTACCGACCGGACCTCCGGGGAGTTCTGATGCTGAGACTCGACGGGGCGACCGTACGGTTCGGGGCGCGGGCCGTCCTGGACGCCGTGGACCTGGAGGTCGCCGACCACGAGACCGTGTGCGTGCTCGGCCCCAGCGGCAGCGGCAAGTCCACCCTGCTGCGGGCCGTCGCGGGCCTCCAGCCGCTCGACGCCGGCCGGGTGCTCCTCGACGGCGCCGACCAGAGCGGGGTGCCCACGCACCGGCGGGGCGTCGGGCTCATGTTCCAGGACCACCAGCTCTTCCCGCAGCGGGACGTGGCCGGGAACGTCGCCTTCGGCCTCCGGATGCGCGGCGCGGGGAAGGCCGAGCGGGCCGAGCGGGTGGGGGAGCTGCTCGACCTCGTCGGCCTGCCGGACGCCGGACGGCGGTCCGTCGCCGCGCTCTCCGGCGGCGAACAGCAGCGGGTCGCGCTGGCCCGGGCCCTCGCGCCCCGGCCCCGGCTGCTCATGCTCGACGAACCCCTCGGCCAGCTCGACCGGGGCCTGCGGGAACGGCTCGTCGTGGAGCTGCGGCAGCTCTTCGGGCGGCTCGGGACGACGGTCCTCGCCGTCACCCACGACCAGGGCGAGGCGTTCGCGCTCGCCGACCGGGTCGTGGTCATGCGGGACGGACGGATCGCCCAGTCCGGGGTGCCCGTCGAGGTGTGGAGCCGCCCGGCCTCCGAGTTCGTCGCCCGTTTCCTCGGCTTCGACAACGTGGTGCCGGCCCGGGTGACCGGAACGGTCGCGGACACCGCCTGGGGGAGGATCCCCGTGCCGGACGGCTCCCCGCAGGGCGAACGGCGGCTCCTCGTCCGCCCCGGCGGGGTGCGGCTGGTCCCCGCCGGGGCGGCGCCGGACTGGACGGTGGAGTCCCGCACCTTCCGGGGCAGCCAGGTCGTCGTACGGCTCCGGCCGGCGGACGGCCCGGCCCTGGAGGCCGAGCTCCCGCTGCGGGACGCGCCGGAGGCGGGAACGGGGACCGGGGTCGCCTTCCGGCCGGAGGACGTGGTGGTGCTCGGCGACGACGCGCCGCGGTGAGCACCGCGAGCGCGACGAGTTCCACCCGCCGGCGGAGTCTCCCGTACGTACGACCGCGTACGGTCACGTACGGCGTCTCCGTCGCCCGCACGGGAGGAACCCCATGGCCCAGCTGCTCAGAGTCCAGAACTTCAACGTCTCGTCCGACGGGTACGGCGCCGGGGAGGGACAGAGCCTCGAACGGCCCTTCGGGCATGCCGATCCGGAGGCGATGTTCGCCTGGGCGGGTGCCACGGCGAGCTGGCCCCGGCGCACCGACCCCGGCGGCAGCCGGGGCCTCGACGACTACCTGACGCGGGACTACGGGCGGAACATCGGCGCCGAGATCATGGGCCGCAACAAGTTCGGCCCCCAGCGCGGGCCCTGGCGGGACCACGAGTGGCGCGGCTGGTGGGGCGACGAGCCGCCGTTCCGCACGCCGGTGTTCGTCCTGACCCACCACCCGCGCCCCTCGTTCGCGCTCGGCGACACCACGTTCCACTTCCTCGACGCCGATCCGGCCACCGCTCTCGCGACGGCGCGGGAGGCGGCGGACGGCAAGGACGTGCGGCTCGGCGGCGGGGCCGCCACCGTCCGCGAGTTCCTCGACGCCGGCCTCGTCGACACCCTGCACGTCGCGGTGTCGCCGGTGGAGCTCGGAGCCGGATCACGGCTCTGGGAGTCGCCCGACGAACTCCTCGACCGCTACCACCGCGATGTCGTGCCCAGCCCGGGCGGCACGGTCACGCACCACCTGTTCTGGCGGAAGTGAGCCGGATGCCCGCCCCGGGCTCCCGGCGGAGCCGTCGGGTCACCCCTTCAGGGGCAGGACCGCCAGCTCCGCCACCGCCCACGTCAGCGGGAGGAAGACGGCGAGCAGGGCGCCCGCGCGCAGGAGGGCCGTCGTGCGCAGGGCCCCGGGCGGGGCACCGGCGCGGAGGAGGGCCTCGGCGACGGGGGCGCGGTGCTGCCGGGACTCCAGGGCCGCCGTCAGGAGCGTGGCGAAGGTGCAGGCCAGGACCAGGGTGGCGCCCAGGCCCGTGAGCGGCCCGAAGGCGCCGGAACCCTCGTCCGGCCCGTACAGCGTGGCCGCCGCGAGCAGCCCGGAGAGCACCGCGCAGACCACGCCGAGCGGCCGGCCGACGCGGTGGGCCTCCTCCATGAGGACGCGCCCCGCGAGCAGCCGGACGGCGCCGGGCCGGACCGCCTGGAGGAGGCGGCCGCAGCAGTGGACGAGACCGGGGCCCGCCGTCGCGAGGCCGATCGCGGTGAGGACCCAGCCGGCCAGGACGCCCGCCGGGCCGCCGTCGAAGCGGCCCGGCAGGGGAAGGGCTTCCCCGCCGCCGCTCCGGCCCGCGTACGTCTCGACGGCGAGGCCGATCGCGACCAGGGCGACGCCCCACGGCAGTCCGGACGGAACCGGCCGTTCCGTGCCCTCCGGCCGCGCGGGCGCGGTCCGGGGGCGCAGGGCCAGGGCGGTGGCCGCGCCGGCGGCGACCGGGAGGACCGCGAGGAGGGTGAGGGCGGCGGCGAGCGGGACCGGCCGGTCGGCGGCGAGCAGGCCGGCGGCGGCCCCGTCGAGGGGCAGCCCCGTCAGGCCGCCGCGCAGGTGCAGATAGGCCAGGAGCGCGACGGCGGAGCCCAGTGCGCAGGCGAGGGCGGTCGAGACGGCGGCGAGCGCGGCGAGCCGGGCCGGTCCGAGGCCGATCGCCGAGAGGCCGGGACGCGGCCGGGTGGCGGGATCGGCGCGGGCCACGGCGACGGCGAACTGGACGGCGGCGGCGAGCGGCAGGGCGCACCACAGCAGCCGGACCGTCGAGGCCGGGGCCAGGTCCGGGTGGCCGACGGCGTGTCCGAGGGTGCAGAGCAGGAGGAGACCCACCCCGGCGGAGGCGGCGACGACGAGGAGCCGGCGGGCCAGGACGAAGGGGTGGGCCCCGCGGGCTAGACGGAGAGCGAGCACGTGGTGACGCCCTCCGCCCCTGATTCCGGGGGTACGGTGCCGGTCCTGCGCCCGTCGAGGAGCGCGACCGCGCGGTCCGCGAGCGCCGCGACCTCCTCGTCGTGGGTGGCGAGGAGCACGGTGATGCCGTGCGAGCGGGCGGCGGCCACCAGGGTGCGCAGGACCTGGGCGCCGTCGGCGCGGTGCAGGGCGGCGGTGGGCTCGTCGGCGAAGAGGACCGGGGGAGCGGCGGCGAGGGCGCGGGCGACCGCGATCCGCTGGCGCTGGGACCGGGTGAGGGCTCCCGGGCGCCTGCGGGCGCAGGCCCCGGCGTCGAGCCGGTCCAGCCATTCCAGCGCGGCGGTCTTCGCGGCCCGGCGGGGGGCGCCGCGCAGCAGCAGCGGCAGGGCGGCGTTCTCCCACCCGGTGAGTTCGGGGACGAGACCGGCCTCCGGGCCGATCCAGCCGAAGCTCTCGCGGCGGAGCCGTTCGCGCCGGGCGGGACTCAGGGTGTGCACGGGGCCGCCGTTGAACCAGACCTCGCCCCGCTGGGCGACGAGCCGGCCGGAGAGGCAGCGCAGGAGGGTGGTCTTGCCGCTGCCGCGTGGACCGGTCACGGCCAGGATCTCGCCCTCGCGGACACCGAGGGAGACGCCGCTGAGCACCTCGGTGCCGTCCAGGTCGCAGTGCAGGGAACGCGCCCAGAGCACGTCGTCGTCCGGTGGGGCCATCGCGTACACCTCGATGTCGAATCCGGTCTGTGTCCACCGTCCGGGGGAGGCTCCCCCGGACGGAGGAACGAAGGACGGGCCTGTCGGTCACTCGGCACCGTAATTATTTCCGACCGGTTCGTACGGACAGCACACGGCCCGGGTCGCCTCCATCCACTCGGATGGAGGCGACCCGGGCCGTGGTGTCACGCCGTGAGGGCGGCGTGAGGCTCCGCGGGGGGCGCCGGCTCGGTCAGAGCTTGGTCCACGCCTCGGTGAGCACCGAGCGCAGGATGCCCTCGATCTCGTCGAAGGTGCCCTGGTCGGCGATGAGCGGCGGGGCGAGCTGGATGACCGGGTCGCCGCGGTCGTCGGCACGGCAGTACAGGCCGTTGTCGAACAGCGCCTTGGAGAGGAAGCCGTACAGGACGCGCTCGGTCTCCTCGTCCGTGAAGGACTCCTTGGTGACCTTGTCCTTGACGAGCTCGATGCCGTAGAAGAAGCCGTTGCCGCGGACGTCGCCGACGATCGGCAGGTCGTGCAGCTTCTTCAGCGTCGAGAAGAAGGCGTCCTCGTTGTCCAGGACGTGCTGGTTGAGGCCCTCCTTGTCGAAGATGTCGAGGTTGGCGATGGCCACCGCCGACGACACCGGGTGGCCACCGAAGGTGTAGCCGTGGAGGAAGGTGTTGTCGCCCTTGTAGAACGGCTCCGCGATGCGGTCGGAGACGATGCAGGCGCCGATCGGGGAGTAGCCCGAGGTCATGCCCTTGGCGCAGGTGATCATGTCCGGGACGTAGCCGAACTTGTCACAGGCGAACATCGTGCCGAGGCGGCCGAAGGCGCAGATCGTCTCGTCGGAGACGAGCAGCACGTCGTACTGGTCGCAGATCTCGCGGACCCGCTGGAAGTACCCGGGCGGCGGCGGGAAGCAGCCGCCGGCGTTCTGCACCGGCTCCAGGAAGACGGCGGCGACGGTGTCGGGGCCCTCGAAGAGGATCTGCTGCTCGATCTGGTCGGCGGCCCAGCGGCCGAACGCCTCGGGGTCGTCGCCGTGGATCGGGGCGCGGTAGATGTTGGTGTTCGGCACCTTGTGCGCGCCGGGGACCAGCGGCTCGAAGGGGGCCTTCAGGGCCGGCAGGCCGGTGATGGACAGGGCGCCCTGCGGGGTGCCGTGGTAGGCGACCGCGCGCGAGATGACCTTGTACTTGGTGTGCTTGCCCTGCAGCTTGAAGTACTGCTTGGCGAGCTTCCAGGCGGTCTCGACGGCCTCTCCGCCACCGGTGGTGAAGAAGACCTTGTTCAGGTCGCCCGGGGCGTAGTCCGCGAGGCGCTCGGCCAGCTCGACGGCCTTGGGGTGCGCGTACGACCACACGGGGAAGAACGCGAGCTCCTGGGCCTGCTTGTACGCGACCTCGGCCAGCTCCTTGCGGCCGTGTCCGGCGTTGACCACGAAGAGGCCCGCGAGACCGTCGAGGTAGCGCTTGCCCTTGTCGTCGAAGATGTAGGTGCCCTCACCACGCACGATGGTGGGAACGGGCGAGTTCTCGTACGAGGACATGCGGGTGAAGTGCATCCACAGGTGGTCGTACGCGGTCTTGGAGAGGTCCTTGCTCACGGCTATCGGGTTCCCCACATATAGGTCTGCTTCTTGAGCTTGAGGTAGACGAAGCTCTCGGTGGAGCGCACGCCGGGGAGGGTGCGGATGCGCTTGTTGATCACATCCAGCAGGTGGTCGTCGTCCTCGCAGACGACCTCCACCATCAGGTCGAAGGAGCCCGCGGTCATCACCACGTACTCGCATTCGGCCATGGCCGTCAGCGCTTCCGCAACCGGATCGAGGTCACCCTCGACGTTGATGCCGACCATCGCCTGCCGTCGGAAACCCACGGTGAGCGGGTCGGTGACGGCGACGATCTGCATGACGCCCTGGTCGAGCAGCTTCTGGACGCGCTGTCGCACGGCGGCCTCGGAGAGGCCGACGGCCTTGCCGATCGCCGCGTAGGGACGGCGGCCGTCCTCCTGGAGCTGTTCGATGATCGCCAGGGAGACGGCGTCGATCGTCGGGGACGAACCGGTTCCGGTTCTGGAGTCTGCGCTTCGACTGGCCACACCTCACTGTGCACCGAGACTCGTCGGTCTCGCAACCCCAGAGCGATGTAATTCGTTGTCGGAGGGGTCCGATGGTGCTGAATCCGAAGTTGTGGGGGGTCGGCCCTGTTGAAAGCGTCAGTCGAACGATTAGGCTGGGGTGTCTCACCCATCGGGACGGCCGCACAGGGACGTG
The DNA here is from genome assembly GCF_042892575.1 of Streptomyces sp. NPDC001744. Taxonomy (NCBI): domain Bacteria; kingdom Bacillati; phylum Actinomycetota; class Actinomycetes; order Kitasatosporales; family Streptomycetaceae; genus Streptomyces; species Streptomyces sp. NPDC001744. Next base: position 403,090 of record NZ_JBIAUG010000002.1, read on the forward strand.
CGACGTCAGAACGTGACAGGAGGGGTGGCAAGTGACCACCGAGCTGCGCCGGCTGCGTAACTACATCAACGGGGAGTTCCGCGACGCGGCCGACGGCCGCACGATCGATGTGATCAACCCGGCCACCGGCGAGGTGTACGCCACCTCCCCGCTCTCCGGCCAGGCCGACGTCGACGCCGCCATGGAGGCCGCCGCGGCCGCCTTCCCCGCGTGGCGCGACAGCACCCCCGCCGAGCGCCAGAGGGTGCTCCTGAAGATCGCGGACGCCTTCGAGGAGCGCGCCGAGGACCTGATCGCCGCCGAGGTCGAGAACACCGGCAAGCCGGTCGCCCTCACCGCGAGCGAGGAGATCCCGCCGATGGTGGACCAGATCCGCTTCTTCGCGGGTGCCGCCCGCCTCCTGGAGGGCCGCTCGGCCGGCGAGTACATGGAGGGCCTGACCTCCATCGTCCGCCGCGAGCCCGTCGGCGTCTGCGCCCAGGTCGCGCCGTGGAACTACCCGATGATGATGGCCGTCTGGAAGTTCGCCCCGGCCCTCGCCGCGGGCAACACCGTCGTCCTCAAGCCCTCGGACACGACCCCCGCGTCGACCGTCCTGATGGCCGAGATCATCGGGCGGATCGTCCCCAAGGGCGTCTTCAACGTCGTCTGCGGCGACCGCGACACCGGCCGGGCGATGGTCGAGCACCCCACCCCCGCCATGGCCTCCATCACCGGCTCCGTGCGCGCCGGCATGCAGGTCGCCGAGTCGGCCGCCAAGGACGTCAAGCGCGTCCACCTGGAGCTGGGCGGCAAGGCCCCCGTCGTCGTCTTCGAGGACACCGACATCGAGAAGGCCGTCGAGGACATCTCCATGGCGGGCTTCTTCAACGCCGGCCAGGACTGCACGGCCGCCACCCGCGTCCTGGTCCACGAGTCGATCCACGACGAGTTCGTGGCCGCCCTCGCCAAGGCCGCGAGCGAGACGAAGACCGGGCAGCCGGACGACGAGGACGTGCTGTACGGCCCGCTGAACAACGCCAACCAGCTCCAGCAGGTCTCCGGCTTCGTCGACCGCCTCCCGGCCCACGCCAAGGTCGAGGCCGGCGGCCACCGCGTCGGCGACAAGGGCTACTTCTACGCCCCGACCGTCGTCTCCGGGCTCAAGCAGGACGACGAGATCATCCAGAACGAGGTCTTCGGCCCGGTCATCACCGTCCAGCCCTTCACGGACGAGGCGCAGGCCCTGGAGTACGCCAACGGCGTCGAGTACGCCCTCGCCTCCTCCGTCTGGACCAAGGACCACGCCCGCGCGATGCGCATGTCCAAGGCCCTCGACTTCGGCTGCGTGTGGATCAACACCCACATCCCGCTGGTCGCCGAGATGCCCCACGGCGGCTTCAAGAAGTCCGGCTACGGCAAGGACCTCTCCGCGTACGGCTTCGAGGACTACACGCGCGTCAAGCACGTCATGACCTCCCTGGGCTGATCCGGCCCCGGAGCCCGCGGCCCCGGCACCCCGCTCGACAGGGTGTCGGGGCCGCGCCGTGCCGTCCGGACGGTGCGTCCATTGCCGGGGGAGGCGACCGGCCGGGATGCTGCCCGGATGAGAGCGACAGCCAGGAAGAACACGTCCCGCCGGTCCCTGCTGCGCGGCGTCGGAGGCGCCGGGGCCGCCGCCCTGCTCGCCGGGTGCGGGGTGCCCGCCGCCTTCGTGGAGGAGGGCGACCGGGCCGCCGCCCGGGACCTCTCGGCCCGCGACCGGGTCCTCGACTTCGCCAACTGGCCGCTCTACATCGACACCGACGAGGACGACGCGTCGCGCCGTCCCACCCTGGACGCCTTCCGGGAGCGGACCGGGACGTCCGTGCGCTACACCGAGGAGATCAACGACAACGACGAGTTCTTCGGCCGGATCGGTCCCTCCCTGATGAACCACCAGGAGACCGGCCGCGACCTGATCGTCCTCAGCGACTGGATGGCCGCCCGCTTCGTCCGTCTCGGCTGGGTCCAGAAGATGGACCGCGCCGCCCAGCCGAACGTCACGGCCCACCTCGACCCGCAGCTGCGCTCGCCCGCCTTCGACCCCGGCCGGCTGCACACCGTCCCCTGGCAGTCCGGCATCACCGGCATCGCGTACAACCGCCGGAAGCTGGGCCGGGAGCTGCGCTCGGTGAAGGAGCTGTGGGCCGACGACCTGCGCGGGAAGGTCACCCTGCTGTCCGGGCTCGACGAGTCCTTCGCCCTGCTGATGATGGGCGAGGGCGTCGACGTGACCCGGTGGACCGGCGACGACTTCCACGCCCTGTGCGAGCGGGTCGAACGGCTCGTCCGCGCCAAGCACATCCGCCGCTTCACCGGCAACGACTACATCAAGGACCTCTCCTCCGGCGACGTCCTGGCCTGCCAGGCGTACTCCGGGGACACCGTCCAGCTCCGGGCCGACAACCCGGACATCGAGTTCGTCGTCCCGGAGGAGGGCGCCGAACTCTGGGCCGAGTCCCTCATGGTGCCCAACCTCGCCCGGCACAAGTCCAACGCGGAGAAGCTGGTCGACCACTACTACGAGCCCGAGGTCGCCGCCGCCCTCGCCGCCTGGGTCAACTACGTCTGCCCGGTTCCGGCCGCGCGGGACGTCCTCGCGGACTCCGACGACGAGGAACTCGCGGCGCTCGCCGAGGACCCGCTGATCTTCCCGGACGCCGCCATGCGCGGACGGCTCGCGATCGCCCGGGACGTCACGGCCGAGGAGCGCCTCACCTTCGCCAAGAAGTGGAACTCGATCGTGGGGCTGTGAGCGGAGAATCCCGCTGGTGAGCCGGAGGGCGCGGGAGCCGGCTGAGCCGTCAGGAACGGTCCATCCACCTGCGTGACGCGAAGGTCACTTCGCTGACCGCGTGGTTCCCGGCGCGGCAGGCCCCAGTGCGACACTGAGTGTCCCTGTACGGAGACCCGCAAGCACGCCCCTTCCTACGGGGCGGTGCTCATTTCGCGCCGCGCCCACAGTGCCTTCGGCCCGCGGATGGCGAGGCGATCTTCCCTAGGGTGGCCGCGGTGGCCATGGGGCGGGAGGCCAGGGCGCCGTCCTGGCCCGGCGCCCTCGGAAGCAAGCAGGCCGCCTTCGAGAACTCCTGCGTCGTGAGATCGCTGCGTTTGGCCCGACTGGACAAACCGCGAAGCGGATTGGAAAGCGAAGTGACCCCGTCAAAAAATATGGCGGGGTCACTTCTATGCCGCTGTGGCGCTCAGCCGCATAGATCACGCAGAACTTTTCAACGACTCATTAATCGAATCGTGTTCCGTTCTGATTTCCCGCGACCCAGTGAACTGAATTTGGCCGATTGCCACCCGTTCGAAAGAACTCTTCTATCACCTTTCGGAGGTGATCTAGAGGAATGAGTCCCCGAGGGTCAAAGTACGAGGGAGCGTAATGGTCGGAAAAGACAGTGGTATCCCCTTCGGGAACTCTATCGCCTTCGGAGACCCAGAAATGATCCCCTATGTCACTTTTGGTTTCCTTTCTGATTCGCTCGGATTCGGCATCTCCGGTAAACCAGACTGCTCCCCCGAGGCTGATATTTAGGTTTGCACTGACGTCCAGGAAGCTGACTGGAGCAGCGTCCCCCTCTTGAGCGAGGGCAAGCCAGGCAGCTTTCACATGGTTCTCGTTGCCTGTTTTAAGGCTGAACACTTCGTCAAGAGAAGACGAAAATTCTCCGAAGCTGCGAAGGTGCCGAGTTTTTCCGTCGAGACTTAGGGTCACAATCAAGGTCTTGTCCTTTTGCCGTAGAGCGTTACCGGACTACCGGCGCCCGGATAGTGTACCTTGAGCGTCGAGCCGCTCGGAAGGATCGCCTCCACTGCATTTGAGCAGTTCAGGACGTTCTTGCAGACGCCATTATTGTTATTAATTACAACCGTGGCGTGCTGAATGTTATTGTCCTTCATGAAGGCGGCATACTTCGTCTCCACGTGAGAAGCGACGCTGTACGAACCCTTGCCCTTGTAGGGGTACAAAGGATGACCCGATGACTTCAAGAGTTCATCTGCCCGTCCGAAGAGGCTGTCGTGCTCGCCGCTCATTATTCTGCGGAGTTCATCCGTATTGGCGGCAGGGATTTCCTTCCCGTCCGACGCGCGGATTTTTCCGTAAGTCTTGTCTCCGAGATTTTTATATCCTGGGAGGTCTTCGAAGATCTTCGACACCCACACCGGGCATGCTTCGTCGGTATTGTGGACGAGGACATTGGTGGTGCCGGTGGAGACGTAATAGGTGTGGAGGTCGTCGACGGTGAGATCGTAGGCGTCCTGAAGACCCTGCCAGTCTCGTGTTCCGGTGATGGACGCCGTGTTGTTCTGAGGCGTGCGCAGGGTGTCGCCGGCTTTGAGGTCGCCGGCGTTCTTCCAGGTCCGGTCGTTCTCGGACCAGTAGGGGTGGTGGTCGGTGGAGGTGAGGGTCGAACCGTCGGTGAGGGTGACGTCGGTGAAATTCCGGTCACCGGGGGTGCGGATGGTGCGGGTGACGGTTCGGGGGCCGGTTTCACCGGTGACCGGGTCGGTGGCGGTGACGTGGTCACCGGTGCGGATCTGTTCGATGCGGCGGCTGGTGCCGTCGGCCATCAGGACCCGGGTGCCGGCGGGGAAACTGTGGCCCGTGGCGTCCGCGAGCGCGGTCAGGCATCCGACGCTGCGGCGGGCTCCCCGCAGGCCCTTGAAGCCGTCGATCGCGTCGTCGATCTTCCCGATGAGCTTGAGCTTGCCCCACGGGGTGACGCCGGCCACGGCCATCACGCATCCGAGGGCGGTCGGGTTCTTGATGCAGGCTTCGACATCGGCGAGGCCCGTGAGCTCCCAGATGATGGCCCGGAAAACGGGGTCATCGGCGTACCCGGGCATGCTCTGGATCACGGAGTCGCCGGGCGACGCCGCGCAGGGCATGATGTAGGCCATGGTTTCGCGCGTGGGGTGCGGAACACAGACCCGCCGACCGTCGCGTGAGGCCCTCTCCGCCTCTTCCCGCTTCCGCTCTTCGGCGGCTTGGCGAAGAGCTTCCGCGATTTCCTTTTCGGCGAGTTCGCGTGCGGTGGTCCAGGCGGCCTTGGCATCGGCTTCGGCCTGTTCGGCACTCTTGCCGGCGGCGAGTGCGGAGGCACGGGCCTGGTCGGCGGACTGGTCAGCCCTGCGCGCGGAGTCGCGGGCGTACGCGGCGGAGAACTCGGCTTCGGCGGCGGAGTTTTCAGCGGCGGTGGCATCCTGGGCGGCCTGATCGGCGGCGTTCCGGGCGGTGTTAGCCGATGCGGCGGCGTCGGCGGCGCTCTGTTCGGCGGCCGTGGCGGACGCCTCCGCGTCAGCCGCGTACTTCTCCGCGTCGGCCGCGGATGCCTCGGCGTCGGCCTTGGCCTTCTGCGCTTCAGCGCTTGCGCCCTTGGCGAGGGCTGCGGCCTCGGCGGCGCATGCGGCGTTCTCCTGGGCCTTGGCGGCGATGCGGGAGCCCTTGTGGAGAAGGACCTGCATCTGGTGGACGTGGTTGGCGGCCAGGTTGTCCTTGCGCTTGGCCATGTGCTGGCCGGTGGTGACGAACTCGTGGACGAGTTCGGGCGGACCGGCGAGAGCGATCTTCGCGGCTGCCTGGACCTCGGGTCCGCCGGTGGTGGCCAAGCGGGCGGTGACGACCTTCTCGTCGGTCAGCCGTTCGCCGTACTGGCCGATCTGCAGGAAAGTGGCCAGCGCCTTGCTGGAGCCGTCGGCGAGGGCGGCCTTGGCGCCGGTCTGGACGCTGACGCCGCCGGTGGTGGCCAGGCGGGCGACCTCGACGCGCATGTCGTCGCGGCCGGCATCGTACTGGCCGGTCTCGTGGAAGGCGGTGATTTGCTCCGGAGTGCCCTTGAGCGCCTCGGTGGCCGCGGTGCGGACGGAGGCGTAGGGGCTCTGGGCGCTCAGGTCGACGACGCGCTGGCGGACGTCGTTGAAGTCGGCTTCTTTCCAACGGGTGCGCAGGTAGTCCAGGACGTCCTGGTCGGTGCCGGAAAGCGCGCGGGCGGCGGCTTCCTGGTGCCATGGACCGAGGAGTTTCATGGCTTGCATGGCCAGCTGGCGCCCCTTGGCCGCAGTGGCCTGGATGTCGACGTCCGGGCGGGCGGCCTCCTCGGCCAGCGTGGCGGCGGTGCCGCTCAGGGAAAGGGCCTCGACCTGTGTGGCGGCGGAGCCGGAGATCGCGGCGTCGGACATGTTCTTCGTCGAACGGGCCCGTTCGACGGCCGCGTCCGTGCGGGTGAGGAGGTCGGCGTTCTCGGTCTCCCGCGCCAGGGTGAAGATCTCCTGGGCCTTGGTCACGGCGGCCTTCGCCGTGGTGGCGGCCAGTTTGGCGGCGGCGGCGTTCTTCGCGGCCTGGACCGCGTAGGTACCGGCATTGCCGGCCTGGGTGGCGGCTTCGTCCGCGTAGTCGGCGGCCTTGTTGGCGTGGGCGGCGGCGGAATTGGCCGCGTCGCGGGCCGCGTAGGCGGCGGTGGCCGCGCGGTTGGCCAGGGACTCGGAGCGGTCGGCTGCCGCGTCGGCGGCTGCCGCGTGACGGCGCGCCTCGGCGGCCGCGATACGGGCCTCGTCCGAATGTACGCCCGCAGCCGCCGCGTAGGTGTTGGCCTGTTCCGCGGCTGCTGCGGCGGCGTTGGCATTGGCCGAAGCGTTCTTGGCGGACTTGGAGGCGATGGCGGCGGCAGCCGATGCCTTGCCCGCGTTTTCCGCTGCGACCGCAGAGGTGGAAGCCGCCGTGGCGGCCGCACGGGCCTCACCGGCCGCCTTGCGAGCGGTCTCCGCCTTCGAGGCATCACCGGCCGCGGCGATGGCCGCGTTGTATGCCTTGTTCGCCGAATCAGCCGCGGCGGCCGCCGCGGCCGCGGTCTGCGCGGCGGCGAGCGCGGCCCGGCGGGCGGCCCGGTTCGCGGCGTCGGCGGAACCGATCGCCTCCTGGGCGGCCTCCGCCGCGAGCCGTGCCGCGTCGGCCGCCTGCTTGGCCTTGACTGCGGCGGTCTTGGAGTTGTCCTTGGCCGCGTTGGTCTCCTCGGCAGCCTTCAGAGCGGCTTCCTTGGCGAGCTGGGAAGCGTCGATCGCCTTCACGGAGGCTTCCTCGGCCGCCGTTGTAGCGCTCGCGGCCTGCTTGCCCGCGGCCTCCGCCTGCTTGACCAGGTCGGCGATGGAAGCATGCTCCTGGTCCCGGTTGCGGGCGGTGAACTGTCCGACCTCCAAGAACTCGACGATGTCCTCGGGAGTCCCGCGCAGCGCGACCTTCGCCGCGGCCCGCACGTTCGGGCCGCCGGTCATCGCCAGCCGCGCGACATCGACACGGTTGTCGTCCTGGCGGGCTGCGTACTGGCCCTTGTTCAGGAAGAGTTCCCGATCGTCGGGAGTGCCCTGCAGGGCCTTCTTCCCGGCCTCCCGTACACCGGGCCGCTCCAGCATCACCATGCGGGCGATGTCGACCTTGCGGTCCTCGTCCAGCGGCGCCTCGAAGCCGTCGAGGAGGAACGCCTCCAACTCGGCCGGCGTCTTCACTATCGCCGCCTTGGCGTCCCGGCGGACACCGGGGCCGCCCAGCATCGCCAGACGTGCGACCTCGACACGGTTGTCGTCGAACTGGATCGACGGGGCCTCGGCGACGAACTCCCGAATCGCTTCGTCACCGCCGAGCAGAGCTTGTTCGGCAGCGAGCTTCAGGCCCGCTCCGCCGGTCTTCCAGTACTCGACGACGGCCTCTCGCAGGTTGACGGGAGGCTCCTCCGCCGCCTGCGCCACCGTGAGAACGGGTGAGGCACCCAGCAGCCCCGACAGCAACCCTGCCGACAGCACGAGCCGCAACGTCCTGCGGCGTCTGGAGAATCTCTCCAACTCTCCCGACCCGCGGGGCCGGAAGGATATACGCCGTTTCACCGGCGACCACCTCATAAATAAGAACTGACCAGCCCGCCGACAGCTCGGAACATGAAGAAGAGCCGGTTAACCCGATGCTTTACCTCACCAACAGGTCCCAGAGAGTCTGCTTGTGACGTCGGGACACATGGCTGGGGCACCCGGATCCTACAGCCCGGCATGACGCCCGAACGCGGGGGTGAGGGAGGGAGGGCTTTGGAAACAGCAGGTCAGGCATGCAAGTTTCGCCCTCCTCGACTCCATGGGAAGGGTGAATCACGGCGTCACCATGCAAAACGCGCATAGCGATGCAATCTGCGGAACCCGGCCTTTTGGAATGCAGACGCAGAAGCGGGGTGCACACCGACGCGCGAATCACTGAAGGGTTGTATGAGATATGAATCACTCAACTCTGTTACTGAGACCCTTTTTGGCCGTGATTCACTTTCCGTGACCTGATGGACTCCTCTCATCCATCGCCTGTTTTTGAAAGGCCCACCATGGCAATTCCCCATGTGCGCAAGGCACTTCTGGTCGCTCTGGGTACGGCGCTCGCGGTGTCCGCGACGACCTTCGGCGTAGCCCAGGCCGTCACCGGCGGCGTGACGGCAGCTGCGGCTGCCGAGGACATGCCCTCCGCAGTCGAGGACTTCGGTTACCCGAACGCCGCGCAGATCCAGGCGGACACCGGCGGCCTTCTCAAGCGAGGCGACGGCAACATCCTCCTGAAGGCCTGTGACGGCAGCCAGGACCTCACCGTCTACACCCGGGCCGGGCAGAAGGACTTCTGCTTCGACGTCAAGGCCAAGCCCGCCTACCTGTCGCTCGAGCTTCCCCAGGCGTACGGCATCTGGACTTCGTCCGACCCGGTGAAGACCACCCTCAAGGAAGCGGACGGCTCGACCGTGGTCATCAACGCGCCGGCCAACGACTTCACCGGCTACGGGGAGTCGGGAAGCGCTGAGGGCGAGGCCACCGTTCTCGTCGAACTCCGCATCGCCGGCTGAGACACAGGGAACCTGCCTCCGCGCCTTCCCGACAGCTCCACGCCCGGACCCGCTCGACCGCGCACCGTGCCGTGGAGCGAATGGCGCTCCTTCTCCACCATCAAGGAACACTCATGACCACAAAGCGTTCGCGCTTCGTGTGGGCCGCTGGCGTCGCCACCGTCCTCGCCACCGCCGCCACCGTCCTCCCCGCCAACGCCCTCAACGGCGCCGACGCCCCGGTGGGGCTGAACTTCACCGCGAAGATCAACGTCGGGGAAAAGGCCGCCTGCACCGGCACCCTCGTCTCGCCCCGGTGGGTCCTGACCGCGAAGAGCTGCTTCACGGCCGCTGGCATCCCCGCCTCGGGCAAGCCCGCCGTCGTCACCACCGTCACCGTCGGCCGCACCGATCTGTCCCAGACCGGGGTCGGGACCACTCGGGCCGCCGCGGAACTCGTTCCGCACTCCAGCCGGGACCTGGTTCTGGTCAAGCTCGCGACCGGCGTGGCCAGCGTGAAGCCGGTCGTCCTGGCCTCCACCCCGGTGACCGCCGACCAGGCCGTCACCACTGCCGGGTTCGGCCGCACGAAGACCGAGTGGGTTCCCAGCAAGCTGCACACCGGCGCGTTCACCGCAGTCGGTGACAGTTCGGCGGACGTGGCACTGACCGCCACCGGTGACGCCGTGATCTGCCAGGGTGACGCCGGCGGGCCCGTCCTGCGCGCCAACGGCACCACCCAGGAACTGGTCGCCGTCGCCAGTCGGTCGTGGCAGGGCGGCTGCCTGGGCACCGACCCCACCGAGACCCGCACCGGGGCCGTCGCCACCCGCGTCGACGACGTGCGCACCTGGATCACCGGCATCGCGAACCTCGTCTCCGGTGACATGAGCGGTGACAACAAGCCCGACCTCGTCGCGATCGACGACGACAACAAGCTGTGGCTGTACCCCGGCACCGGCACGGGCGCGCTCGGCTCGCGGATCCAGATCGGCTCCGGCGGCTGGGGCGGCGCCTCGGTGGTCCACCGCGGCGACTGGACCGGCGACGGCATGGAGGACATCGTCGCCCTCATCGGCGGCGAACTGCGTGTCTACCCCAACCGCGGCGACGGCACGCTCGCGGCTCCGGTCAAGATGGGCACCCTGCCCACCGACGCCCGCCTCGTCGGCATCGGTGACACCACTCTTGACGGAAAGCCCGACCTCCTCGCCACCTACGACAACAAGCTGTACCGGTACGCGGGCAACACAGGATCCACCCCGTCCATCGGTGCGGCCCTGCTCATCGGCAACGGCGGCTGGGACGTCATGACCCTGAGCGGTCTCGGCGACGCCAACAAGGACGGCCGCGTGGACCTTCTCGCCCGGGACACCCGTGACGGCATCGTGTACTGCTACCTCGGCCAGCCCAACGGCACTTTCAGCGATCTCAACGAATTCGGTCGCGGCTACACCACCTCCTTCCGGCCCCTGATCGCCGGTGCCGCCGACGCCGACCGCAACGGAATCGCCGACATCTGGGCCACTGCGAACGACGGCTCCCTGAAGTTCTACAAGGGTGGCGCCGACGTCCACGGCCCCATCGACGGCTCGAGCGTCGAGATCGGCAGCGGCGGCTGGCAGGCCATCAAGTCCATCAGTTGATTTTGAAACCCGTCGCCCCGTGAACCAGCGCGGGCTGCAATGACCGGGAGCCGAGGCCGAGCCCGTCGAACACGACGCTTGCCCTCGGCTCCCGGCCGTTCGGAGGGCCGGGCCCGGGAACGACGCCGTACCGCCTCGCGCGACCGGGTCGCCGGCGCCGTGCCCGGCGAGGCATGCCGTAGACCGGTCGGTTCCGGTTCGTGTACGGGACGCGGTGGCGTGGTTCGTGCTCGTGGCGGAGGCGACGGCATGCCTGCATTTTCAAGCGTGTCCCCCCGAGCGACCTCATAGTTTCTGAACACGTTCAAGATGGGCGTACGCTGCCCCCATGAGCGACACGAACGGGCCGAGAGCCCTTCTCACGCATATCCGCGTCTGGCTGGTCGTCTTCGTCGTCTGTTTGGTCCTGAGCGGCCTCACCGCCTTTCCGCTCGTCACCGAACTCCGGCTCCTCGACTCCGCGTTGTCCGGCCGGGCCGCGCCCCTGGCCGACGCCCTCCCCGGGCTCGCCGAGTGGATCCACCGGGTCGGGGAAGGGCTGGAGGCCGCCGATTGGGACGCCCCCTACCTCCTCTACGGCAACGACTGGCTCGCCTTCGCGCACCTTGTCATCGCGGTCGCCTTCCACGGCCCGTACCGCGACCCCGTCCGCAACGTCTGGGTCGTCGAGTTCGGCATGATCGCCTGCGTCGGCGTCGTCCCGCTGGCCCTGATCTGCGGGCCGATCCGGGACATCCCCTTCGGGTGGTCGGTCGTCGACATGTCCTTCGGCGTCATCGGCATCCTGCCGCTGCTCCACGTGCGCCGGCTGATCAAGCGCCTGGAGGCCGCCACGGCGGAGGTGGCGGCCCCCGGGGCCGTACCCGCCGCCTGACGGCGCGTACGGCCCCGGGCGGGCACCGGGGACGGTCCGGCAGGCCGTGCGCCGCCGGGGCGCCGCACTCCGGGTCGTGGACGCCCGAACTCCCGTGCCGGGAAACCCCCGTGACCCGGCCCGGACGAGCGCGGTCGTCGCGTCGGCGCGGGGGAGGCCGCGATCACCGCCGGCATGGCCTTCGCCGGACCGGCGCCCGGCGCGTGCCGCGCGGTCGCGGCCGGAGCCGAGGCCACGGCCGGGGCGAGCGCGATCCCGGCGTCCACCGCCCACGGGGTCGCCGCGCCCCGGGTCCGCGCCCGCTCCCACCCGCCGCGCACGTCCCCCCCCGCATGCCCATTACGGCTTGCGGCCCACCGCGCCGAACTGCGCCACCACGTGCGTCTCCCGCGAGGAGGGCCGCCAGCGCGAGCAGGAGACGACGCCCGGCTCCAGCAGGTCGAGGCCCTCGAAGAACGAGGTGAACTCCTCCCGGGTGCGGGCGGTGATCGGCGGGGTCGCGTTCTCGTTCCAGAAGGCCATCGCGGCCTCGTTCCCCTCGCCGCCCAGCTCCGGCTCCAGGGTGGGGTGGGTGAGCACCAGGAAGCTGCCGGAGGGGACGGCGGCCATCAGGGTCCGCACGATCGACCGGGCCTCGTCGGTGTCCAGGACGAAGTTGAGGATGCCGAGCATCATCACCGCGACCGGACGGGAGAGGTCCAGGGTGGCCGACGCCGCCTCCAGGATGCCCGCCGGGTCGTGCGCGTCGGCGTCGACGTACTCGGTGACGCCCTCCGGCGCGCTGGTCAGGAGCGCGCGGGCGTGGGTGAGGACGATCGGGTCGTTGTCGACGTAGACGATCCGGGCGTCCGGGGCGGCCCGCTGCGCCACCTCGTGGGTGTTGTCGGCGGTCGGCAGGCCGGTGCCGATGTCCAGGAACTGGCGGACGCCCTCCCCGGCCGCCAGGTGGGTCACCACCCGGCCGAGGAACGCCCGGTCCGCGCGCGCCACTTCGCCGATGCTCGGGTAGAAGCCGGTGACCTGCGCGCCGACCGCGCGGTCCACCGGGTAGTTGTCCTTGCCGCCCAGCCAGTAGTTCCACACCCGGGCGTTGTGGGCGATGTCGGTGCGGATGCGGTCGTTCACGCTGTGGTGTGCGCGGTCGTTCACGCGGGGGCCTTTCGCAGGACGGAGGCGAGGGCGTCGACGCGGTTCGTGGTGATCGCGTCCACCCCGTTCTTGATCAGCTTACGCATGGTGCGCCTCGTGTCCGCCGTCCAGGCGGAGACGAGCAGGCCGTCCCGGTGCACCCGCTCGCTCAGCTCCCGACTCACCAGGCCGAAACGGTAGTTCAGCCAGCGCGGGCGCACGGCGTCGAGGAGCACGGGGCGGGGCGGGGCGAGCGAGGTCCAGGTCAGGGCGATCTCGGCGGCCGGATCGGCCGCCCGCACCTGGAGCATGGCGACGGTGCCCGCGCAGTAGTAGACCCGCTCCCCGGCGCCGCACTCGTGGACCGTGCCGACGATCTTCCGGACCGATTCCTCGTTCCCGCCCGGCAGGTCCAGCATCAGCCGGTGGTCCCCGGCGGCGAGCAGCGCCTCCCGCAGGGGCGGCACCCCGCCCGCCGTCGCCTCCTCCACCTGCGCGTACGAGAGCGCGGAGAGCGGCCGGTCCAGGCCCCAGAGGCGCTTCAGGGTGTCGTCGTGGAGGAGGACGGGCACCCCGTCCCGCGTCAGCCGGACGTCGACCTCGACCGCGTCCGCCCCCCGTTCGATCGCCGAGACGATCGAACGCAGCGTGTTCTCACGGGCGCGGTACGGGTCGCCGCGGTGGCCTACGACAGTGACGGATCGCATGGGGCCATTGTGGGCGCCGCCCGGCGCCGGTGCCGACGGCGGGGCCGCCGTACGGACGCCGTCAGCGCGCCGTCCACTCCTCGGTGTACGCGTCGATCTCGGCGAGGAGCCGGGCCTTGCCTGCCGCGTCGAGGAAGGACGCCTCCACCGCGTTCCGGGCGAGGGCGGCGAGACCGCGCTCGTCGAGGTCCAGGAGCCGGGCGGCGACCGCGTACTCGTTGTTCAGGTCGGTGCCGAACATCGGCGGGTCGTCGCTGTTGACCGTGACGAGCACGCCGGCGTCCACCATCCGCCGGACCGGGTGCTCCTCCAGGGTCGCCACGGCCCGGGTGGCGATGTTGGAGGTCGGGCAGACCTCCAGGGCGATGCGGTGCTCGGCCAGGTACGCCAGGAGCTCCGGGTCCCGGACCGAGCTGGTGCCGTGGCCGATGCGCTCGGCGCCCAGGAACCGGATCGCGTCCCAGACGGTCTCCGGGCCGGTCGTCTCGCCCGCGTGCGGGACGGACCGCAGGCCGGCCGCCCGCGCCCGGTCGAAGTACGGCTGGAACTGGGGGCGCGGCACCCCGATCTCCGGGCCGCCGAGGCCGAAGGAGACCAGGCCCTCCGGGCGCAGCCCGTCGGCGGTGGCCAGCCGCGCGGTCTCCTCGGCGGCTTCGAGGCCGGCCTCGCCCGGGATGTCGAAGCACCAGCGCAGGACCGTGCCGAACTCGGCCTCGGCCGCCTTGCGGGCGTCCTCGATCGCCTCCATGAAGGCGCCCTCGTCGATGCCGCGACGGGTGGAGGAGTAGGGGGTGACGGTCAGTTCGGCGTAACGGATGTTCTGGCGGGCCATGTCGCGGGCGACCTCGAAGGTCAGCAGCCGGACGTCCTCGGGCGTGCGGACCAGGTCGACCACCGACAGGTAGACGTCGATGAAGTGCGCGAAGTCCGTGAACGTGAAGTAGTCGGCCAGCGCCTCCGGGTCCGTGGGGACCTTGGAGTCCGGGTGACGGGCCGCGAGTTCCGCGACGATCCGGGGCGAGGCGGACCCCACGTGGTGGACGTGCAGCTCGGCCTTGGGGAGGCCCGCGATGAAGGGGTGCAGATCGGTCATCGGGTCATCGTAGGCCGGGTGGTTCCCCCACAGGGGTGAGGCTTTAGCATGACGTGACCACGACGGGGGAGGCACATGTCCGACGATCGAGAACAGCCGAGGGACGGTCACGGCCCGGCGGACCCGTGGGCTCCGCCCCCTCGCGACGGGGTGGAGCTGAGCAAGTCGCCGACTCCGCCGACCCCGCCCGCGCACGACCGGCCGACGGCCCCGCCGGCGCACGACCAGCCGACGGTCGCGTCCATGCCCGGGGTGCCGGCGCCCGGCGGTGACGTGCCGCCGCCGCCGATCGCGCCCGGCGGCGCGGTCCCCGGCGCGTACGGCCATCCGGCCGCTCCCGGGGGTTACGGTCACCCGGCGGCCCCCGGCGGCTACGGTTACCCGACGGCGCCCGTGCCGCCCGCCGGGTACGGCCACCCCGGCTACCCGGGCTATCCGGCGTACGGCCCCCTCCGGCAGCAGTCGCAGAACAACGGCATGGGCACGGCGGCCATGGTGCTCGGCATCCTCGCCGTGGTGCTCTCGGTCTGCTCCTACGGCATCATGGGCCTGATCCTGGGCGGGATCGCGCTGCCCCTCGGCATCGTCGCCCGCAAGAAGAGCCTGCGGGGCGAGGCGGACAACCGGGGACAGGCCGTGGCCGGCATCGCGCTCGGCTCCGTCGGCATCGTCCTCGGCATCGCGGGCATCGTCCTCATCGCCTTCCTCGTCACGCACGCGGACGAGTGGGACGACAGCCCGGACGACCCCTGGTCGACGAGCCGGGTCTCCGTCGGCGCCCTTCGCTGAACGGAGGGGCGGACGGGACCGCCCCGCACCGGTCCGGCACCGGCGCGGGCCCCGGCCGCCCGTCCGGGGCCGCCCGGAGCCGTTCCTTCCCGGCCCGCCTCCGGGCCGTCCCGGGGTCAGGCCGCCCGGAGGCGTTCCCGTGCCTCCATGAGGGCGAAGCCCAGGAGGTTGAGGCCGCGCCAGCGGGCCGGATCGAGGGCGCCGGGGTCGGTCGCGGCGAGCCCGATGCCCCAGACGCGGTCCACCGGGCTGGCCTCCACCAGGACGCGGTTCCCGGTGCCGAGCAGGTAGGCGCGCAGGCCCTCGTCCGAGGAGAACTTGTGGACGCTCCCGTCGACCACGATCCCGAAGCGCTCCCGCCCCCACACCGCGTCGTCGAAGCCCCGCACCAGCCGGCCCGCCTTCTTGGCCTCCGCCGGGGTGCGGGCGGCCAGTGCGGCGCGCTCGGCGTCCGCGTCCCCGAAGAGGCGCGCCTTGGCGGCCATCATCCAGTGCTCGGCGGTCGCGTACGCCACCCCGCCGACCGTGAAGGGGGACGGCCACCACTGGCTGAGACAGCTCGCCGAGAGGTGTCCGCCCGGGTGCGGACGGTGTCCCCAGAAGTGCAGCCACCTGACCCGGTCGCCCCTGCTGACCTGCCGTGTCAGCTCCTCGATCGCGCTCATGCACGCGAGTCTGGCATCCGCCACGGACACTCCGTACGGAGATTTTTCGGCGACCTCGACAGATGGTCGACCGAATCCGTCGCGTAATCAAAAGGCAACAACGGAATCACTTGTTGGGTGTTCTCCCCTCTGTCAGGATCGGCACTCAATTCGAGCTGGGACAACGGAGAGCGTCATGGGCAACCGCTTCCAGGCGACGGACCGCTTCGCGGACGGCGCGCAGTACATCGGCGGACGGCTCCGCCCCGGGACGTCCGGACGGGAACACAGCGTGACCGACCCGGCGACCGGCGGGAGCGTGTACACCTACGCCCTCGCCTCCACCGCGGACGTGGACGAGGCGGTCGCCGCCGCCGGGGCCGCCTTCCCGGTCTGGGCGGGCGCCACCCCGGGCGAGCGCTCCGACGCGCTGCACCGCCTCGCCGGGGTCCTCACGGAGTGGGCGGAGGACCTCGCCGCGGCCGAGTCCCTCCAGTGCGGCAAGCCGCTCAGGCTCACCACCGGGTTCGACGTGCCCGGCACGATCGACAACACGGTCTTCTTCGCGGGGGCCGCCCGCCACCTCCAGGGCCAGTCGGCCGCCGAGTACAGCGCCGACCACACCTCGTACGTCCGGCGCGAGCCCATCGGCGTCGTCGGGTCCATCGCCCCCTGGAACTACCCGCTCCAGATGGCCGCCTGGAAGATCCTCCCCGCGATCGCCGCCGGCAACACGATCGTCCTGAAGCCGTCCGAGCTGACCCCGCTGACCTCCCTGATGTTCGCGCAGGCGGCGAAGGAGGCCGGCATCCCCGACGGCGTGATCAACATCGTCAACGGCACCGGGCGGACCGCCGGCGAACACCTCGTCGGCCACCCCGGCGTCGCCATGACCTCCTTCACCGGGTCCACCCCCGTCGGCAGGCGGGTCGCCGAGATCGCCACCGCCACCGTGAAGCGGCTCCACCTCGAACTCGGCGGCAAGGCCCCGTTCCTCGTCTTCGACGACGCCGACCTGGAGGCCGCCGCCCGGGGCGCCGTCGCCGCCTCCCTCATCAACAGCGGCCAGGACTGCACCGCCGCCACGCGCGCGTACGTCCAGCGCCCGCTCTTCGACGCCTTCGTCGCCCGGGTCGCCGCCCTCATGGAGACCGTCCGCGTCGGCGACCCCTTCGCGCCGGACACCGACCTCGGCCCGCTCGTCAGCCACCGCCACCGGGACGCCGTCGCCGGCTTCGTCGAGCGCGCCCGTGCCTCCGCCACCGTCGTCACCGGCGGCGAAGCACCTGGTGGCGAGCTCGAGAACGGCGCATACTACCGTCCCACCCTGATCACCGGCGCGGCGCAGGACAGCGAGGTCGTGCAGTCGGAGATCTTCGGCCCGGTCCTGGTGGCCCTGCCCTTCGACACCGACGACGAGGGCATCCGGCTCGCCAACGACACCCCCTACGGCCTCGCCGCCTCCGCGTGGAGCCGTGACGTCTACCGGGCCAACCGCGCCACGCGGGAGATCCAGGCGGGATGCGTGTGGATCAACGACCACATCCCGATCATCAGCGAGATGCCCCACGGCGGCGCCAAGGCATCCGGCTACGGAAAGGACATGTCGGCCTACTCCTTCGAGGAGTACACCCAGGTCAAGCACGTGATGTTCGACAACACCGCGGTGGCGGCCAAGGACTGGCACCGCACGATCTTCGGGGACCGTCCGTAACCGACACGCGGCCACCGCCGTGTGGAGCCCGCCGCCCGACCAGCGGCTCATCCCTCCCGAAAGGGCACAGCGCATGGAGCAGTACGAGCCCGACAGCCTGTCCGCCGCGCAGCGCGCGGCGATGCGGCGCAGCCTGACGAACGGCAGGGGCGCCCTCAGCCGCCGTTCGGTGCTGCGCGCGGGCGGCGTCGGCGCGCTCACCGCCGGCGGCCTCGCCGGCCTGAGCGCCTGTGGCATCCCGCCCGCCAAGCGGGAGGGCGGCGCCACCGCCTCCACCGACGACTCGGCCAGGGAGAAGACCGTCGCCTTCTCCAACTGGACCGAGTACATGGACGTCGGTGAGGACGAGAAGTCCCGCCCCACCCTGGAGGCGTTCACCCGGCGCACCGGGATACAGGTCAAGTACACCGAGGACATCAACGACAACGTCGAGTTCTTCGGCAAGGTCAAGCCGCAGCTCGCGGCCGGCCAGGACACCGGCCGCGACCTCATCTGCGTCACCGACTGGCTCGCCGCCCGGATGATCCGGCTCGGCTGGGCGCAGAGGCTCGACCCCGCGAACCTCCCCCACGCGTACACGAACCTCTCCGCCCAGTTCCGCAACCCCGACTGGGACCCGGGCCGCGCCCACTCGTACCCCTGGACGGGCATCTCCACCGTCATCGCGTACAACGTGAAGGCGACCGGCGGGAAGAAGGTCGACTCCGTCACCCAGCTCCTGGACGACCCCTCCCTCAAGGGCCGGGTCGGCTTCCTCACCGAGATGCGCGACTCCGTCGGCATGACGCTGCTCGACCTCGGCAAGGACCCGGGCCGCTTCACGGACGCCGACTACGACGCGGCGATCGGACGCCTCCAGAAGGGCGTCGACAAGAAGCAGATACGCCGCTTCACCGGCAACGACTACACGTCCGACCTCGACAAGGGCGACATCGCCGCCTGCCTCGCCTGGGCCGGCGACATCATCCAGCTCCAGGCGGACAACCCCGACATCCGCTACTCCGTACCGGCGGCCGGCTACATCACCTCCACCGACAACCTGCTCGTCCCCGCGCAGTCCCGGCACAAGACCAACGCCGAGAAGCTCATCGACCACTACTACGACCCCCCGGTCGCCGCGCAGCTCGCCGCGTACATCAACTACGTCTGCCCCGTCGACGGGGTGAAGGACGAACTCGCCAGGATCGACCCCGAGCTCGCCGGCAACACGCTGATCCTCCCCGACCGGGCCATGGCCCGGAAGTCGCACGCCTTCCGCTCGCTCACCGGCGCGGAGGAGACGGCGTACGAGGAGAAGTTCGCCAAGCTCATCGGCGCCTGAGTCCGGCCGCGTCCACCCCTCTCACCCCCGGGACCACACCCCATGACCGACAAGACTGCTCACACCGGAAAGAGCACCGGCGGCGACGTCCGTCTCACCGGGATCAGCAAGACGTACGGCTCCTTCACCGCCGTCCACCCGCTCGACCTGACCGTCCCGCGCGGCTCCTTCTTCGCCCTCCTCGGCGCCTCCGGCTGCGGCAAGACCACCACCCTGCGCATGATCGCCGGCCTGGAGGACCCCACCACCGGCACCGTCTTCCTCGGCGACACCGACGTCACCGACCTCCCGCCCTACAAGCGACCGGTCAACACCGTCTTCCAGTCCTACGCGCTCTTCCCGCACATGGACATCTCCGAGAACATCGCCTTCGGCCTGCGCCGCCGCGGCGTCAAGGAGGTGAAGAAGCAGGTCGACGAGATGCTGGAACTCGTCCAGCTCGGCGACAAGGCCCGGCACAAGCCGCACCAGCTCTCCGGCGGCCAGCAGCAGCGCGTCGCCGTGGCCCGCGCCCTCATCAACCATCCGCAGGTGCTCCTCCTCGACGAGCCGCTCGGCGCCCTCGACCTCAAGCTGCGCCGCCAGATGCAGCTCGAACTCAAGCGCATCCAGACCGAGGTCGGCATCACCTTCGTGCACGTCACCCACGACCAGGAGGAGGCCATGACCATGGCCGACCAGGTCGCGGTGATGAACGGCGGCCGGGTCGAGCAGCTCGGCGCCCCCGCCGACCTCTACGAGAACCCCCGGACCACCTTCGTCGCCAACTTCCTCGGCACCTCCAACCTCATCGAGGCCGAGGTCCTGGAAGCGGGCTCCGCCGGAACGGACGTGCTCGTCTCGGCGGGCGGCGGCAGGCTCAGGATCCCCGCCGACCGCTGTACCGCCGCCGTCCGCGCGGGCGGCAAGGTGCTCGTGGGCGTCCGCCCCGAGAAGATCTCCCTCACGCACGCGGACGACGCCGGTGCGATGGCCGGCGGCCGCAACCGCGTCACCGGCCGGATCGCCGACTCCTCCTTCATCGGCGTCTCCACCCAGTACGTGGTGGACAGCCCGGCGGGGGCCGCGCTCCAGGTCTACGAGCAGAACATCGAGCGCGACACGCGCCTGGTCCCGGGCGCCGAGGTGGTCCTGCACTGGAACCCGGCCCACACCTTCGGGCTCGACGCCGACCAGGCCATCGACGCGGGCGTGGAGAGCGTGGAGGACGCCGGATGAGCGCTCCCACCCTCACGAAGGAGGCGCCGGAGACGGCCGGGGAACCGGCCCCGCGCAGGCCCTCCGCCCGCAAGCGGCTCGTCCCGTACTGGCTGCTGCTGCCCGGCATCGTCTGGCTGCTCGTCTTCTTCGCGCTGCCGCTGGTCTACCAGGCGTCCACCTCGGTCCAGACCGGCTCCCTCGAAGCCGGCTTCCGGGTCACCTGGCACTTCCCGACCTACTGGGAGGCGCTCCAGGAGTACTGGCCGCAGTTCGTCCGCTCCCTGCTCTACGCCGGGACCGCGACCCTGTTCTGCCTGCTGCTCGGCTATCCGCTCGCGTACCTGATCGCCTTCCGGGCCGGCCGCCTGCGCAACCTGCTCCTCGTCCTCGTCATCGCGCCCTTCTTCACCAGCTTCCTCATCCGGACCCTGGCGTGGAAGACGATCCTGGCGGACGACAGCCCCGTGGTCGGCGTGCTGAACGCGCTGCACGTCCTCGACGTGACGAGCTGGCTCGGCTGGACCGAGGGCGACCGCGTGCTCGCCACCCCGATGGCGGTGGTCTGCGGTCTGACGTACAACTTCCTGCCCTTCATGATCCTGCCCCTCTACACCTCCCTGGAGCGGATCGACGGGCGGCTCCACGAGGCCGCGCGGGACCTGTACGCCTCCCCGGCCACCACCTTCCGCAAGGTGACCTTCCCGCTCTCGATGCCCGGCGTCGTCTCCGGCACCCTGCTCACCTTCATCCCGGCGAGCGGCGACTACGTCAACGCCGAACTGCTCGGCTCGACCGACACCAAGATGGTCGGCAACGTCATCCAGTCCCAGTTCCTGCGGGTCCTCGACTACCCGACGGCCGCCGCGCTCTCCTTCATCCTCATGGCGGTCGTCCTCGTCATGGTCACCGTCTACATCCGCCGTGCCGGAACGGAGGACCTGGTCTGATGCGCTGGATACGACGCAACCTCGTCGTCGTCGCGGGCCTGCTGACGCTCGCGTACATGATCCTGCCGAACCTCGTCGTCATGGCGTTCTCGTTCAACAAGCCGAACGGGCGCTTCAACTACTCCTGGCAGCGGTTCTCCCTGGACGCCTGGAAGGACCCCTGCGGCGTCGCCGACATGTGCCAGTCGCTGTCGCTCTCGCTCCAGCTCGCCGCCTGGGCCACCCTCGGCGCCGTCGCCCTCGGCACCGCGATCGCCTTCGCGCTCGTCCGCTACCGCTTCCGGGCGCGCGGTGCGATCAACTCGCTGATCTTCCTGCCGATGGCGATGCCCGAGGTCGTCATGGCCGCCTCCCTGCTCACCCTCTTCCTCAACATGGGGATCGAGCTGGGTTTCTGGACGGTCCTGATCGCCCACGTCACGTTCTGCCTGTCGTTCGTCGTGACGGCGGTCAAGGCCCGGGTCATGTCCATGGACCCGCGCCTGGAGGAGGCCGCGCGCGACCTCTACGCGGGGCCCGCGCAGACCTTCCTGCGGGTCACCCTGCCGATCGCCGCGCCCGGCATCGCCGCCGGCGGACTGCTCGCCTTCGCCCTCTCGTTCGACGACTTCATCATCACCAACTTCAACGCGGGTCCCTCCACCGTCACCTTCCCCATGTTCGTCTGGGGCTCGGCGCAGCGCGGCACCCCCGTTCAGATCAACGTCATCGGTACCGCGATGTTCGTCCTCGCGGTCCTGGTGGTCATGGCCGGGCAGATCATTGCGAACCGGCGCAAGAAAACAGCGACGGCCTGAGCGGATACCGCCCAGGCACCGAAGGAGTTGGAAACCATGGCCCCAGCCGCCATGCGTCTCGCCGCCCACTCTCTCTCCGACGCCCAGCCCGTCCCCTTCTGGCTGGAGGACCCCGGCAAGCCCGGAGCCCTGCCCGCCCTCACCGGCACCGAGAAGTGCGACCTCCTCGTGGTCGGCGGCGGCTACAGCGGACTGTGGACCGCGCTCCTCGCCAAGGAGCGCGACCCCTCCCGGGACGTCGTCCTGATCGAGGGCCGCGAGGTGGGCTGGGCCGCCTCGGGCCGCAACGGGGGCTTCTGCGCGGCCTCCCTCACCCACGGCTTCGGCAACGGGCTCGCCCGCTGGCCGGGCGAGCTGCCGAAGCTGGAGGAGCTGGGCGGGCGGAACCTCGACGCCATCGAGGAGGCCGTCACCCGCTACTCCCTGGACTGCGACTTCGAACGCACCGGCGAGATCGACGTGGCCACCGAACCCCACCAGCTCGGGGAGCTGGCCGAGACGTACGGGGAGGTCGAGCGGCTCGGCCTCGCGGACGGCCTCGAACTCCTCGACCGGGACGCCGTGCGCGCCGAGGTCGACTCCCCGACCTTCCTCGGCGGCCTCTGGGACCGCCGCGGCGTCGCCATGCTGCACCCCGCCAAGCTGGCCTGGGGCCTCAAGCGGGCCTGTCTCGGCCTGGGCGTCCGGATCTTCGAGAACACCCCGGGTCTCGACCTGGCCCCCTTCGGCGCCGGCATGGGCGTGCGCACCCCGTACGGCAGGGTCGTCGCCCGCCGGGTCGCCCTCGGCACCAACGTCTTCCCGTCCCTGGTCCGGCGCGTCCGGGCCTACACCGTCCCGGTCTACGACTACGCCCTGACGACCGAGCCGCTCACCCCCGGGCAGCTCGCCTCCGTCGGCTGGCACAACCGGCAGGGGCTCGGCGACTCCGCCAACCGGTTCCACTACTTCCGGATCACCGCCGACCACCGCATCCTCTGGGGCGGCTACGACGCGATCTACCCCTTCGGGGGAAAGGTCAGTGCCGAGCGCGACCACCGCCCCGAGACCTACCTGAAACTCGCCGAGCACTTCTTCCGGTGCTTCCCGCAGCTGGAGGGGCTCCGCTTCAGCCACGCCTGGGGCGGGGCGATCGACACCTGCTCCCGCTTCTCGGCCTTCTTCGGCACGGCCCACAAGGGGAAGGTCGCGTACGCCGCCGGATTCACCGGGCTGGGCGTCGGTGCCACCCGCTTCGGCGCCGACGTGATGCTCGACCTGCTGGCGGGGGAGCGCACCGAGCGCACCGAGCTGGAGATGGTCCGCTCCAAGCCGCTGCCGTTCCCGCCCGAGCCGGTCGCCTGGGCCGGCATCGGCCTCACCAAGTGGTCGCTCGCCCGCGCCGACGAGAACGGGGGCCGGCGCAACCTGTGGCTGAAGGCCATGGACCGCCTGGGCCTCGGTTTCGACAGCTGAGACGCCTGTGTGACGCAGGTCACACGTGAGGGGTGGTCGAAGCCGCGTAAGAGGAGCGGCCGTCCCGGCTCTCTTCCGTGGGGACACCGTGTCCCCGCGGAAGGAGAACGTCGCGATGACTGGTACGGAGGCCGCGAGCGCCAGGAACGCGGTGGAGTGGCTGGCCTCGGTCGCGCCCGACCCCGACGCCTGCCGGTGGGAGTGGGAGCGCAACCCGTACGGGGTCGCGCTGCTGCCCGCCGGCGTGCGGTGGGACGTGCTGATCCTGCCGGCCGGGCTGGGTCACCCCACGCTCGACGTGCTGACCCGCCTGGTGGACCGGCCCGGTCCCATCCTGGCCGGCTTCGGCGACGCCCGGACGGGCTTCTTCGTCCCGCCGGGCACCGCCGCCCGCTGGCTCGGCACCGGCGTCCGGGGCGCGGGCGCCGGCACCTGGATCGTCGCCCCGTACCCCGGCCGCGTGACCGGCGGGGTGCGCTGGCTGGTGGTGCCGGACGGCACCGGCACGCTCACCGACCCCGCCCTCCTGGAGCTGGCGATGCACGAGGCGGCGGGGCGGCTGGCCGGGAGGAAGGGGGGAGACCGGGAGGGGTCGAGGGGGACACCGCGCGGACGGAGGTCTTGACCGCTCGATTGGTCTGGACCATGCTGTGGCGCGCTCCACCCGATCCCCCCACCTCCGGAGGCAGTCGTGGACCGCTCCAGACCCCTCACCCTGATGCTGGCGGGCGCCCTCGCCGCCGGCGGACTCCTCGCGCTCACCCCCGCCGCCCAGGCCGCCGACACCGAACTCGCCCGCAACGGCGGCTTCGAGGCCGGCCTCGACGGCTGGACCTGCACGGCGGGCAGCGGCACCGTCGTCCCGTCGCCCGTGCACGGCGGGACGAAGGCCCTCCAGGCCACCCCGGCCGGCAGCGACAACGCCCGCTGCTCCCAGACCGTCGCCGTGAAGCCCAACTCCACGTACGCGCTGAGCGGCTGGGTGCGCGGCAGCTACGTGTACCTGGGCGCCACCGGCACCGGCACCACCGACGTCTCCACCTGGACGGGCTCGGCCCCCGACTGGCAGAAGCTCGGCACCGGCTTCACCACGGGCCCCTCCACCACCTCGGTCACGATCTACACCCACGGCTGGTACGGCGCCCCCGCCTACCAGGCCGACGACCTCTCCCTGTACGGCCCCGGCGGCGACCCGGTCCAGCTCCCGGCCGCCCCCACCGGGCTCGCGGCCGGCTCCCCGACCTCCACCACCGTGCCGCTGACCTGGAGCGCGGTCCCCGGCGCCACCTCGTACCACGTCTACCGGGGCACCACGAGGATCCAGACGGTGACCGGCACCTCCGCCACCGCGACCGGCCTCACGCCCTCCACCGCGTACACCTTCCAGGTCAGCGCCGTGAACGCCGCGGGCGAGTCCCCGAAGTCCGCCGCCGTCACCGCGACCACCACCGGCGGCGTGGGCGGCGGTGATCAGGGCCTGCCCGCCCACGCCCTCGTCGGCTACCTCCATGCCGGCTTCGCCAACGGCTCCGGTTACGTCCGCATGGCCGACGTCCCCGACTCCTGGGACGTCATCAACCTGGCCTTCGGCGAGCCGATCTCGGTGACCTCGGGCGACATCCGCTTCACGCTCTGCCCGGCCACCGAATGCCCCAACGTCGAATCGGGGGCCGAGTTCAAGGCGGCGATCAAGGCCAAGCAGGCCGCCGGCAAGAAGGTCCTCATCTCCATCGGCGGCCAGAACGGCCAGGTCCAGCTCTCGACCACGGCCGCCCGCGACGCCTTCGTCGCCTCCGTCTCGAAGATCATCGACGAGTACGGGCTCGACGGCCTGGACATCGACTTCGAGGGCCACTCCCTCTCGCTCCGGACCGGCGACACCGACTTCCGCAACCCGACCAGCCCGGTCGTCGTCCACCTGATCCAGGCGGTCAAGACCCTCAAGGCCAAGTACGGCGCGAAGTTCGTCCTGACGATGGCCCCGGAGACCTTCTTCGTCCAGCTCGGTCACCAGTACTACGGCTCCGGCCCCTGGGGCGGCCAGGACCCGCGCGCCGGCGCCTACCTGCCGGTCATTCACGCCCTGCGCGACGACCTCACCCTGCTGCACGTCCAGGACTACAACTCGGGTTCCATCATGGGCCTGGACAACCAGTACCACTCCATGGGCGGCGCGGACTTCCACATCGCCATGACCGACATGCTCCTCACCGGCTTCCCGGTCGCCGGCAACGCGGACCACTTCTTCCCGGCCCTCCGCCCCGAGCAGGTCGCGATCGGCCTTCCCGCCTCCACCCAGGCGGGCAACGGCCACACGAGCCCGGCCGAGGTCGACAAGGCCCTGGACTGCCTGACGAAGAAGCAGAACTGCGGCACCTACCAGACCCACGGCACCTGGCCCGCCCTGCGCGGCCTGATGACCTGGTCGATCAACTGGGACCGTTACAACCAGTGGGAGTTCTCGAAGAACTTCGACGCGTACGGCTGGAGCTGACCGTCACCCCGCCGCCCCGGCGAACACCCGGGCCGGCTCACTCCCGGGGATCCGCCCGGACGCCGGGGCCGTACCGCGCCACCAGGACCGGCCAGCGCAGCAGCGGGAGGCAGAGGGCCACCGAGGCCACCACGTCCAGCGGCCAGTGGTAGCCCCGCAGGACCAGTCCGGTCCCCGTCGCCGCCGTCAGCGCGGCGGCGACGGGGACCAGGCGGTTCGAGACGAGGAAGGCCGCTCCGAAGTAGGCCACCATCGCGGTGGCCGTGTGGCCCGAGGGGTAGTAGCCGTGCGCCCACGGTTCGAGGGGGCCCGGACGGCCGGTCCACTCCTTCAGCGGAACCACGAGCAGGGGCACGGCGGCCATGGCGAGAACCGCGTACAGCGCGGCCCGCCACCGCCCTCGCCCCACCGCGTACGCCGCCGCGCAGGCGAGGACCGGGAGGGCGACGGACATGTTGCCGAGGTCGGCGCCGAGTTCGGAGAGGGGCCGGGGGACCGTGTCCACCAGGGCCCGGGACACCCGCTCGTCGAGCCTGGCCAAGGGGCCGTGGACGAGCACCTGCCAGGTCACGACGGCGAGGGCGACGAGCGCCGAGAGGAGAGCCGGCCGTCCTGGAACAGGGGGGGTTGCTCCAGGACGGCCGAGGGGATCCGGCTGCCGCGCGCCCCGGGGGGTGTGGGGCGGGCGGCCGTCCGATCCGTGAGGAGTGCCGGGGCACGAGGCACCGGCGGCGTGCGCGAGGGCACGGTGTGGGCGGTGCTGGGGAGGCTCCGCCCGGGGTGTTTCTCTCATCCGTGGAAACCGTACGTCAGGGAACGGGGGGCCGACAGCGGGAAACGCGTCCCGCCATCGGCCCCCCACAGAGTCTTCACACCACGGCCCTCGGGCCGGTGTGCCGGACCCGCGTCAGATGCCGGCGAAGGCGTTCTCGATGATGTCGAGGCCCTCGTTCAGCAGGTCCTCGCCGATGACCAGCGGCGGCAGGAAGCGGAGCACGTTGCCGTAGGTGCCGCAGGTCAGGACGAGCAGGCCCTCCGCGTGGCACGCCTTCGCCAGGGCGCCGGCGGCCTCCGCGTACGGCTCCTTGGTGACCGGGTCCTTCACCAGCTCGATGGCGATCATGGCGCCGCGGCCGCGGATGTCGCCGATGACCGGGAACTTCTCCTGCATGGTGGCGAGGCGGGCCTTCATGACCTCCTCGATGCGCCGGGCCTTCCCGTTGAGGTCCAGCTCCTTCATCGTCTCGATGGCGCCGAGCGCACCGGCGCAGGCCACCGGGTTGCCGCCGTAGGTGCCGCCCAGGCCGCCGCCGTGGACGGAGTCCATGATCTCGGCGCGGCCGGTGACGGCGGCGAGCGGCAGACCGCCCGCGATGCCCTTGGCGGTGGTGATGAGGTCGGGGACGATGCCCTCGTCCTCGCAGGCGAACCACTGGCCGGTGCGGCAGAAGCCGGCCTGGATCTCGTCGGCGACGAAGACGATGCCGTTGTCGTTGGCGAACTTCACGATCGCCGGCAGGAAGCCCTTGGCCGGCTCGATGAAGCCGCCCTCGCCGAGGACCGGCTCGATGACGATCGCGGCGACGTTGTCGGCGCCGATCTGCTTGCTGATCTGGTCGATCGCCTGGGCGGCGGCCTCGGGGCCGCAGTTCTCGGCACCGGTGGGCCAGCGGTAGCCGTAGGCCACCGGCACGCGGTAGACCTCGGGCGCGAACGGGCCGAAGCCCTGCTTGTACGGCACGTTCTTCGCCGTCATGCCCATGGTGAGGTTGGTGCGGCCGTGGTAGCCGTGGTCGAAGACGACGACGGCCTGGCGCTTGGTGTACGAACGGGCGATCTTGACCGCGTTCTCGACGGCCTCGGCGCCCGAGTTGAAGAGGGCCGACTTCTTGGCGTGGTCGCCCGGGGTCAGCTCGGCGAGCGCCTCGCAGACCTCCACGTACCCCTCGTACGGCGTCACCATGAAACAGGTGTGGGTGAAGTCCTGGAGCTGCGCGGAGGCGCGGCGCACGACGGCCTCGGCGGAGGCGCCGACCGAGGTCACGGCGATGCCGGAGCCGAAGTCGATCAGACGGTTGCCGTCGACGTCCTCGATGATGCCGCCGCCGGCCCGCTTGGTGAAGACGGGCAGCGTGGAGCCCACGCCACCGGCGACCGCGTCGAGGCGGCGGGCCTGAAGCTCCTGCGACTTCGGACCGGGGATGGCGGTGACGACGCGCCGCTCCTGCGGGACAGCGTTCATGCGGGGCTCCTGGGGGTGATCTGGACGCACTTGCGGGTTTCCTCCGCAGGCTAGGCGCGGGGGAGGGGGAGAGGCATGCGCCGATCGGGAGTGGTGGGGGGTGTGTCGTTGTCCGGGATGGACAGGGGAGGGGGTGGGGCTCCCACGGGGAACGTCCTGTCGGCGCCCGGCCGCACGGGCCGGGCGAAATCCCTCCGGGGCCTCCCGGTCCCACTAGATTGGCGATGACACAGAGACGGCGATCCGGCTGGTCGGGGGCAGGGGTTCATGGAGACGGACGGCACGCACGAGTCGCGCGACACCCGGAGGGCGGTCCCGAAGCCGGCACCGCCGACCGGTTCGGTGCCCGGTGGACCGTCGTCGGCGGCCCCCTCGGCGAGGCTCCTCCCGCCCGTCCCCGCACACGCTCCGGGGCTTCCGCCGCACCCGGCCCACGCGCCCGGGGCGCGCACCGCTCCCGCCGAGTGGCTGGACGCTCCGCGCCCCCGGGCCGGACTCGGCATCTGGCGGTTCCGCCATGTTCCGCCGGTGCCGAAAGCGACCGCCCGGCTGGCCCCGGCCACCGTCGCCGGGATGCTGATCCCCGTGGCCGTGGGGCTGGTCATCTGGTCGGCCTACCGGCGCGGGACGCTCCCGTACATGTACGTCGTGCTCCGGGCCTTCACCCCCACCGACTGGTGGTACAACGCCAGCAGTGCTCCACGGGACTGGCACGGAGCCGCGGCGTACGAGGTCCTCGGCGGCGTCGTCTTCGTCGGGCTCGTGTGCGCGGTCGCCGTCCTCGGCTCCTGGGGCAGGATCACCCGCCATTACCTCGACCGGTTCCGTGCGCCGTCCCGCGCCGCGCTTGCGGGCGCCGGCGCCCTGACCGCCCTGGCGTTCGTCTGGCCGGAGGCATTCGGGAGCGGCTGGCAACCCCTGCCCGTGGCCCCGTCCGTGCTCCACCTCGTGGCCCTGCTCACGGGCGGCTACGGGGTCTTCGCCTCGTCCTTCGTCGTGTACCCCCTGTACGCGGTGATCACCGCGGCCGTCGTCTGGCCGTTCGCCCGTGTCGGCGAGTGGGCGGCCCTCGTCCGGTCGTGGCGCACCCGCTCCGCGTCCCCCGCCGCCTCCGCCGCGCCCGCGGGCCCCGAAACCCCCCGCTCCCACTGGCCGGACCTGCGGGCCGCCGGCGAGCACCGCGCCGCCGACCTGCTCACCGCCGAGGTCGCCGCCGGACGCATGAACGACGTCGACATCACGCGCGTGCGCCGCGCCTGGCAGGACACGGACCGGGACCCCGTCCGCCGCGCCGCCCTCGTCGAGGCCCTGCTCCGGCAGGGCGCCGCCGCGTACGCGCATCCCTCCGGCGACCGGGACCTGCCGAGCCGCCGGGCCACCCACGACCTGCTCGTCGGCCAGGTCCGCGTCGGCCGGTACACGGCCGCGGAGGGCACTCCGCAGCCGTACCACGGCGCCGGGACCGGACTGGATCCCGGGATCCTCGGCACGTCCCTCCTCGCGGTGGGCCCTTCCGGCGCGGGCAAGACCCGCTCGCTCGTCGCGCCCGTCGTGGAGTCGCTCACCCTCCAGGCGCTCACCGGCGCCTGCGCCGTCGTCGCCGTCGGCGCGGCCGGGGCCCCGCTCGGCCCCGACGAGGCGTACGACGTCGTGATCCGCCTCGGCGACCCGGCGTCCCCCCACGACCTGGACCTGTACGCGGGGGCCACCGATCCCGACGAGGCCGCTGCCTTCCTGGCCGAGGGGCTCGTCGGGGACATGGAGGGCGTGGAGCCCCGGCGCGCCGCCACCGCGCTCGCGCAGCTCATCGGCCCCTACCGGACCGCGTACGGGCGCTTCCCGACCGTTCCGGTCCTGCGGGAGCTGCTCGAAGCCCGTCCCGAGCCCCTCAGGGAGCTGCTCGACCTGCTGCCGGAGGACGGCGCCCCGACCATGCGCCGCGAGCTGGACTCCAGGCTCCGCCAGGTCGGCACCGCGACGGACGTGGGCCCCGTGCTCGCCGACCGGCTCGCCGTCCTCGACCGGCCGGCCTTCGCCGAGTTCTTCGGCGGCGGCCGCGAGGCGCGCCCCTTCTCCCTGCGGGCCGTCGCCCAGCACCCGGTGCGGGTACGGGTCACCCTGCCGCAAGGCGGGCACGAGGAGGCCGCGCGGCTCCTCAACCGGCTGCTGCTCGCCCAGTTCCAGCACGTCACCCGGGACCGTGCCGGACACGGACACTTCGTCTGCATGGTGTTCGACGAAGCGGCGGGAGCGCTCACGGCCGGGACGGTACGGGGGCTCCAGCGGCTGCGCCCGCAGAACGCGGCCGTCGTACTGGCCCTCCGTACCCTCACGGAGGTGCCCGAGGCCCTGCACGGGCCGCTGCTCGCGGCCGTCGGCTGCCGGATGGCCCTCGCCGGTCTGTCGACCTGGGACGGCAGGGCCTTCGCCGAGGCGTGGGGCACCGAACGCGTGGAGACGACCGAAGTGGCCCACCACACCGTCTTCGCCGACCAGCCGATGACCCGGGCCTTCCACGCCCTGCGCAAGCTGGTGACCGGCAAGGCCGTGACCACGGAGGCCGTCACCGTCCGGGAGGTGGAGCGGCAGCGCTGGTCCGCCTCCGACCTCGCCCACGCCGTCCCGCCGGGGCACGCCGTCCTCTCCCTCACCCACGTGCGCGGCGAGCACATGCCGCCCCTCCTCGTCGACCTCCGCGGCTGAGCGCCCGCCCCCGGCCCCTGGCAGAATCGGGAGCGCCGCTCGGCTGAGCGGCGCCCCCTCGCCCAAAGGTCCGACGGTCCCCAATGCCGCCCACCCTCGCCTCGCTCGTGCAGCACTCCGCCCTCAAGCTCGTCGTCCGCGCGGGTGAGGACCGTCTCGACGCCCCCGTCCGCTGGGCCCACGTCAGCGAACTCGCCGATCCCGTCCCCTACATGGAGGGCGGTGAGCTGCTCCTCACCACGGCGCTCACCCTCGACGCGGAGGACCTGGAGGCCATGCGCCGCTATGTGCGGCGGCTGCTCGACGCGGGGGTCGTCGGGCTCGGGTTCGCCGTGGGCGTGAACCACGAGGAGATCCCGGCCGCGCTGCTCGAAGCGGCCCGCGAGGAGCACCTGCCGCTCCTGGAGGTGCCGCGCCGCACCCCGTTCCTGGCCATCAGCAAGGCGGTGTCGGCCGCCATCTCCGCCGACCAGTACCGCGCCGTCACGGCCGGTTTCGAGGCGCAGCGCGAGCTGACCCGGGCCGCGCTCGCCGAGGGGCCCGAGGCCGTCGTCGCCCGGCTCGCCGCCCACGTCGACGGCTGGGCCGCCCTCTACGACGCGTCCGGCCGGCCCGTCGCCGTCTCGCCCGAGTGGGCGGCGCGCCGGGCCGCCCGCCTCACCCCCGACGTGGAGCGGCTGCGGGAACGCTCCGCCCCCGCGAGCGCGGTGGTCGGCGGTGCGGACGACCGCGTCGAACTCCAGTCGCTCGGCACCGGGCGGCGGGTCCGGGGCGCCCTCGCGGTCGGCACCGGCGCGCCCCTCGGCACGGCCGAGCGGTACGCGGTGCACTCCGCGATCGCCCTGCTCACCCTGACCACGGAACGCTCCCGCTCGCTCCAGGCGGCCGAACAGCGGGTCGGCACGGCCGTCCTGCGGATGATGCTCGCCGGCCAGCCCGACCACGCGCGCGCGGTGGCCGGCGACGTGTACGGCGGCCTCCTCGACGCCCCGTTCCGGCTGCTCGTCGCCGAGCAGGCCGGCGGCGAACCGGCCGGTGAGCCGCCCCTCCCGGCGCTCGCCGAAACCCTGGAGGCCGCCGCCGCCCGCGCCGGGGAGACGGTGCTCGCCGTGTCCGAGGGCGAGCGGCGGCTCGTCGTCCTCGCCGGGGACGGCGGCGCGGTCGCCGCCGCCTGCGCCGGGTACGCGGAGCGGGAGGCGGAGGAGGCCGGCGTCGTCATCGGCCTCTCGGCCCCGGCGGGCCCCGTCGGCGCCGCGCCCGCGTACAAGCAGGCCGAGCAGGCGCTCTCGGTGGCCCGGCGCCGGGGCCGGGCGCTCGTCGAGCACGAGGACCTGGCGGCGGGCTCGGTCCTGCCGCTCCTCGCCGACGACGCCGTCCGCGCCTTCGCCGACGGGATGCTGCGGGCCCTCCGCGACCACGACGCCACGGGCCGCGGCGACCTGGTGGTCTCCCTGCGGGCCTGGCTCTCCCGGCACGGCCAGTGGGACGCGGCGGCGACGGACCTGGGCGTCCACCGGCACACCCTGCGCTACCGGATGCGCCGGGTGGAGGAGATCCTGGGCCGCTCCCTGGACGATCCGGACGTGCGGATGGAACTGTGGCTGGCCCTGAAGGCGACGGGGGAGGGGACGGGGTAGCCCCTCTGAGGGGATGGGGTAGTCCCCGAGTGGGTGTGGGGTAGCCCCGAGCGGATGGACAGTCCCGAGCGGCGGGGCAGCCCCGAGTGGCGGGGCAGTCCCCTACCGGCGGAGCGACCCCAGGGCGCCGCGGGCTTCCCGGCTCCCGGCCGTCCGAACCGCCGCCGCCCCCTTCGGGCCGCCGCCCTCCGGGCCGCCGTTCCCGCACCTCCGTCGCCCGGCCCTCCGGACCCCCGAACCCCTGCCCGGAAGCGGGCAAATTTCTGGCAGTTCCCGCCTTCCGCTCCCTATTCTCCTGTTCATGACAGAACCTGCCGTCGACCCGGCTCCCGGCACCCGTACCGCCCTCCCCGTCACACCCCCGGCGCCCGCCCGCCGGATCACCGGCGCCGTCTGGGCCGCTCTCGGCATCGTGTACGTCGTGTGGGGGTCCACCTACCTCGGCATCCGGGTCGTCGTCGAGACCCTGCCCCCGTTCCTCTCCGGCGGCGCCCGCTTCGTCACCGCGGGCCTGCTGCTCGCCGGGATCGTCGCCTGGCGCCAGGGCCCCGCCGCCCTCCGGGTCACCCGCCGGCAGCTCGGCTCGGCCCTCCTCGTCGGCCTGCTCCTCATCCTCGGCGGCAACGGGCTCGTCGTCCTCGCGGAGACCTCCATCCCCTCAGGTCTCGCCGCGCTCCTCGTCGCCGCCGTCCCCGTCTGGGTGGTCGTCCTGCGCGTCACCACCGGCGAGCGCCCCGGCCCCGGCGCGGTCGGCGGCGTCCTCCTCGGCCTCGCCGGGCTCGGCGTCCTCACCCTGCCGGGCCTGACCGGCGAGGTGCGGATCGGCGGTGTCCTCCTCGTGGTCGCCGCCGCCCTCAGCTGGTCCGTGGGCTCCTTCGTCTCCTCGCGCCTTCCGATGCCCGCCAACCCCTTCGCCACCAGCGCGTACGAGATGGTCGCGGGCGGTCTCGCCGGCGTCGCCGTCGGCGTGTCCCGCGGCGAGCACCACGGCCTCGACCTCGCCGAGGTCTCCACCCGTTCCTGGGCCGCCCTCGCCTACCTGGTCGTCTTCGGTTCGCTGATCGCCTTCACCGCGTACGCCTGGCTCCTGCGGGCGGCGCCGCTCTCCCTCGTCGCGACCTACGCGTACGTCAACCCCGTCGTCGCCGTCGCCCTCGGCGCCCTCGTCCTGAACGAGGCCCTGACCTGGCCCCTCGTCCTGGGCGGCGCGATCGTCGTGGCCGGGGTCTGCCTGATCGTGACGACCGAACGGCGCGGCTGACCACCTCCCGGGGCCGCCTCACCGGGACCGCCGCCGGCCCCTGTTCGGCCAATTCGGACAGGGCCCCGGCCCCATCACTACAGACCGGACAAACCCACGTGGCCCGCCCCGGCCCTAACGTGTCACGAGAGCAATCGCTCGCACCCCCCGATACGGAAAGGGCCGGGACGCAATGACGACCACCCACGCCTTCTGGCTCGCCGGCCGCGAGGCCACCGGCGAGGCCACCTTCGACGTCACGAACTCCTTCGACGGGCGTCTGGTGGGCAAGGTCAGCGTGCCCACCGAGGCCCAGGTCGAGGAGGCCGTCGCCGCCGCGCACGCCGTCGTCGACGAGTTCGCCGCCACCCCGGCCCACGTCCGCGCCGCCGCCCTCGACCACGTGTCGAAGCGCCTCGCCGAGCGCACCGAGGAGATCGCCCAGATCATCTCGGCCGAGAACGGCAAGCCCGTCAAGTGGGCCCGCGGGGAGGTCGGCCGCGCCGTCTCCGTCTTCCGTTTCGCCGCCGAGGAGGCCCGCCGCTGGAACGCCGGCGAGGCCCAGCGCCTGGACACCGAGGCCGGCGGCGCGGGCCGCCTCGCCCTCACCCGCCGCATCCCCAAGGGCGTCGTCCTCGGCATCGCGCCGTTCAACTTCCCGCTGAACCTCAGCGCCCACAAGGTCGCCCCGGCCATCGCCGTCGGCGCCCCGATCATCCTCAAGCCGGCCCCCTCGACCCCGATCTCCTCCCTGATCCTGGGCGAGATCCTGGCCGAGACCGACCTGCCGGCCGGCTCCTGGTCGATCCTGACCGTGCCGAACGACCGGATGCCCGCCCTCGTCCAGGACGAGCGCCTCCCGGTCATCTCCTTCACCGGCTCCGACAAGGTCGGCTACGCCATCCAGGAGTCCGTGCCGCACAAGCACTGCACCCTGGAGCTCGGCGGCAACGCCGCGGCCGTCGTCCTGCCCGACTGGTCCTCGGAGGAGGACCTGGACTGGGCCGCCGGCCGCATCGCCACCTTCTCCAACTACCAGGGCGGCCAGTCCTGCATCTCCGTCCAGCGCGTGATCGTGGACTCCTCCGTCCACGACCGCCTGCTGCCGAAGATCGTCGCCGCCGTCGAGGCCCAGGTCACCGGCGACCCGGCGGACGACGCCACCGACGTCGGCCCGCTCGTGGACGAGGCCGCCGCGAAGCGCGTCGAGTCCTGGGTGGACGAGGCCGTCGCGGCCGGTGCCACGCTCCTGACCGGCGGCAAGCGCGAGGGCGCCACCTACGCCCCGACCGTCCTCACCGACCTCCCGGCCGACGTCACCCTGGCCCGCGCCGAGGTCTTCGGCCCGGTCCTGACGATCGCGAGGACCGACGGCGAGGCCGAGGCGTTCGCCGCGGTCAACGACTCCGACTTCGGCCTCCAGGCCGGTGTCTTCACCCACGACCTGCAGGCCGCCTTCCGTGCCCACCGCGCCCTGGAGGTCGGCGGCGTGATCGTCGGCGACGTCCCCTCGTACCGCGCCGACCAGATGCCGTACGGCGGCGCCAAGCGCTCCGGCGTCGGCCGCGAGGGCGTCAAGTACGCGATGGACGACTACACCTACGAGCGCGTCCTCGTCCTCACGGGCCTCGCCCTGTAGGCCCCCCCGGGGGCACCTGCCCCACCCGGACCGGGCGGTCCGGCTCCACTGTGCGGGGAGCCGGACCGCCTTCGCCCTTCCCGGCGGCCTCGTGGCGGTACGGGCCCCGCCCCCGTACCCCCGTCCCCGTGCCCCGGCATCCGTACGTCCCGGTATCCGGAACACCGGTCCGTCCGCCCGGCCGGCACGGCAGGATGGCGCCCGTGACCGTCATCGACATACCGGGCTCCAAGTCCGTCACCGCCCGCGCGCTCTTCCTCGCCGCCGCCGCCGAGGGCACCACCACCCTCCTGCGGCCCCTCGTCTCCGACGACACCGAGGGCTTCGCCGAAGGGCTCGCCGCCCTCGGGTACGCCGTGCGCCGCGAACCCGGCGCCTGGCACGTCGAGGGCCGTCCCGCCGGCCCCGGCGCGGACACCGCCGACGTCTACTGCCGCGACGGCGCCACCACCGCCCGCTTCCTCCCCGCCCTCGCCGCCACCGGTCGCGGCACGTACCGCTTCGACGCCTCCGCCCAGATGCGGCGGCGACCCCTCGGCCCGCTCACCGCCGCCCTGCGGACCCTCGGCGTCGACCTGCGGCACGGCGGCGAGGAGGGCCACCACCCGCTCGCCGTCCACGCCCGCGGGGTCAGGGGCGGCGCGCTCACCCTGGACGCCGGTCAGTCCTCCCAGTACCTCACCGCCCTGCTCATGCTCGGCCCGCTCACCGCCGAGGGCCTCGACATCACCGTCACGGACCTGGTCTCGGAGCCGTACGTCGAGATCACCCTCGCCATGATGCGGAGCTTCGGCGCGGACGTGCGGCGGGAGGGGCGCACCTACCGCGTCGCCCCCACCGGCTACCGGGCCAGGACGTACGCCGTCGAGCCCGACGCCTCCACCGCGAGCTACTTCTTCGCCGCCGCCGCCCTCGAACCCGGCCGCTCGGTCACCGTCCCCGGCCTCGGCACCGGCGCCCTCCAGGGCGACCTCGCCTTCGTCGACGTCCTGCGCCGCATGGGCGCCGACGTCGAGATCGGCCGGGACGCCACCACCGTCCGCTCCACCGGCACCCTGCGCGGACTCACCGTCAACATGCGGGACATCTCCGACACCATGCCGACGCTCGCCGCGATGGCGCCGTTCGCCGACGGCCCGGTCCGCATCGAGGACGTCGCCAACACCCGGGTCAAGGAGTGCGACCGGCTCGACGCCTGCGCCGAGAACCTGCGCCGTCTCGGGATCACCGTCCGCACCGGCCCCGACTGGATCGAGATCCACCCGGGCACGCCCGCCGGACCCGTCGGGATCACCACCCGCGGCGACCACCGGATCGTCATGTCCTTCGCGGTCACCGCCCTGCGCACCCCCGGCATCACCTTCGACGACCCCGGCTGCGTGAAGAAGACGTTCCCCGACTTCCACCGCGCCTTCGACGCGTTCGCCCGCACCCCGTGAAGACCGGGCCGGGTTTGCGGCAAGAATGGGGGGCATGACCGACCGTCCCTCACCCCTCGCCGACCCGCACACCGCCTTCGACGCGTCCGAAGGCCGCCGGGACATCGTCGTCCTCGGCTCGACCGGGTCCATCGGCACCCAGGCCGTCGACCTGGTGCTGCGCAACCCCGACCGCTTCCGGGTCACCGCCCTGGCCGCCTCCGGCGGCCGGACCGGGCTGCTCGCCGAGCAGGCGCACCGGCTGGGGGTCGCCGCGGTCGCGGTCGCCCGCGAAGAGGCGCTGCCCCAGCTGCGCGAGGCCCTGGAGGCGCGCTACGGCTCCGAGCCCCTGCCGGAACTCCTGGCGGGGCCGGACGCCGCCGCGCACCTGGCCGCCTCCCCGTGCCACACCGTCCTCAACGGCATCACCGGCTCCATCGGCCTCGCGCCGACCCTCGCCGCCCTGGAGGCCGGCCGCACCCTCGCCCTCGCCAACAAGGAGTCGCTGATCGTCGGCGGCCCCCTGGTGAAGGCGCTCGCGAAGCCGGGCCAGATCATCCCGGTCGACTCCGAGCACGCGGCCCTCTTCCAGGCGCTCGCCGCCGGCACCCGCGCCGACGTCCGCAAACTGGTCGTCACCGCCTCCGGCGGCCCCTTCCGCGGCCGTACGAGGGACGAGCTGGCCCACGTCACCCGCGAGGACGCGCTCGCCCACCCCACCTGGGCCATGGGCCCGGTGATCACGGTGAACAGCGCGACCCTGGTGAACAAGGGGCTGGAGGTCATCGAGGCCCACCTCCTCTACGACATCCCCTTCGACCGCATCGAGGTCGTCGTCCACCCGCAGTCCTACGTTCACTCGATGGTGGAGTTCACGGACGGCTCCACGCTCGCCCAGGCCACCCCGCCCGACATGCGCGGCCCGATCGCCATCGGCATCGGCTGGCCCCAGCGGGTCCCCGACGCGGCCCCCGCCTTCGACTGGAGCAAGGCGTCCACCTGGGAGTTCTTCCCGCTCGACACCGAGGCGTTCCCGTCCGTCGGCCTGGCCCGGCACGTGGGCGAGCTGGGCGGCACCGCCCCCGCCGTCTTCAACGCCGCCAACGAGGAGTGCGTCGAGGCGTTCCTGGCGGGCCGGCTGCCGTTCAACGGCATCATGGACACGGTCACGACGGTCGTCACGGAGCACGGCGTTCCCGCCGCGGGAACCTCCCTCACCGTGCCGGACGTCCTGGAAGCGGAGACCTGGGCACGGGCCCGGGCCCGAGAACTCGCAGCGAAGGCGACAGCGGAGGCCCGCGCATGAACGAAACGCTCCTGTACGCCCTGGGCATCGCGCTGTTCGTGCTGGGGCTGCTCGTCTCCATCGCCTGGCACGAACTCGGCCACCTCTCCACGGCCAAGCTCTTCGGCATCCGGGTCCCGCAGTACATGGTCGGCTTCGGCCCCACGATCTGGTCGAGGAAGCGCGGCGAGACCGAGTACGGCATCAAGGCCATCCCGGCCGGCGGCTACATCCGCATGATCGGCATGTTCCCGCCGGGCGCGGACGGGCGCATCGAGGCCCGCTCCACCTCGCCCTGGCGCTCCATGATCGAGGACGCCCGCGAGGCGTCGTACGAGGAGCTGCAGGAGGGCGACGAGACCCGGCTGTTCTACACGCGCAAGCCGTGGAAGCGCGTCGTCGTCATGTTCGCCGGACCGTTCATGAACCTGGTCCTGGCGGCGGCGCTGTTCTTCGGGTCGATGATGACGCTCGGCGTCGAGGGCCCGACGACCCGGGTCGCCGGTGTCCAGAAGTGCGTCATCGAGCTCAGCGAGAAGCGCCAGAAGTGCGAGCAGGGCGACCCCGTCTCCCCGGCGTACGCGGCCGGCCTGAAGGACGGGGACAGGATCCTCGCCCTGAACGGGCGGGCGGTGAACGACTGGAACACCCTCTCCGACCGCATCCGCACCGCCGCCATCGGCCCCGCCACGCTCACCGTCGAGCGGGACGGACAGCGGCTCGACCTGCACCCCACCCTCGTCTCCAACAAGGTCGAGAAGAAGGACGCCGACGGCAACGTCGTCCGGCCGGTCCAGTACGTCGACGCCGGATACCTCGGCTTCCAGCCGAAGTCCGAGGTCGCCGCCCTCACCTTCGGCGAGACCACCAGCCGCATGACCGACCTCCTGGAGACCGGCGTCCACTCGGTCGTCGCCCTCCCGGGCAAGATCCCCGGCCTCTGGAACGCCACCTTCGGCGACGGCGAGCGCGCCGAGGACTCCCCGGTCGGCGTCCTCGGCGCCGCCCGCATCACCGGCGAGCTGATGACCGTGGACGCGCCGCCGGAACGCATCCTCGTGATGTTCATGAACCTGCTCGTCATGTTCAACGTCTCGCTGTTCCTGTTCAACATGCTCCCGCTGCTGCCGCTCGACGGCGGCCACATCGCGGGCGCCCTGTGGGAGTCCGTGCGCCGCCACGCGGCCCGGATCTTCAAGCGCCCCGACCCCGGCCCGTTCGACGTGGCCCGGCTGATGCCCGCCGCGTACGTGGTGGCCGGCGTCTTCGTCTGCTTCACCCTGCTCGTCCTCGCCGCCGACATCGTCAACCCGGTGAAGCTGACGTGATCCCCCGGAGGGCCGGACCCGGTGGTGTCCGGCCCCCCGCCACCGGGGCGGTAACCTCGGAGACCCGAGCCCGCCGACGCACAACCCTGAGGTTGCACATCAGATGACCGCGATTTCTCTCGGTATCCCGACCGTCCCGACCCGGCTCGCCGAGCGGCGCAAGAGCCGTCAGATCCAGGTCGGCAGCGTGGCCGTCGGCGGTGACGCTCCCGTCTCCGTGCAGTCGATGACCACCACCCGCACGTCCGACATCGGTGCCACGCTCCAGCAGATCGCCGAGCTGACGGCCTCCGGCTGCCAGATCGTGCGCGTGGCCTGCCCCACCCAGGACGACGCCGACGCCCTCGCCACGATCGCGAAGAAGTCGCAGATCCCCGTCATCGCCGACATCCACTTCCAGCCGAAGTACGTGTTCGCCGCCATCGACGCGGGCTGCGCCGCCGTCCGCGTCAACCCGGGCAACATCAAGCAGTTCGACGACAAGGTCAAGGAGATCGCCAAGGCGGCCTCCGACGCCGGCACCCCGATCCGCATCGGCGTCAACGCCGGCTCGCTCGACGCCCGGCTCCTCAGGAAGTACGGCAAGGCCACCCCCGAGGCGCTGGTCGAGTCCGCCCTGTGGGAGGCGTCCCTCTTCGAGGAGCACGGCTTCCGCGACATCAAGATCTCGGTCAAGCACAACGACCCGGTCGTCATGGTCGAGGCGTACCGCCAGCTCGCCGCCCAGTGCGACTACCCGCTGCACCTCGGCGTCACCGAGGCGGGCCCCGCCTTCCAGGGCACCATCAAGTCGGCCGTCGCCTTCGGCGCGCTGCTCTCCCAGGGCATCGGCGACACCATCCGCGTCTCGCTCTCCGCCCCGCCGGCCGAGGAGATCAAGGTCGGCATCCAGATCCTGGAGTCGCTGAACCTGCGCCAGCGGCGCCTGGAGATCGTCTCCTGCCCCTCCTGCGGCCGCGCCCAGGTCGACGTCTACAAGCTGGCCGAGGAGGTCACCGCCGGCCTCGACGGCATGACCGTCCCGCTGCGCGTCGCCGTCATGGGCTGCGTCGTCAACGGTCCCGGCGAGGCCCGCGAGGCCGACCTCGGCGTCGCCTCCGGCAACGGCAAGGGCCAGATCTTCGTCAAGGGCGAGGTCATCAAGACCGTCCCCGAGTCGAAGATCGTCGAGACCCTCATCGAGGAGGCGCTGAAGATCGCCGAGCAGATGGAGAAGGACGGCGTCGCGAGCGGCGAGCCGACGATCGCCGTCGCGGGCTGACCCGCCCGCGACCGGGCGCCGCGCCCGCGAAGCCCCCGCCGAAGCCCCGCTCCCCGCCCCGGGGGCGGGGCTTCGGCCGCCGGAGGCGCGCCCCGCGACCCTCCGGGTAAAGTGCGGTGAACCAGCGGAACCGCACGGTGAGGCCCCCTCGTGTTGACAGAGACCACCCGGGTCCTCGAACCCGCCGACCTCGGCGCCGCACTCGCCGTCCTGGAGAGCGCTCCCGTCGAGAACGCCTTCGTGACCGCCCGCGTCCAGGCCGCCGGGCTGGACCCCTGGCGCCTCGGCGGCGAGATGTGGGGCTGGTACACCGAGGGACGGCTGCGCTCGCTCTGCTACTCCGGCGCCAACCTGGTCCCGATCTGCGCCACCCCCGGGGCCGTCCGCGCCTTCGCCGACCGGGCCCGCAGGACCGGCCGCCGCTGCTCCTCCATCGTCGGCCCCGCCGGACCCACCACGGAACTGTGGCGGCTCCTGGAACCGAGCTGGGGCCCCGCCAGGGACGTCCGGGCCAACCAGCCCCTCATGGTCGCCGAGGAACCCTCCGCCACCGTCGAGCCCGACCCGCTGGTGCGCCGCGTCCGCAAGGACGAGATGGAGGTGATCATGCCCGCCTGCGTGGCCATGTTCACCGAGGAGGTCGGCGTCTCCCCGCTCGCCAACGACGGCGGCCTGCTCTACCAGGCCCGGGTCGCCGAACTCGTCGGCGCGGGCCGCTCCTTCGCCCGGATCGAGGACGGCAAGGTCGTCTTCAAGGCCGAGATCGGCGCCGCCACCCGCCGGGCCTGCCAGATCCAGGGCGTCTGGGTCGCCCCCGAGCACCGGGGCAGGGGCCTCTCCGAGACGGGCATGGCCGCCGTCCTCCGGTACGCCCTGGCCGACGTCGCCCCCGTCGTGAGCCTGTACGTCAACGACTACAACCTCCCCGCCAGGGCCGCGTACCGCCGCGTCGGCTTCCGCGAGACCGGCGCCTTCACGAGCGTGCTGTTCTGAGCGCCCTCCCCGCGCGTGCTGTGCCGGAAGGGGAGCCGCTTGTAGGGTGCGCCGCATGGAAGACGACGCAGAGATCGCGATCGGACCGGTCGACCTGGCCGCCCGGGTGGACGAGGCCCTGGCCGTGCAGGCGGTCGCCTTCGGCCTGGACGCCGACGAGGTCGCCGTGCGCCGCCACATCGTGCTGCGCCACCTCCTCGTGCCCGGCGCCCGCGCCTACGGCGCCACCACCCCCGACGGACGGCTCGTCGGCTTCGCGTACGGCATGCCCAACGACCGCACCCACTGGTGGTCCACCGTCGTGGAGCCGTACCTGCGCGCCACCGGCACCGCCGACTGGCTCGACGCCTCCTTCGCCGTCACCGAACTCCACGTCCACCCCGGCTTCCAGGGCCGGGGCGCGGGCCGCGCGCTGATCACCACCCTCACCGACACCGCCGCCGAGTCCCGCTCGATCCTCTCCGCCATCGACACCGAGAGCCCGGCGCGGGGCCTCTACCGGTCCCTCGGCTACCAGGACCTCGCCCGGCGGGTGCACTTCCCGAGCGCCCCCCGGCCCTACGCGGTGATGGGCGCCCCGCTGCCGCTGGCGCGCCGGAACTGATTTCTCGTCCCCGGGGCCGCCCGGCTAACCTCGGGGCCATCACCTCCCCCGAGCTCTCGGCCCCGTTCGAGCAGGGGGGACCCCCAGCCCGGCAGGAGTACGAGAACCATGGCCAACGCACCGGTCCAGCGCATGTCGAAGTTGATGGCGAAGACGCTGCGCGACGACCCGGCGGACGCCGAGGTCCTCAGCCACAAGCTCCTCGTCCGCGCGGGGTACGTGCGCCGCACCGCCGCCGGCATCTGGAGCTGGCTGCCCCTCGGCAAGAAGGTCCTCGCCAACGTCGAGCGGATCGTCCGCGAGGAGATGGACGCCATCGGCGCGCAGGAGGTCTCCCTGCCGGCCCTGCTGCCCCGCGAGCCCTACGACGCGACCGGCCGCTGGGACGAGTACGGCGCCGAGCTGTTCCGCCTCCAGGACCGCAAGGG
This sequence comes from Streptomyces sp. NPDC001744, assembly GCF_042892575.1. Lineage (NCBI taxonomy): Bacteria > Bacillati > Actinomycetota > Actinomycetes > Kitasatosporales > Streptomycetaceae > Streptomyces > Streptomyces sp. NPDC001744. The sequence goes on from NZ_JBIAUG010000002.1 coordinate 445,544, forward strand.
CGGCGACTACCTCCTCGGCCCGACCCACGAGGAGATCTTCACCCTCCTGGTGAAGGACCAGGCGTCCTCCTACAAGGACCTGCCGGTCATCCTCTACCAGATCCAGAACAAGTTCCGCGACGAGGCCCGCCCCCGCGCCGGCATCCTGCGCGGCCGCGAGTTCCTGATGAAGGACTCGTACTCCTTCGACACGGAGGACGAGGGCCTCGCCCAGGCGTACGCCCTGCACCGCCAGGCGTACCGGCGGGTCTTCGAGCGCCTCGGCCTCGACTACCGCATCTGCGCCGCCACGGCGGGCGCGATGGGCGGCTCGAAGTCCGAGGAGTTCCTCGCCCCGGCCGAGGCCGGCGAGGACACCTTCGCGGACTGCCCGAACTGCGACTTCGCCGCCAACACCGAGGCGGTCTCCTTCGCGCTGAAGGCCGTGGACGGCTCCGCCGTGCCCGCCGCCGAGGAGATCCCCACCCCGGACACCCCGACCATCGAGACCCTCGCGGCCTCCCTCGGCGTCCCCGCCTCCGCCACCCTCAAGAACCTCCTGGTGAAGGTCGACGGCGAGATCGTCGCCGTGGGCGTCCCCGGCGACCGCGAGGTCGACCTCGGCAAGGTCGAGGCGCACTTCGCGCCGGCCACCGTCGAGATGGTCACCGAGACCGACTTCGCCGGCCGCCCCGACCTCGTGCGCGGCTACGTCGGCCCGCAGGGCCTCGACAAGGTCACGTACGTCGCCGACCCGCGCGTGGCGCCGGGCACGTCCTGGATCACGGGCGCCAACAAGGAGCACACCCACGCGAAGAACGTGGTCGCCGGGCGCGACTTCGAGGTCACCGAGTACGTCGACGTGGTCGTCGTCGAGGAGGGCGACCCCTGCCCGAAGTGCGGCACCGGCCTCAAGCTGGACCGCGCCATCGAGATCGGCCACATCTTCCAGCTGGGCCGCAAGTACGCCGACGCCCTCAAGCTCGACGTCCTCGGCCAGAACGGCAAGCCGGTCCGCGTGACCATGGGCTCGTACGGCATCGGCGTCTCGCGCGCCGTGGCCGCCCTCGCCGAGCAGACCGCCGACGACAAGGGCCTGTGCTGGCCGGCCGAGGTCGCCCCGGCCGACGTCCACGTGGTCGCCGCGGGCAAGGCCCTCCAGACCGAACTGGCCCTGGAGGTCTCCGACAAGCTGTCCGCCGCGGGGCTGCGCGTCCTGGTCGACGACCGCGCGGGCGTCTCCCCGGGCGTCAAGTTCACCGACGCGGAGCTGATCGGCGTCCCGAAGATCCTGGTCGCGGGCCGCCGTTCGGGCGAGGGCGTCGTGGAGCTGAAGGACCGCCGCACGGGGGAGCGCGAGGAGCTGACGGTGGACGAGGCGGTCGCCCGCCTCACCGCGTAACCGCCGGACGGGGGAGGGGCGGGGCCCCCCGGGGCCCGCCCCCCCCCCGCCCCGGCCCCCCGCCCCCCCCCCGCGGGGGCCCCGGTCCCCCCCCCGGCCCCGCCCGGGCGCGCGGGGGGGCAACCGCCGCCCCCCGCCCCCCCCGCGCCCCCCCGCGC